>NZ_KK073874.1:5920893-6248403 GCF_000585375.1 Cryptosporangium arvum DSM 44712
GCGGGACGGGGCGGGGCGGGACGCGCTGCGCAGGGCGGGTACTTCTGCTCAGGCGTCGCGGGGCGGGGGGCGACAGGGTGTACGCATGTACCCGGATCATGAGGCGGCTCGGCGAGAAGCGGCTCGGCAGGAGTTGGCGCGGGCCGACGCTGCGGTGGTCGTGACGGCGCGGACGTTGTCGGTGGCGACCGGTCGCGCGCGGGCCGCGAGGTTCGAGGCCGACCGAGCGGAGAACTACGCGGCGGCGGCGTACCACGCGTGGGCCGGAGCCTCGGCGCATCGAGCGCGTTTGCTCGCCCAGCGCTTGGTCTCGCCCGGACTCGCGGGGACTGGATCCGGGGTCGCAGGACCCGGAGCCGCAGTGCCCGGGGTCGCAGGACCTGGAGCAAAGGGGTCCGGAGCAGCGGGGCGCGGCGGGGTCGGAGCCGGGTACGCGGCGCCCTATGCCGCGAGCACCGAGGCCGGCGCACCGGGGCACACGGCACCCGCATACGCGTCTCCGGCTGCCGGTGGGGCTGCTCCTGGCGTCTCCTGGCCCGGCGCGGCCGGACCTGGCGCGGCCGGGCCTGGTGGGGTGGGGCCGGTGCCGCCGTGGGTGGGGCCGGTCGGCGAGCCGGTGCGCCCCGAGGCGTCGGCCTGGTCGGTGCAGACCGTGCTGCTGGCCCTCGGCGGCGCCCTGCTGGCCGTCGCCGCGGTCGTGTTCACCGTGGTCGCCTGGGGCGCCTTCGGCATCGGCGGACGGGCCGCCATTCTCGCCGGCATCACCGCGATCACCTTCGCCGTGCCCGCGCTGCTGCACCGCCGCGGCCTGACCTCGACCGCCGAAACCATCGGCCTGCTCGGCCTGGTCCTCCTCGCCCTCGACGGCTACGCACTCCACCACGCCGGACTGGTCCCCTCCGGAGGAGCGAGATACGCGGGAATCGTGCTGGGCACCGTCGCGGCGATCGCCCTGGTCTACCCCGCCCTGGTTCCCCTGCGCACCCTCCGCCCGGCGGGCCTGGTACTCGCGCACCCCGCGGCGCTGCTCCTGTTCAGCCCTTCGCTCGACGTGCTCGCGGCCTACGCGGCACTCGGTCTCGCGCTGGTCGGAGCCGACGTCGCCATCCGCTGGTTCAGCCGGAACCAGGCGCTCCGCACCGTGGCCCTCGTCTGCGGCGCCTTCACCGCCCTCGGCACCGCCCTGAGCGCCTTCGTCGCCGCCGCCGCCCCGACCGGAGCGACAGCAGCCCCGGCCCAGCGCCTGGTCGGCACCCTCGTCCTCATCGGCCTCGCCGCAGCCATCCTCCTGGCCGCCGAAACCGCCACTCCTGCCCGCACCACCTCCACGTCCGCCCGCACCACCTCCACGTCCGTCCGCGCCACCTTCAGTCGCGCCGCTCTCCCCTCACCGCCCGCCAACCCCGCCAACCCCGCCGAGCCCACCAACCCCACCAACCCCACCCAGCCCGCAACCGCGCCCCACGCCTCCGGCGCCGACTCCCACCCGACCGGGCCGGCGCACCCGTCCACCGCGCGTCCGGCGGCACCCACCCCGGCTGACGCACCCTCGGCGGAGCGTGGGGCGGACGGGGCGTCGGCGGTGGCTCGTGGGCTGGCCGCGGGGGTCGCGGTGCCGATGGTCCTGGCCGGCCCGGTGGTCCAGTGGCTGCTCTTCGGTCCCCGCGGCTGGGGCCTGACCGGGGTCGCGGTGGCGATCACCGCCGCCGCGGCGGTCACGCTCGCGCTGCGTACGCCGTGGCGCACCGGCACCGGAATCGCGTCCGCGGTGGTCGCGGCAGTCGCGGGTATCTCACCGGTCACCGCCGTCGGCTTCACGCTCCTGGCTCCTCTGGTGAGCCCCGAACTCGTCTGGCGCGCGACCTCGGTGACCCAGCCCGTCTGGGCCGTCCCCGACGCCCGTCCCAGCCCCGACCTGGTCACCGCACTACTGGCCCTGACCGTCGCCACCGGACTCCTTCTCCTCTCCCTGGACCGCCGCCCCTCCCCGAGCACCGCACCCGACTCCACGACCACCCCCCACGAAAAAATCCAGACCGCGCCGCGCGGCGTTCAGCCCACCTCGCCGCACGGCGAGGGGATCGCCCGGCAGGCGGCGAGCAGCGCGGCGCCGCTGGGCGTCGGTGCGGTCCTCGTGTTGGCCCCGGCGGCGTTCGGTGCTTCGATCTGGGCGACCCTGCTGGTCGTGGGCCTGGCCGCGGTCGCGGCCACGGTGGCGGGGATGGTCCGGCGCGCGCCTGTCCTCTCCTGGCTCGGCGGCGTCCTGGCCGCGCACGCCACCGTGGTGTCGCTGGCCTCCCGCGAGGCCACGCTCGTCACGCTCGGCCTCGTCGCCGCGCTCTACGGGATCGTGGCCGTTCGCTCCACCGGCACGCGTCAGGTGGTCGCCACCGGGCTCGCGCTCGGCACGCTCAGCGGTTGGGCGGCGGCCGTCGCCACCGCGGTCGCGAGGGATGCGTCCGGCTGGGTCGGGGGGCCCGGTCCGGCCGGCGTCGCGGTCGGGCTTTCCGCGCTCGTCGCGCTCACGATCGCCCGGCTGACGCGGGACGCGCGCCCGCACTCGGCCACGCTGGCCGCGATTCTCGCCGGGGTCACCGCCTACACCGGCGCCGCGCTGGCCGCCGCCGTGCCCGGCCCCGGTGGCGATCTCCAGCTCGTCGACCGCTCGGTCCTCGCGATCCTCGCCCTGACCGCCGCCGCCCTGGCCGCCGTCGCCGTCCACGCCGCCCTGCCCCGTCCGGCCGCCGGAATCACGGGGAACTCCCGCCCCACCGGGGAGTTCGCCACCGAGGGCCGGCGCCCGTCGGCCGGGCGGTGGGGCGCGGTGGCTGCGGCGACGCCGGGCATCGTCGTCGCCGCGTCGGCGCTGGTGCCGACGGTGCTCGCCGTGGTGGTCGGACCGCTCAGCTGGGTGACCGCCGTCTGGCGGGGCGCACCGGCCGACGCCGCCGCGCTCGGTCCGGCGCTGACCTACCCGGGCACCGTGCTCGACCCGGTCGTGCTGCTGGCCGCGGCCGTCGTGTTCCTCGGGGTGCGGTGGCGCGCGGACCGCCGAACGGCCCTCTGGTCCGCTGTTCCGGCTCTCGCTCCGGGCCTCGCCACGCTGGCCCCCGCGCTCCACGCCCCCTGGCCGATCGCCGTGACCGTGCTCCTGGCCCTGGCCGCCACCGGCACCGTCACCGCCTGCCTTCCCCTCCGCTCCCCCACCGCCGGAATCCCGGCCACTCCCCTCCGCCGGTCGCCGAACACCACCATCGCCGCGGCACTGGCCGCCACCGCTACCCTCAACGCCCTGGCCTGGGCCCTGGCCGACCGCACCGCCACCCTCGTCGTTCTCACCCTCGTGCTCGCCGCCGCCACCGCCGTCACCGCGCTCACCCGCGACAACACCCCCCGCGGCATCGGCGCCGCCGCCCTTACCGCCAGCGCCATCGCCCTGGCCTTCGCGACCGGCGCCGCCGCCGACCTCCCGGTGGCCTACCTCCTCGTGGCGCTCACCACCGTGCTCGTCCTACCCGGCCTCCTCGCCGCTCCCCACGTCGTCACCGACGTTCTCGACGCGGGCGCCGCCGTGGCCGGCCTCCTCGCCTTCGCACTGAGCGCCTCCGCGGCCGGGCTCCTCGAGCTCGGCACCACCGGCGATCCGACGTTCGCCCTCACGACGACCCTTCTCGGCGTCCCGCTCGGGCTCGTCGGGTTGCGCTCCGACCGGCGCCGGTGCGGATGGCTCGTGCCGGTCGTGGAGCTCGTCGCGCTGTGGGCCTGGCTCGGCCGGGCCGGGGTCACCGTGCCGGAGGCGTACACGCTCCCGGCCGCCGCGCTGACCGCAGCGTTCGGTCTCTTCACGCTGCGACGCCGACCGGCGGTGTCGTCGTGGCCTGCGCTCGGTCCGGCGCTCACGGTCGCGACCGTGCCGACCCTCGTGGTCGCGCTGGCCGCGGGCACGCTCGGGGTCCGCGCGCTGCTGCTGGGGATCGCGGCGCTCGCCGTGACGCTCGCCGGCGCGGCGACCCGGCGGCAGGCTCCGTTCCTGGTCGGGGCCGTCGTGCTGAGCCTGGTCACCGCCCGGGCGCTCGTGCCGGTGCTCCCCGCGCTCGCCGACACGGTCCCGACCTGGGTGCCGCTCTCCCTCGCCGGTGCGCTGCTGCTCGCGGTCGGCGCCACCTACGAGCGACGCCGCCGCGACGCCACCCGCCTGGCCGGCTTCATCCGCGCCATGCACTGACCGGCGCGGACAACCCGCTCACGAGAACCGCCCCAGCAACGACCGCACGCACGACGTCCCGAACTCCACCGCCTCGACCGGAATGCGTTCGTCCACCCCGTGCACGAGCGTCGTGAACTTCATCGACGCGGGCAGCGTGCTCACGCAGCACCGAGGCGAGCGTGTCGAACAGCCCCAGCGACGGTTCGAGCGTGACGGGATCGTGCCGCACGACGCCCAGCTCGACGTCGTCGCCCAGCAGTGCCCGAAGCTCGGCCACGAACGACTCGGGCCCGAAGCCGGGCAGCAACCGACCGTCCAGATCGACCGAAGCAGACGTAGGGCGCACGTTCACCGCGCCGCCGGGGCGGGCAACGCGGCGGCCACCGCCGGTCCAGCACCGGCAGCATCGATCCCAGCCGCGCGGTCACCCCACCCGGCCGGGCGAGCGACCCGTGACCGCCCGGAGCACGCACGACCGCCCGCACCGTGCAATTCTGCTTCTCCGCGACCTGAACCGGGTAGAACCGGCGACACCATCCGCAACACCGCGACCGGGTCGGGAACGGACATCAGACCTCCAGGAGATCGCCGGAGTAGCTTCCCGACAGCCACTCGCCCAGCAGCGCCACCCGGGCCGCCCGGCGGTCGAACCCGTGGATCACCGGCGCCTGGTTGTACGCCATCGCGTCCGACGTCCGGCGCAGCTTCACGTACTCCCCGCACGCGTCGATCGCGTACCGCTCCATGTCGTCCTGGAGCGCGCCGACGACCGTGATGCCGCTGTCGGCGCCGATCCGCTCGAACAGCGCCACCGCCTCGCGCCGGTGCTGCTTGCCGAGGTTGCGGCCCAACTCGTCCAGCACCAGCAGCAACGGCCGGCCGGTGCCCGACGCCAACGCCGCCGCGCACACCAGCTTCACCGCCTTCTCGTCCATCTGCGCGGTGTTCCCACGACGGTCGTAGGCGACCATCACGTTGCCCTCGGCCCGGCGCCACACCGGGGTGACCTCCCAGTTCCAGCGCTTGGTCGGGTCGGCCGGCGGTTCGGGCTCGACGAACCGCAGGCCCGCCCCGTACCCCCCGTAGGCCCGGTCGAGGTCGTCGAACTTCGCGCCGACCGCGGTGAGCCGGGCCGTGATCGCCCGGGCCAGCGACGCCCGCACCGCGGCGGCGGCCTTCGCCGCCTCCTCGTGACCCAGCGACGCCGCGTCGCGGGCCCGCCGCTTCTCGACCCGCTCGTCGGCGAGGCGGGCGCGTTGATGGGCGTCCTCATGGGCCTTGAGCGTGAGGTGGTCGCGGACCGCGGCCAGGAGTGCACCGAATGTCTGTTTCTGCCGGTCGGCCTGACCGCGGCCGGGAGCCGAACGCTCCTCGCCCAGCGCCGTGACCTGCGCCGGTACCGGGTCCCCGGCCCGGAAGCACAGGGCGAGAATCTCCGCGAGCACCGACTCGGCGGCGCGCCACCAGTCGTCGGAGTCGAAGAGCTGCTCCTCGTCGGGCAGGTCGGCGAGATGGTCCTGCGCGGCCTCCACGGTGCCGCCCCACTCCTTGAGCAGGGAGTCCAGGTCGACGATCCGGCGCCGGGTCTCGAGCCGGTCGCGTTCGGCCCGGAGTTCGTCGCGGCCGTCCTCGACCCGGCGCCGGTTGCCGAGCAGCGCCTCGGCCTGCTGCTGGCGGCCGGTCTCGGCCAGGCGGGCCAGGTCGTACTCGTGGCGGGCGGCGGTGAGCCGGGGCGCGAGCGCGTCCTCGCGGTCGGCGACCTCGTCGAGTTCGCGGCGGTGCGCGCGGATCCTGGTCCGGCGGGACTCCGCGGTCACCGCGGCGCGCGCCGCGACGACCCGGCGGTCGGCGACCGCGAGCCGCCGGTCGGCGTCGGCGAGCTGCGCGGACGCCTCGTCGAGGGTGGTCCGCGCGTCGGCGACCGACGCCTGGGCCCGCTCGATGCGTGCGGCCCGCCCGGTGATCGGGGCGGCGAATCCCCCGACGACGGTCACGCCGCCCGACGTGACGGCGGCGCCGTTCACCGCCGCCGCGGCCTCCAGCCGCGAGAGGAACGCCGACGGATCGGAGACGACGATCGAGCCCGGGATCCCGGCCAGCGCCGCCGTGGCGGCATCGAGATCACCCTCGCCGATCACCACCGCTTCGCGGTACGGCCAGAGCAGCGGCTCCCGCACCGCCCGCTGCGGCTCCGCGATCGTCACCGCGTCGACGAGCGCCGTCGCCGCGATCCCGGCGGTCCGCAGCGCGGCCAGCTGCGGGGCCGCGACGTCGTCCCCGGACTCCGCCACCCGCACCGCCGCCCGGGCCGCGTCCAGCGCCGACGCCGCGATAGCCCGGGCACCGATCGCCGCGGTGCGCACCGTCGCCGCGGCTTCTAGCTCGTCGGACGCGTCCGCCACCGACCGACCGTCCGTGTCCCGCGCCGTCGCCTCCAGCTCGTCGGCTTCCCGGCCGAGCCGCTCCAGGCTCCCGGTCAACGCCCGGCGGCGGTCACGTAGGGCCTGGTGGTCGGCGTCGACCGACGCGAACGACTCCTCCGCGCGGCGCAACCGGTCGCGCAGCGCGACGTCGTCGCCGAGCACGTGCAGTTCCTCGGCGATCGTCGCGAGCCGTTCGGCCTGCGCACCGTCGTCGGCGGCGATCCGCTCCAGGTCGTCCTCGATCGCCTCCAGCTCGTCGGCGCCCCGCGCGACCAGCACCGCCGCCCGCGACCGCCACCGGTCCCGCGCCGTTCCGGCCAGGTCGCGGGCCTGTTCCCGCCGCGCGATCGCGGACTCGATGTGGTGCGCCTGCTCTTCCCACTCGACGAGCTTGCGCTCGGCGTCGGCGGCCTTCTCCAACTCGGCGTGCTCGGTGTTGCGGTGGCGCTGCTCGTCGGCGATCTCGTGGTCGAGCCCGGTCAGCGCCGCGACCGCGGAGAAGATCCGGTCGGGCTTGAGCTCGTTGAGCGGCTGGGCCAGCAGGTTCGCGGTCGCCGACGGCCGTACCGACGTCGACAGGAACGACACGCACCGGATGTGGTCGCCGAACAGCACGCGGGACAGGTCACGCGCGTTGTAGTCGCGTCGACCTGCGCGGGGCGGGAGCGCCGCCCACAGCGTGTCCGCTTCCCGCTCGCGGTCGGCCTCCGACGCACCGACCGGCACGTGCAGCCCGTTCGCCCACCGCACCAGCACGTGCGGGGTGTCCCGTGAGATCCGCAGCCACACGGTGAGCGCGCTCGGCCCCGGGTCCTCGGCCTCACGGTCGGCGAACACCCCGATCACGTACCCGTGGTCCGCGCTCGCGTACTCCCGCTCCTGCGCGGCGATCTCCGCGGAGAACAACAGGTCGGCCGATTCGCGGGCCCCGGACGCCAGCCGCCACTGCTCGTCGCCGTGCAACAGCGTCAGCGCGGCGATGAACGAGGACTTCCCGGCCCCGTTCGAGTCCTTCGGCCCCTGCCCGGCGACCGTGATCAGGCACCCCGGCAGCAGCGGCACCGGGTGCGTCGAGAGCCGCGACACCCCGATCAGCTGGATCCCGATCGCGACCCGGTCACCCACGACGTCCAGGTGGTCGTCGATCCTCACTGTTCTCCTCTGCCCGCTCGAATCGCCGCCGCCAGGGGGCTCCCCGGGCCGGCGGCCAGCACCAACTCCTCCTGCAGCACCTTGCGCGCGGCCGGCGTCAGCCGGTGGAACTGCGCCCCCGGCACGTACCCCGCGCTGCGCGTCTGCCGGATCAGGTCGGCCGTGCGCAGCCGCTGCAGCGCCTCGCTGAGCTTGCCCCGCGCCAGCTGCGTGTGCCCGCGCAACTCGGCCACCGTGGTCGGCACCGCGGAGGCCCAGCTGTCGTCGGTGAGGTGCCCCTCCGACCGCGGGATCGCCACCGAGTGCACGAGGATCGTCGTGAGCACCGCGCGGTCGTACTCCGGCAGCGCACCCCAGCCGCGGGCCACGAGTTCCTCGCGCACGTCGTCGGCGTACCCGCTCGTCCACTGCCGACCGGCGGCACGCACCAGGTCACGCCCGGTCCGGCGCAGCACGGCCCGGAGCGTCTCGCGCAGCGCCGGGTCCCGGAGCGCGGCGAACCCGACCTCGTCGACCGGCTCCCGCCCGTACTCCACCGCGGCCCAGGCGGCCACGACTTCGTCGCGTTGCCGCTCCGACAGCGCCCCCAGGATGTCGTCCGCCGGATGAGTCACCCCGCCCCCTCGCGTGTACTTCCCGCTTCTTCTCCGTACGCCGCCCCGCTGCCCACCGCCCGCGCGGCGCCCCCACCCCGAAGCGCCTCCGGCGACGAGCCCGAAGCGGGCGAGACATCGGCGTCGGAAGTCGCTGGCTTCGGGGCCGGAGCCGGCGTCGTTGCCCGGGTAGCCCCCGGAGCCGCGGTGGGCAGCTCCGACACAGCCGACGTGGTCCCGCGGGAAGCGTCCCGCGGAGGCAGCATCGTGCCGCGGGTAGCGTCCGCGGCGGCCGACCCTGTCGTGCGCGGTTTCTCCGGTGGCATAGGCGGGGTGGGCATGGTGCGGCACAGCTCCCGCAGGGCCTCGAGTTCCGCGACCGGCCAACCCGCCACCCGCGGCCCGAGCCGGATCGTTCCCGCCCGCTCCCTCCACCGCAACCAGCCGGAGTCGTTGAGCTGCCGGAACGCCTCGACCGCGAACCGGTGATGGGTTTGCGGCAACCGAGTGGGCAGCAACTCCGCCAGCATCCCCATCACCGCGGCGACCGACGTCTCCCGCCCCGGCCAGGGCTCCCCGGCCAGGTCGCTCCAACAACAGCGCAGACACACGGCGAGCACCCGGCTCGCCTCGTTCCGATGGTCCAACGTGGGCAGCCCCAGCCGCAGATCACGCAGCGCCGCCGGGGTCACCCCATCCGGCCCGACCGGCACCAACCAGGCCCCGGACGGGCCCCCCGCCGCCCGGCGGACCTCACCACTCCCAGCCCTACCGAGCGCGCGGTCAGAAGGGCCGCCGACCTTCCCCTCATCCGGAGCACCACGAGAACTCTGGTCAAGCCCAGCGTTCCCATCACGCCCAGCACGCTCGACATCCCCAGCCTTCTCAGCACCCTCAGCACGGCCAGCACCCTCGGCACGCCCAGGGCCCTGGACACTTCCGGTGCCCTGGACACTTCCGACGCCCTGGACACTTCCGACGCTCTCGATTCCCTGGACAATCCCGATGCCCTGAGCGGTTTGGCCACTTCTATCGCTACGGCCGCGTTCGTCACTTCGGGCGTTTTCCTCACGCTGAGCACGCTGGTCACGCCGAGCGCTCTGGTTGCTTCGGGTGCTCTCGCCACTTCGGGCGCTCTGGTCAACTTGGGTGTTCTCGTTCCCCGGGGTGTTCATGGCGCTCTCTGGACTGTCTGCGCCCTCGGCGGTTCCGGCACCACCACGAGTCACGGCACCGCCGTCGGACACGTCATCCCGGACAGTCACGCGATCCCCACCGGCCACGCCGTCCCCCGCGGCCCCGCGGCCCCCTGCGGCTCCGCGGCCCCCTGCGGCATCAGGATCTCCAGCGGCTCCAGGATCCCCAGCGGTCCCCTGATTCCCGGCGGCCCCATCGCCACTCATGCCCAGCGCGCTACTCGCGCCCGTGTCGGTGCTCGCCGCACCATCAGCCACGGAAGTCACGCCGTTATCCGCCGAAACACCCGCTGGCTCCAGCAACCGCCGGAACCCGTCCGGTGCCGCCACCCCCGGCGCGACCGCCAACGGTCCCTCGGCGCGAGCTCGAGCCGCCCACAACGCCGCCTCGTCCAAAGCCGCCACCTCTACCACCCGCCCCGCAGCACAAAGCTGGCCCGCATCACAGTGCGACCCAGAACAGAGCGACCCAGAACAGAGCGACCCAGAACAGAGCGACCCCGCCGCACAGAGCGGTCCCCCATCACAGAGCGGCCCCGCAGCACAGTGCCAACCCGCAGCTCAAAGCCACCCCGCACGACAACCCCGCACGACACCCCGCCCCGCATCACAACAGCTGCCCGCTCTCCGAAGCCGCCTGCCGCAGCAGCGCGCACCTGCCCCGCAGCAGCGCGCACCTGCCCCGCAGCACGAGGCGACACCAACCCGCCGCTCGTCCGCGCGCCCGGCCGGATCCCGCCCGCCCACGCCCGGGCGCACCGCAACGCGGCATCGCCCACCACACCTGCGCCCACCACACCTGCGCCCAGCGCGGTGAGCGGCGCGAGGGCAGCCGGCACCCCCGCGATCGGAGGTGCGCTCATCCGGCGACCAACACCCGGCGGAACGTTCCCTGCCCGCGCCACGACGGCACGCCCCCGGCGTCGACCAGAAGACCGTCACCCCAGACGAGCGCGTACGGCAGGGACGGGTGTTGGGCCGCGGCGGTGAGGTCGGCGAGCAGGCGGCGGGCCGTGGGCCAGTCCCCCGAACCGCCGACCAGCTCGGCGACGGCCACCGCCTCCCGCCCGGCGAGCGCGGCCTCGGCCCGGGCGGCCAGGTCGGCGGCCTCGGCGTCGTCGGCGGTGCGTGCGGGTTCGGCGTCCATCGGCTCGTCGTCGGCCGGACGGGGCGGACGGATCCGCGCGGCGGTGGGTCGCTCGGCCTGCGCCACGGCCTCGGTGAGGTCGGCCGCCGACAGCCAGGCCCGGGGCGCGTCGAAGACGAGCCCGGCGAGCGGCGCGGCGAGCGCGCTCACCGACGAACGGCGCGTGAACGTGCGCCACACCTCGGGCGGCAGCAGGTCCAGCGCCCGGGTGGCGCCCACGGCCTGGGTGAGCCGGCCCGCCGCGGCCGTCGACACGTCGCGATAGGACGCGATCGCGGCACGCAGCTCCGTGCTCGGCCGGGTGAGGTCCGGCCAGCGCGACAGCAAGGTGTCGTGCAACCCGGTGGCTTCGCCGATCAGCGCGTCGGCGTTCCAGAGCAGCGGCGCTTTCTCCCGGAGCGTGTCGATCGTGCCGCCCGACGTCAGCATGAACAGTTCAGTGACGATCAGCCGGAACGCCTTCGTGAGGCGCGCCGCGGCCTCGCGGGCGTCGTCCTCGGTCGCGGACGGGTCGTCGAGGTTGAGGCGTTCGAGGCTCAGCATGCGGTGCAGCTCGAGCTGACCACCGCGGGTGAGCATCCGGCGGACGAAGAGCAGCGAGACGTAGCTGGTGAAACTGGCGCGGTAGACGTCCTGGTGCGGACGGTCGAACGCCTTCTGCACCGCGCCGAGCTCACGCAGCACGCGGACCCGCGACTGGAACACCGGCTCGGGGAAGCCCCGGCACGCGTGGCGCATCTGTTCCATCGTGAGGCCGTCGCTGCCGGCACTCGAGAACGCCGCGAACAGCGCGTCGGCCAGGTCGACCATCTCCGGGTCGGCGATGACGGACTGCGCCGAACTGCCCAGGACCGCGAACATCTGCCGGTAGACCGCGACGATCGCGTTGTCGTGTGCGGCGCTCTCCAGCGTCAGGTCATCGAAGTCCACAATCCGGTCACTCTAACCGGGCCGGGGCCCGGCATGGAGTAGGGCCCCGGTCGGTGACCGGGGCCCTACTGTACGTGCTGCGGTTCAGCCCTGACGGGCCTTCAGCCTGGGGTTCTTCTTGTTGACGACGAGGAGCTGGCCGTGGCGGCGAACCACGATCGAGCCGTCCTTCGCCTTCAGCGATCGGAGCGAGTTCCTGACCTTCATGACGGCCGTCCTCCCTGCTTCCGATGTCCCGGAAGCCTCACGTACCCGATAACGATTTTCATCTGGGGTACATTCCCGGGCTCTCGGCGATCGAGGCCCGCATCAGTGCGGGCGGTGGGTGTCGCCGCGACGTCGCGGCGGTGGCCGGCGCTCCTCGTCGGGCGCGCGGCGTCGTCGCGTCAGGCGGCGACGGGGGCGCTCCGACCGGGAAGCCGGTCGAGCGACGGCGTGAGGCCGTACGCGGCCTGGGCGCGCAGCGCCTCGCGCGTGTAGGAGTCGGCCAGCTGCCAGGCCAGGTCGTCGCGGTCGTCCGCGACCGCCTCGTTGATGCGAGCCGCGTACTCGTCGTGAAGTTCCTGCAGGTGCTGCTCAATGCTCAGTGCCGTAGGCACGGTGACCTTCCTCGGTTCGTTCGATCGGAACACTTGTTACTGTACCGATTCAGACGCCAAACGACCACTGAATATTCCGCCCGGAGCCGCCGCGCGGCGGGCATCACACGGATGACTACCCTGAGTCGGCCTCGCCGCGATGACCAGTCGCGACGAGAGCGTCACCGAAGGAACAAAAGACCACTGAGGACACCGGAATATGTCCGATCGGACGAGGCGCGACCACCCACCCGGCCCCTAGCGTCCGGCGCCATGACCTCCGGAACCACCCCCAGCGCCGCTGGGGCAGCCGCCGCTGCGTCCGTCAACAACCCGGAGGCCACTGTCCCGCTCGAGCCGGTCCGGAGCGCCGGCCCGACGGCAACGGTTCCCTTGGTCACGATCGACCCCGATGCCGACGAGGCTGCGGACGACGCGCCGCTATCCGCCGCTTCGCCGAAGCCGACCGCCGACGCCCGATCCGCTGAGTCCGCGTCGGCCGACGGGCCGGAGCAGGTTGACACCGAGGTCGGGCGCACTGCGGCTGCGGAACAAGCCCCGCGGTCCGACGAGGAGCGCACGAACGCCTCGGCGGAGAACGCCGCTGATGATGCGGCCGCACGAGCGGATTCATCTGACCCGGCCGTGGCGCCGGTCGTTGAGCCGCCCATTCGTGCAGCCGCCGGGGACGATCGCCGTCCGAACGCCGCTCCACCGGGCTCGGCCGACGCACGCTCCGGACAAAGCCACCGGCCGACGCCGAACGGTGGGACGTCCGAGGTGAAGCCTGCTCGTCCAGCACCGACCCCTACGGCCGCGGCAGCGATCGCGCTGATCAGCGCCCGCCGCGGTGCACCCACGCCGCGCGACGCGGACTCCACCCCACGTGAGGCGAGTTCGACCCCACGCGACGCGAGTTCCACCCCACGCGATGCGGGCTCCATTCCACGCGGCGCGCGGCCGACGGGATCGGATCACGCGCGTCCGGCCGGTCCTGGCGACGCACGGCCGACCGGGCCTGGCGACGCACGGCCAGGCGGGCCGGGTGACGCGCGGCCGGCCGGGCCGGGTGACGGAGCCGTGGCCTCGCGTGACGCGTCCGGCGACGAGCAGCGGGGATCTGCGCCCGGTGCGGGGCGGGACCGTGAAGGGACCGGGGCGCGGGACCTGGACCGGCAGGGGCCTTCCGACCCCCGGGCGGCCGGTGGCACCTCGTCCGGGCCGCTCGACCGCGTGACCGAGCCGGGTGCGGGCCCGGCGAAGTCTCCTGCGCCCTCCGCGAAGTCGCCGACCCGGCCGGTGGGACGTACCTACGGCTCCCCGTCGAACGACGCTCAGCCGTCGAGCGGACCGAGCACCTACCACCGAGCCGGGAACCCACCCGCACGACCGGTCGGCCGTACCTACACCACGTCGTCCGGCAACGCTCCCGCGCCGGAACCGGCGACGGGCTCCGGCAACGAGGGCCCGCCTGCCGGCCGGACCGACACGCGGTCCGGCGCTGACGACCGGTCGGCGAAACCGGCCGGGCGGATCTACTCCGGCGGGTCGAGCGCCGATCGGGGAGCTGACGGCTCGGAGGCCGGGGGAAGACCCGACCCGACGATCCAGCGCACCGGGCGGACCTACTCCGGTGCGGTCCCGGCGGACAGCAGGTCCGCGGCACGTGGTCCTCGGACCGACGAACCGAGAACCGCAACCCGGCCCGCCGGGCGCACCTACTCCGGCACCGTCCCGGTCGGCGACGGCATCCCGGCGACGCGAGCCCCTCGCACCGAGGAGTCGCCGAGCGGCAACCGGCCTTCCCCACGCACGTACACCAGCTCGGTCTCGGCGGACGACACCGGTCGGACGACGGCTCCGACGCGGCCGGGGAGTCGACCGGCCGGCGGCGACCAGCAGGGCGCCCCGGCGCGTACCCCCGGGGCGGGCGAGGCGCGTACCCCCGGGGCGGGCGACGCGAAGGTCGGCACCCGGCCGGTAGGACGGACCTACTCGGCCTCGGCGTCACCTCGAACCGAGGACGACGCCGAGCCCGCCGAGCCGAAACAGGCTTCGGAGATCTTCAAGGTGGCGCCGGGGTCGGCGCTCGCGGCGCTGTTCGCGATGACCGACAAGTCCTCGGCCTCGGCGGCGAAGGACGACTCGGGAACGGCCACGACGGCTGAGCCCGCCTCCCCGTCCTCCCGTGCTCCGGGTGGGCGGAAACCCGCGTCATCGGCGGCTCGAGGCACGCCGGCGTCTCCGGCGTCTCCGGCGTCTCCGGCCGATCCGGATGCCGCGTCGGTAGGCGACTCCGAGGACGCGCCGCCCGCTCGGACGGGGAACGGTGCGGCGACGAGCGCGCAGATCCCCACGGGGGCCTCCGGCGCGAAGGCTGGTTCCGAGGGGCTCGGTCGGTCGACGTCGGCAGGAGTGTCGCGGGCTCCGTCCCGGCCGAACTCCGCGGCGGCGGACCCGACCACGGCGGCCCACCCCGGTTCGGCCTCGGCGTCCGCGCTCGAACCGTCCGACGACGCGACACCCGCCCCCGCGCCGACGGAGAGAGGACGCTCGCGACCGGCGACCACCGCACCCGAAGCGCGGACCACCGACGCCGACGCGCCGCCGAGGCCCGCGCGGGCAGCTGTTCCGCCCGGTACGGCGACGGTCAGCAGGGCTTCGATCCCGCACATCCCGACCCAGCGCGCGACGGCGCCCGTCTCGGCGCCGCCGAGCAGCGGCTCCCGCACCGCGCCGCCGGACTCCGCGCGATCGAACTCCGCGCCGCCGGACTCCGCGCGATCGAACTCCGCGCCGCCGGACTCCGCGCGATCGAACTCCGCGCCATCCGACTCCGCACCGTCGGATTCCGCACCATCCGACTCCGCACCGTCGGATTCCGCACCATCCGACTCCGCACCGTCGGATTCCGCACCGCCCGGGTCAGTGCGCGGCGCGGCCACGCCGACTTCCGCGCCGCCGACCACTCCCCGGTCCGCGGCAACACCGCAGCCGGCCACTTCCACGCGGGCCACGGTCACACCGGTCTCCGCACCGCCGCACAGCGCTCGGGCTGCGGTCACGCCGCCAGTCTCCGCACCGCCGCACAGCGCTCGGACCACGGCCACGCCGCCAGTCTCCGCACCGCCGGTGACGCCGCGGCCGTCGGTAACTCCGCGGCCGTCGGCGACGCCGCATCAGGCCGCCGCCCCGACCTCGGCCCCTCCCGCCGCCGCACGACCGACCGCGATGCCACCCGGCGGCGCGCAAACCGCGTTCGCGCCGCCTGTCCCCGCGCCACCAACCGGCACGCGGGGAGCAGCCACGCCACCAGTCCCCGCCTCCGCGCGACCGGCGAGCACGTGGGGCGCGGTCACACCACCGGTCTCCGCACCGCCGGCAAGCGCCCGCGCCGCGTCGCCCACCTCCGCACCACCGGCGGACGCCCGCGCCGCGTCGCCCACCTCCGCGCCGCCGACCGGCACCTGGGCCGCCGCCGCAGCACCCACCTCCGCGCCTCCGTCCGGCACCTGGGCCGCCGCCGCAGCACCCACCTCCGCGCCTCCGTCCGGCACGCGGCCCGCTACCACCCCGCCCGTTTCCGCCCCACCGGCCAACGGCGCGCCGCCCGCCTCCGCCTCCCCCACCGGCACCTGGGGTGCAGCCTCCCCGCCTTTCTCCGCACCACCGGTCAACGCCCGGCCCGCCACCACGCCCACCTCCGCACCACCGGTTGGCGCGTGGGGTACGGCCGCACCGCCCACCTCCGCACCCCCGGCCGGCACCTGGGGCGCCGCCGGTCCGCCAGTCTCCGCGCCGCCCGCCGACGCCCGGGCCACCGCCGCACCGCCCACCTCCGCGCCACCGGCCAATACCTGGGGTGCGACCGCCCCGCCGGTTTCCACGCCACCGGCCGGAACGTGGGGTGCGGCCACGCCATCGGTTTCCACCCCACCGGCCGGAACGTGGAGTGCGGCCACGCCATCGGTTTCCACCCCACCGGCCGGAACGTGGAGTGCGGCCACGCCATCGGTTTCCGCGCCTCCGGCGCCGGTGGGCGGCGCGGCCGCGCCGCCCGTCTCCGGCCCGCCGACCGGAGCGCAATCGGGCGCCTACCCCGGCGGGCGGGTCGAGGAGACGCCTAACGCGTTGCCGTCCAACGCGGCTGATCCGACGCTTCCGATGCACGTGCTGCCGGCCAAGCGGGAGCGACCGGAGCGGCCACGGCCGGTCGTCGCGGCGATGGTGCTGGTGAACCTCACCGGGGTCGGGTTGTTCGGGCTCTCGCTGCTGTTCGCGACGCTCGGACCGGCGGTGTTCTTCGTGCCGCTCGCCGCGGCGGTGATGATGGGCTGGCTGGGGCGGGGTATCTGGCGCGGTAGCCGCGGGGCGTACGTGATCACGCTGGCGATCGCGTCGTTCGTGGTGCTGGCCGGGTTCGCCTCGATCGGCGGCGCGTCGATTCTCGTCACCGGGCTGCAGTTGTTGTTGCCCGTGGTGCTGATCGGGTTGCTCACCGGCCAGTCCGCCACCCGTGCCTACTTCTGGACGGCCCGCTGACGCACAGTCGGACCCGCTCCCTCGGCCTCCACCTCCCCCGTCCCACCCGCCGGCGAGAGCCCTCGAAGCCCCACCGCGGCCACCACCGCGGCCCCGACCATCACCACCGCCGCAGCCACCCCCGCCGCATGCATCCCCTCCACAAACGACTCCCGGGCCAGCCGCAGCACGGCGTCCCCGACGGACCCCGGCAACGATCCCGCTACCGCTTGCGCGCCGCCGAGCGTCTCCCGCGCCACGTCCAGCGCTGACGACGGCACGCCCTCCGGCGCACCCGACGTCACCGAGCTCCGGTAGATCGCGCTCCCGAGACTGCCGAGCAGCGCCATCCCCAGCGCACCCCCGAGTTCGGTCGCCGACTCGAGAATCGCCGACGCCGACCCGGCCCGCTCCGGCGGCGCGACCCCCAGCGCCACTTCGGTGACCAGCGCCATCACGGTCACCAGACCGGCCGCGTAGAGCGTCGCCACGAGCAGTACCAACGCCAGCCCGGTGTCCGGGGTCACCCGCGTGACCAGCAGGAACCCGCACGCGGCGACGGCGAAGCCGCCGGCCATGACCAGGCCCCGGTCGAACCGCCGCCCGAGCGCGGTCGCCAGCGGCGCCACTCCGCCGATCACCAGCGACGGCGCCACGCTCCAGAGCGCGGCACGCAGCGGGCTGAGCCCGAGCACCGACTGCAGGTACTGCGTGGCGAACAGCGCGAAGCCCACCACACCGAACATGGCGACGACGTTCAGCGCGGCCGCGCCGCCGAACGCGCGCCGCCGGAACAGCGCCACGTCGACGAGCGGCGAGGGGTGCCGGACCTGGCGGCGGAGGAACACGACCCCGACGGCGAGCCCGACCACGATCGCCCCGGCCGACGACACCAGCGTGCCCGTCCGGGCGAGCTCCTTCACCCCCCAGATCACCGGCAGCACCGCCCCCAGCGACAGCACCCCGCTGAGCCAGTCGAACTTTCCGAGCCCGGCGGCCCGGAACTCCGGCACCAGCACCGGCGCCAGGACCAGCAGCAACGCCATGAACGGGAGGTTGATCAGGAAGACCGAGCCCCACCAGAAGTGTTCGAGCAGCAGCCCGGAGAGCACCGGGCCGAGCGCGATGCCGGCGCTCGTCGCTCCGGTCCAGATGCCGATCGCGGTGCCGCGCTGCCGTTCGTCGTGGAACATGTTGCGGATCAGGGCCAGGGTGGACGGCATCAGCGTGGCCCCGGCGACGCCGAGCACCGCGCGGGCCGCGATGAGCAGTTCGGCGTTCGGGGCGTACGCCGCCAGCAGCGAGGCGGCGCCGAACGCCGCGGCCCCGAGCAGCAGCAGCCGGCGGCGGCCGATCCGGTCGCCGAGCGCGCCCATCGGGATCAGCAGGCCGGCCAGGACGAAGCCGTAGACGTCGAAGATCCAGAGTTGCTGGGTGCTCGTCGGTTCCAGCTCGACGCTCAGATAGGGCACGGCGAAGTACAGGACCGAGACGTCCATCGAGACGAAGAGCAGCGGGAGGAGCAGGACCGCGAGACCGGTCCACTCCTTCCGGCCGGCTCGGTGGACGGCGTACGAAGTGTTCATTATCCAGCTCCGGGACGAGGGGACGACGCCCTCCAGTGAAGCGCACTGTTTAGACCGTACGCAAGCAGTAAAAGGCCAGTTCAAAGGCCTTAGAACTGCACTAGTACGACGACATGGCCGACGACCTGCGGCACCACCGCTTGAGCAAATGCACCGAGGGTGGTGCACTAGTACGATGACCCCCTCGGCACGCATCACCGCGGAACTTCGCGAACGGATCACCTCCGGCGATCTCGCCCCCGGCGACCGCCTGCCGTCCACACGCCAGATCACGCGCCAGTGGGGCGTCGCGATGGCCACCGCCACCAAGGTGCTCACCGCGCTGCGTCAGGAGGGGCTGGTCGAGGCGGTGCCCGGCGTCGGCACCGTGGTGCGGTCGGTGCCCGCCGGCGAGCTCCCCCCGCCCGGCGTCGGCACCGTGGTCCGGTCGGCGTCCGCCGGCGAGCTCCCCCCACCGGGCCTCTCGGCCGCGGCAGCGCGGCGCCCCCGCGAGGGCTCGCTCAGCCGGGAGCGGATCGTCGACGCCGCGGTCCGGATCGCCGACGCCGACGGCATGACCGAGCTGTCCATGCGCCGGGTCGCGGCCGAGCTCGGCGTGGCCACGATGGCGCTCTACCGGTACGTCCCGAGCAAAGAGGACCTGATCACGCTCATGCTCGACGCGGTGTTCGGCACCGTCGAGCTGATCCCCGAGCCGCAGCCGGTGGGCTGGCGTGCCCGCCTGGACTCGATCGCCCGCATCCAGTGGGCCGCCTACAAACAGCACCCGTGGATGGCGGGCGCGCTGTCGTTCTCCCGTCCGCAGCTGGTGCCGCGCGGAATGGTGCACACCGAGTACGCGATGGCGACGCTGCACGAGGCCGGGCTGGAACCGGCCGAGTACCTCAACGGCGCGGTGAGCCTGTTCAACCACGTGCGGGGCATGGCGATGGTGTTCGCCGACGAGCAGCGCGCCATCCAGGACACCGGCCTGAGCGCCGACGAGTGGATGCAGGGCAACGACAGCTACTACCTGGAGGTGATGGCCACCGGCCGGTTCCCGATGATGGCCCTGGTGAGCACGATCCCGGAGGACGTGCTCACCCTCGAGTCGCTGTTCGAGTTCGGGCTGGCCCGCTACCTCGACGGCTTGGAGGTGCTGATCTCACGGCGCTAGCCAGCCCGCCGGGTCGTCGAGCACCCGGTCGAGCACCGACCAGGCGGCCCCGAGCGCCGCCGCGTCGGCCCCCAGCACCGACGCGCGCACGGCCGGCCGGGACACCGCGGCCCCCACGAGCCGCCGGGACAACTGCGCTTCGATCGGCTCGACCAGCCAGGGCGCGAGCTCGGCGTGCGCGCCGCCGAGCACGACCGCGTCGAGGTCGAGCAGGTTCAGCGCACCGGCCAGCGCGATCCCGAGCGCCTCCCCGGCCTCCGCCAGCGCGGCGAGCATCGCCGGTTCCCCGGCGGCGGCCCGCGCCGCGAACGACGCCGGCTCCGCCGCCCCCCGCGGCTCTAAGGCCCGCGCGATCGCCCGCACGCCCGCGTACTGCTCCAGGCACCCGTCGCTCCCGCACCCGCACGCGCGACCTCCCGGCCACACCGTGACGTGCCCGAGCTCGCCGCTCCACCCGTGGCGGCCGCGGTAGACCTGGCCGTCGAGCACGAGCCCGGCCCCGATCCCCACCTCCCCCGAAACCTGCAGGAACGAGCGCGGTGCCGCGGATCCGAGCGCGCGCTGCTCGGCCCGGGCGGCGAGCGTCGCCTCGTTCTCGACCAGGATCGGCCCCCCGCCGAGCGCCGCGACCAGCGACGAGCGCACGCCGGCCGCGTCCAGGTTCGGCGTCACGACCAGTTCGCCGGACGACGGGTCGACCAGGCCGGGCACCGCGAGCGCCGCCCCCGACAGCGTCAGCGCCAGCGACTCGGCCTCGGCGACGACCTCGCGGGCCATCGTGGCCAGCAGGTCCGCGCGCGGGACGCCGGGGTCCGAGAGCGCGGCGGTCCGCCGCACCCGCACCGCGCCGGTCAGGTCGGTGACGCAGATCGCGACGTGCTCGACGTTCAGCTCGATACCGAGCCCGGCCGGCCCGGCGGCGTCGAGCACGAGGCCGGTGGCGGGACGCCCCACCCCGGCTCGGGTCGGCGTACCGGTCTCACGCACGAGGCGACCGTCGATCAACGTCTCGACCAGCGCCGACACGCTCGCGCGGGTCAACCCGGTGCGACCGGCGACCGAGGCCCGGGAGATCGGGACGCCGGCGTAGGCGACCGCACGCAACACGAGCCCGAGATTGTGGGCCCGCACCGATCCGGTGCGCGCCGGAGCGTCACCATGGTGGATGAACGGAGGTTGCACCACCCGCACCTCTCCCGTTTTTCGCCGTAGGGGGATATGTTAACCCCCTGAACTAATCATCAGCACCGCACCGGAGGTAACCGCCATGGCAGCGCAGCCGACCCCCGCCGACAAGTTCACATTCGGTCTCTGGACCATCGGCTGGGAAGCCCGCGACCCCTTCGGCGACGCGACCCGCGCCCCGATCGACCCGGTGGAATCGGTCCACAAGCTGGCCGAGCTCGGCGCCTACGGCGTCACGTTCCACGACAACGACCTGATCCCGTTCGAGGCCGACGAGGACGCCAGGGCCAACCACATCGCCCGCTTCAAGAAGGCGCTCGAAGAGACCGGCCTGAAGGTCCCGATGGCCACCACCAACCTCTTCACCCACCCCGTCTTCAAGGACGGCGCGTTCACCAGCAACGACCGCGGTGTCCGCCGGTACGCGCTGCGCAAGACGATCCGCCAGATCGACCTGGCCGCCGAGCTCGGCGCCACCACGTTCGTCTGCTGGGGTGGCCGCGAGGGCTCGGAGACCAACGCCGCCAAGGACGTCCACGCCGCGCTCTCCCGGTACGCCGAGGCCATCGACACGCTGGTCCAGTACTCCCTCGACAAGAACTACGACCTCAAGTTCGCGATCGAGCCGAAGCCGAACGAGCCCCGGGGCGACATCCTGCTGCCCACCGTCGGCCACGCCCTCGGCTTCATCTCGCAGCTGCAGCACGCCGACCGCGTCGGGCTCAACCCCGAGGTCGGCCACGAGCAGATGTCGAACCTGAACTTCGTCGACGCGATCAGCCAGGCCCTCTGGCAGGGCAAGCTCTTCCACATCGACCTCAACGGTCAGCACGGCCCGAAGTTCGACCAGGACCTGGTGTTCGGCCACGGCGACCTGATCAACGCGTTCTTCCTGGTCGACCTGCTCGAGCACGGCCCGCTCGGCGGCGGCCCGGTCTACGACGGCCCCCGTCACTTCGACTACAAGCCGTTCCGCAACGAGGACGCCGAGGGCGTCTGGAACTCGGCCGCGGCCAACATGCGCACGTACCTGCTGCTCAAGGAGCGCGCGCAGTCGTTCCGCGCCGACCCCGAGGTGCAGGCCGCCCTGGAGGCGCACGGCGTCACCGGCCTGGCCCAGCCGACGCTCAACGAGGGCGAGTCGATCACCGACCTGCTCGCCGACCGCAGCGCCTTCGAGGACTTCGACGTGGCCGCCGCCGCGGCGAAGGGCTCCGGCGCCATCAAGCTCGACCAGCTCGCGATCGAACACCTGCTCAACGCCAAGTAAGTCGTCACGCCTGCCGGGCGCGCGCCGGTCGCCTCCGCGACCGGCGCGCGGCTCCGCGCGCCGAGTCGTCCCGACGCGCCGTAGCGGGTTGCGCGCCAACCCTCCGATTGCGGGGGGTGTGCCGGGTGACCGCCGGGTTCGCGGGGCACACTGGCCCCGTGAGCGCATCCTTGAACCCGGACAAGACCGAGTGGGACGTCATCGTGATCGGCGGCGGCCCGCCCGGTGAGGTCGCCGCCCAGTACGCCACCCAGCACTCCGGCCTCGACGCCGTCCTCGTCGAGAAGGAACTCGTCGGCGGCGAGTGCTCCTTCTGGGCGTGCATGCCCTCCAAGGGCCTGCTCCGGCCGATCGAGCTCGTCAACGACGCCGCCGACGTGCAGGGCGTCACCGGCGCGACGGTCGACGTGGCCGCGGTCCTCGCCCGGCGCGACACGATCGTCAACCACCACGACGACACCTCCCAGGTGAACTGGGCCACCGGCGTCGGCATCGACGTGATCCGCGGGCACGGCCGCCTGGCCGGCGAGAAGACCGTGGACGTCGACGGCAGGCGCCTCACCGCCCGGCACGCGGTCGTGCTGGCCACCGGCACCCGCGCGAACGTGCCGCCGATCGACGGGCTGCGCGAGGCCCGTCCCTGGGTCTCCCGCGACGCCACGAACGTGCACGAGATCCCGCGCCGCGTCGTGATCGTCGGCGGCGGCGTGGTGGCCTGCGAGGCCGCCACCTGGCTGCGCGGCCTCGGCGTCGAGGAGCTCACGATCGTCGAGGGCGGCCCGCGCCTGCTCGGCAAGAACGAGCCGTTCGCCGGTGACCTCGTCGGCGCCGCGCTCACCGAGGCCGGCGTCACCGTGCGCACCGGCACGCGCGTCGCCGCGGTGTCGCGGCCGGACGTGAACGACGCCGGCGAGGGGCTGATCCACGGCGGCGAGGTCACGGTGACGCTCGACGACGGCTCGACCGTGGCCGCCGACGAGATCCTCGTCGCGGCCGGGCGCACCCCGAACAGCGACGACCTGGGGCTGGACACGGTGGGCCTGGAGGCACACGGGTACGTCTCCGTCGACGACCACCTCACGGTGCCCGGCCGGGGCTGGCTGCACGTCGTCGGCGATCTCAACGGCCGCGCGCTGCTCACCCACATGGGCAAGTACCAGGCCCGCATCGCCGGCGAGGTCATCGCCGCGCGCGCGGCCGGCGAGCCGCTCGACGGCTACCGCTACGCGGTCCGGCCGGTCGTGCCCCAGGTGACGTTCACCGACCCCGAGGTCGGCTCGGCCGGGCTCACCGAGGCCCAGGCCCGCGAGGCCGGGGTCGACGTCGAATGCGTGGAGTTCGACCTCGCCGCGCTGGCCGGTACCTACGTGCTGCGTGACCACTACGTCGGCCGGGCCAAGCTGGTGCTCGACCGCGCCACCGACACGCTGGTCGGCGCGACGTTCGTCGGCAGCGCGATCGCCGAACTCGTGCACTCCGCGACGGTCGCGATCGTCGGCGCCGTGCCGGTCAGCGACCTCTGGCACGCGGTGCCGAGCTACCCGACGGTCAGCGAAGGCTGGTTGCGCCTGCTGGAGACGCTCGATCAGCAGCGCCGGGGGAAGTAACCAGGTCCGGATCCGGGAAGGCTAGGATTCGGACATAGGTTACTAATCCCTTCGGGAGCACTCCATGCGGTTCTTCGGCAAGCTGAGCCATCTGCCGCCGCGTCTGGCGGCCGGTGCCTACATTCTCAACTCGGGCCTCTCCAAGCGTCACGCCGACGAGGAGGCCGCGGCGGGGATGCACGGCATGGCGGCCGGGACGTATCCGTTCCTGGCCGGGATCGAGCCGAAGCAGTTCGCGAAATACCTGTCGACGGCGGAGATCGCGCTCGGCGCCGCGCTGCTGGTGCCGTTCATCCCGGCCGCGGTCGCCGGCGCCGGGCTGGTCGCGTTCTCCGGCGGGCTGCTCGGGCTCTATCTCGCGACGCCCGGGCTGCGCGAGGAGGGCAGCATCCGCCCGACGCAGGCCGGCACGCCGATCGCCAAGGACGTCTGGATGTTCGGCATCGGCGCCGGCTTGCTGCTCGACAGCATGGAGTCCGCCGAGTGCGCGAAGGGCTCGAAGAAGAAGTAGCGGGCGCGGTTCCACCGCCGTCCCGGCCTCGGCCGGGGCGGCGGTTTGCGTTTCTGAGATTGTTCACAACTTCGCGCCGCTTGTCGCGCGTCGACGACCGTTTGGCGCAGGTAGCACCGATACGCGGTGGCGAATGTCAACAATGAGGCCGACAAATTAGTTCGGTTGACGTGACTCAGCTCACGTCAATAGCCTTGATCCGTTCAACTGTTCACACTGCGCGCTCTCTTGCTCACACCCCCCTTGGAGCTTCCATGCGCCGTGCATTGGCGAGCATCGTCGCCGCCACCGTGGCCTTCGCCGTCGTCGGCTGCGGCGGGTCCGGCTCCGACGTCAAGACCGAGGGCGGCAACGCCCAGCTGACCGTCGGAGTCATCCCGATCGTCGACGTCGCCCCCATCTACCTGGGCAAGCAGAAGGGCTTCTTCGCCGAGCGCAAGATCGACCTGACGCTCAAGACCGCCGCCGGCGGCGCCGCGATCGTGCCGAGCGTCATGTCGGGCGAGTTCCAGGTCGGCTTCTCGAACTTCACCTCGTTACTCCTGGCCCGGGAGAAGGGCCTGCCGCTCAAGGTCATCGCGAACGGCGTCTCGAGCACCGGCGAGCAGGGCAAGGACTTCGGCGCGATCGTCGTGCCCAAGGGCAGCCCGGCGAAGAGCGCGAAGGACCTGGTCGGCAAGCGCGTCGCGGTCAACACGCTGAAGAACATCTGCGACAGCACGGTGAAGGAGTCCGTCCGCAAGGCCGGTGGCGACACGACCGGCCTCGACCTGGTCGAACTGCCGTTCCCCGACATGCCGGCGGCCGTCGCGGCCAACCGCGTGGACGGCGCGTGCATCGTCGAGCCGCAGCTCTCCCAGGTGGTCGCGGCCGGCGGCCGGGTGCTGACCTCGATGTACGTCGACGCGGCGCCGAACCTGAGCGTCGCCGGGTACTTCGTCAACGAGAAGCTGCTGAAGTCCGACCGCGACCTGGTCGACCGGTTCACCGAGGCGCTCAAGGAGTCGAACGCGTACGCCGACGCGCACCCCGACGAGGTGCGCCAGATCCTGTCGTCGTACACGAAGATCACCGCCGACCTGGCCCCGAAGCTGACGCTGCCGAAGTGGCCGGCCGAGATCAACAAGGACTCGGTGGCCACGCTCGGCCGGCTCGCGACCGGCGACAAGGTGCTCACCAAGGCGCCGGACCTGAACGCCCTCTATGCGGACTGAGTTCCCGCCCGCTCCGGTGGTCGCGCCCGTCGCGGCCGCCGGGGCACCCCGACGCACCACCGGCCCGCTCCGGGGCGCGGCCGGGGTGCTGATCGCTCTCGCGGTCTGGGAACTCGTTCCCCGCATCGGGCTCGTCCGCGAGGCCGATCTCCCGCCGGTCTCGAGCGTCCTGCGGGTGCTGGCCCGCGAGGCCGGGACCGGCGCGTACTGGACGGCGATCGGCCAGACGGTCTACGCCTGGCTGCTCGGGCTGGCGCTCGCGGCCGTCGCCGCGATCACGCTCGGGTTCGCACTCGCGCTGGTGCCGCGGGTCCGCGCGTTCACGACGTCGACGGTGGAGTTCCTCCGGCCGATCCCGTCGGTCGCGCTGATCCCGCTCGCCGTGCTGGTCTACGGCACCGGGCTCGGATCGTCCCTGCTGCTCGTCGTGTACGCGGCGTTCTGGCAGATCTACGTGCAGGTCCTCGCCGGGGTCGCCGACATCGACCCGGTCGCGGACGAGACCGCCCGCTCGTTCCGGTTCAGCCGGTGGGGGCGGATCCGTCACGTCGTCTGGCCGTCCGCGCTGCCCTACGTGCTCACCGGGGTCCGGCTGGGTGCGGCGGTGGCACTGATCCTCGCGGTCACCGCGGAGCTGGTCATCGGCGCGCCCGGACTCGGGCTGGCGATCGCGGTCGCGCGGTCGGGCACCGAGCCGGCGCTGGTGTACGCGCTGGTGCTCACCACCGGCGTGCTCGGGGTGCTGGTCAACGTCGGCGTGCGGGCCGGTGAGCGGAGGTTGCTGCGATGGCACGCGTCAGTGCGGCGGGAGGTGCCGGTATGAGGATCCTGCGCTGGTTCCTGCTCCCGCTGGTCCTGATCGGCGTCTGGTGGGCCGCCTCCGCCGGCGGGACGAACTTCTACCTGCCGACGCCGGACGCGGTGCTGCGCGCGGTCGGTCCGACCTGGACCCCGGCGACCCTGCGCGCGGACGTGCTGCCCAGCGTCGCCCGGCTGCTGGCCGGGTTCGCGCTGGCCGGGGTCGTCGGCGTCGCCGCCGGGGTCGCGATCGGGCTCTCCCCCGCGCTCCGCGCCTACACCGAGCCGGTGCTGGAGTTCCTCCGGGCGGTCCCGCCGCCGGTCCTCGTCCCCGTCGTCATGCTGTTCGCGGGCATCGACAACACGATGAAGGTGACGGTCATCGTGTTCGGCTGCGTCTGGCCGGTGCTGCTCAACACGATCGAGGGCGTCCGCGCGGTCGACCCGGTGCTCGACGAGGTGTGTCGGGCCTACCGGATCTCGGGCTGGACCCGGCTGCGGACGCTCGTGCTGCGCGGCGCGAGCCCGCAGATCATGACCGGTCTGCGCCAGGCCCTGGCGATCGCGATCATCCTGATGGTGATCAGCGAGATGTTCGCCGCGTCCAGCGGGCTCGGCTTCACGATCGTGCAGTTCCAGCGCGGCTACGCGATCCCGGAGATGTGGACCGGCATCGTCCTGCTCGGCCTGCTGGGCGTCGTGCTCGCGGGGCTGTTCGGCCTGGGCGAGCGCGTCGTGCTGCGGTGGTACTTCGGTCTTCGCCGCTCGGGAAAGGGCACGTCGTGAGCCTGCTGGAGATCTCCGGGCTGCGGAAGTCGTACGGGCCGGTCGAGGCGATCCGGGACGTGTCGGTGTCGCTGCGCGACGGCGAGCTGGTGTGCCTGGTCGGCCCGTCGGGCTGCGGCAAAACGACGCTGCTCAAGTGCGCGGCCGGGCTGCTGAGCCCGAGCGGCGGGTCGGTGACGCTCGGGGGCCGGCCGGTCACCGCTCCCCCGCCGGACCTCGCCGTCGTGTTCCAGGAGTACGGGCGCAGCCTGTTCCCCTGGCTCACCGTGCGGCGCAACGTCGAGCTGCCGCTGAAAGAGAAGAAGGTCGCCCGCGACGAGCGGGCCCGGCTGGTCGACGAGGCGCTGACCGCGGTCGGGCTGGCCGAGCGCGGCGACGCCTACCCGTGGGAGCTCTCCGGCGGCATGCAGCAGCGGGTCGCGATCGCGCGTGCCGTCGCCTACCAGCCGTCGGTGCTGCTGATGGACGAGCCGTTCGCGGCCGTGGACGCCCAGACCCGGGCCGAGCTCGAGGACCTGATCCGGTCGATCTGGCGGACGTTCGGCGTGACGATCCTGTTCGTCACCCACGACATCGACGAGGCCGTCTACCTCGGGGAACGGGTCGTCGTGCTCTCCGGCTCGCCGACCGTCGTCCAGGAGACGCTCACCGTCGACCTGCCCGCCGAGCGCGACCAGCTGACCACCCGCTCCGACCCCCGCTTCACCGAACTGCGCACCCACGTGTACGCGGAGATCCAATCGGCCAAGAAGCCCGCCGCGTCGGCCTGACCCAGGCCGCGCTCTTCGGCGAGCATTGCGGGCCGCGGCTTCGTCGGTTGGCAGGTTCTGCCGGAGGGTGGGGCGGCTTGGCGGCAGAGTGATCCCGTGACACGGGACGCGACGGGGGCGAAGCTCGGGGCATGGACGAGCTCTGGGCCCTGGACGCGACCGAACTGGCTGACCGGCTGCGCCGGCGGGACGTCTCCGCCCGGGAGGTCGTGGCCGCGCACCTCGCGCGGATCGAGCAGGTGAACCCGACGATCAACGCGATCGTCACGCTCGACGCCGAGGGAGCGCTGGACGCCGCCGCGGCCGCCGACGAGGCGCTGGCCGGTGGCGCCGAACCGGGCCCGCTGCACGGGCTGCCGATCGCGTTCAAGGACACCCACGACACCGCCGGGATGCGCACCACCTACGGCTCCCCGCTCTTCGCCGACCACGTCCCGGCCGCGAACACGCTCATCGTCCAGCGCATCGCGGACGCCGGCGCGATCCGCGTCGGCAAGACGAACGTGCCGGAGTTCGCCGCCGGCTCGCACACGTTCAACACGCTGTTCGGCGTCACCCGCAACCCGTACGACCCGACCCGCTCGGCCGGCGGGAGCAGCGGCGGCGCGGCGGCCGCCCTCGCCGCGCGGCTCCTGCCGATCGCCGACGGCAGCGACATGGGTGGCTCGCTGCGCAACCCGGCGTCGTTCTGCAACGTCGTCGGGTTCCGGCCCACCCCCGGCCGGGTTCCGACGGTCCCCACCGACGACCCGTGGGACACGCTCGGCACGTCGGGGCCGATGGCCCGCACGGTCGCCGACGTCGCGCTCCTGCTGTCGGTGGTCGCCGGCCCCGACCCCCGCTCCCCGATCGCGCTCGACGACCCCGGCGCGACGTTCCGCGCACCGCTCGCCGCCGACCTGGGCGGGGTCCGCGTCGCCTGGAGCCCCGACCTCGGCGGGCTGCCGCTCGACCCGGACGTGCGCGCGGTCCTGTCCGGCGCGCCCGGCGTCTTCACCGCGCTCGGCGCGCACGTCGACGCGGCCACCCCGGACCTCACCGAGGCCGAACTCGTGTTCCGGACGCTGCGCGCGAACGCGTTCGAGGTCGCGTACGGCGCGACCTTCGACGAGCAGCCGGAGCAGTTCAAGCCCGCGCTGGCCTGGAACATCTCCCAGGGCCGCACGCTCAGCCGCGGCGACGTCGGCCGGGCCCGCACCGCCTGGGGCCGCCTCTACACCGCCGCCGCCGCGTTCTGGGACACCTACGACGTCCTGATCGCGCCGGTGAGCCAGGTCCCGCCGTTCCCGGCCGACTGGGAGTACCCCCGCACCGTCGGCGAGGCCGAGCAGCACTCCTACCTCGACTGGATGCGCTCGGCCTATCACGTCACCGTGCTCGGCGCCCCGGCGATCTCGGTCCCGGCCGGGTTCACCCCGACCGGCCTCCCGGTCGGTCTCCAGATCGTCACCCGCCCCCGCTCCGACCTGTTCACCCTCCGGGTGGCGGCCGCGTTCGAGGCCGCGACGAACCACGGCCGCCACCGCCCCACGCTCTGAACCGCCGGCGCCGACGGGTCGGGCGCCCCGGCGCGCCAGGGCGGGCTGTCGCGTCCGGGGCGGGCTGGCGCGTCAGGACGCGCCGGCGCTGCGGGGTGAGGTGCGGATCCGGCAGGTGGCGTCGACGAGCGGCGCCGGTCGGACGCGCCGGCCCCAGGCCTCCAGCAGCGAGTCCTCGATGTGCAGGTCGTGCACACGCAGCCGGTAGACCGGCACGTCGGGGGTCGCCGGACACAGCACCCTGGTCGCGACGGCGTCGTTGTGCACGTACCGCACGCCGCCGCTCTCCGACAGGATCGCGGTCAGCTCGTCGTCGGAGGCCACCACGTACCCGCGGATGCTCGTCGACTCCCCGTCCGGGCCGGTCAGCGTGGTGACGGTCAGCGGCAGCACCGGCATCGTCATCGAGGTGGCCGCGGCGGCGACCGAGAACGCCAGCACCGCGACCGGCCCGACGACGGCCAGCGGCAGCGCGAACCACCGCGGCACCCGCCCGCCGACGCCGAGCGCGAGCGCCGGTGGCACCGCGAACATCGCGAGCGCCAGGTGGGCCCGCTGGGCGTGGGCGTCGACGAGCGTCGGCCAGATGACGGCGGCGTACGCGGCGAGCACCACCCCGAGCACCGCGAGGCGGTGACGTGGCCGGGCCGCGCGCCACTCCCGGGTGGCTTGCGCGACGAGCACGAACGCGGGGATCAGCAGCGGCAGGTACAGGATCTGCCAAGTGGCCAGCGCCAGCCCGAACACCGCGGCCAGCAGCCACGGTGGTGTGCGGCTCGTCCAGCGCGCGAGCCACCGCTGCTCGAAGCCCGGGGCGCGGCTCAGCACGCCGCCGAGCGCGAACGCGAGCACCAGGACGCCGGTGACCAGGCGCATGCTGACCAGGAACGTCGTCGCGAACAGGTTCACCGGGTTGACGTTCTGCACCAGCAGCAGCGTCGTCTGGAACTGGCCACCGGCCTCGATCCAGAGCCGCAGCAGCGAGAGCGCCGCCGGAAAAGCCACCGCGAGGCTCCAGAACGACTGCGACCCGGAACGCGCAGGCGGCTCGACCGCCTCGGCACCCCGCCGCGCCGCGCCGGGCCCGACGGCGGTCGCGGCGGGCACGGCGGCGGGCACGGCGGCGGGCACGGCAGGCGCGGCGGGTTCGGCTTGTGCCGTTGGCACGGCGGGCGCGGCCGGACGGGCCGGCCTGGGCGGGCGCGTGAGCCGGCTGCGGGCCGCGGGGAGGCTCGACGAGCGGCGGTGCCGCGTCATTCGGCCGGGTACTTGGCGTCGCTGTCGATGAGGTCCGGCGGGTCGTCGGGTTTCGGCTGGGTGAGCGGGCCGAGCCCGGACAGGTACCGGCGGTAGGCCTGGTCCCACGCCGTCACCTCACCCTTGCGGTCGGCCCGGTAGCTCTTGTCCAGGTAGTAGTCGACGAGTTCCCGCAGCGCGGTGTTCGACTTCTGCACCCCGACGCCGATCCGCTCGACCGCCGTGCCACCGCCCTCGATCTGCAGTTCGACGTCGATGATCGAGTACTGGGTGCGGTGCTCCTCGTACAGGCCGAGCAGCACCGACCGGTCCGTGCTGATGGCGTCGTACTCGCCGTTCCGCATTTTCTGGAAGCAGAGCATGTCGCTGCCTTCGGAGCGGAACGGGATCCCGCGTTGCGTCAACAGCCGCTCCGACGTGGTTCCGGCACTGGTGCACATGCGGTACTTCGGGTTCTCGAGGTCCTGCACCGTGCGGATCCGTCCGGCCAGCTCGGTACGCACCATCACGGCCTGGTCGACGACCAGGTACGGCCCGGCGAGCAGCACCTCGTTCTTGCGCGCGTCGGTGATCGACAGGCTCGCGAACACCAGGTCGACCCGGTCCTGCTGGAGCGCCTCGATCCGATCGGCGACGTTGACCAGCGGCACCCACCGGACCTTGCCCTCGTAGCCGAGGTTGGCCGCGACGTACTTCGCGACATCGACGTCGAAGCCGGCGTGATTGCCCTTCCCGTCCAGGAACCCGAGCAGCGGCTGCCAGTCGTACACCCCGATCCGCAGCTGGTTCGGCCGGTTGTCGTCGAGCAGGCCCGCCTGGTCGAGCTTCTTCTGCACGGTCGCGCGGTCGGGCTCCCCGGTCCGGCCGTGGCAGGCGGCCACCGCGGCGACCACCACGAGCAGCAGCAGGCAGAGAACCCTGAGCGTGGTGCGCACCTGGCATCGACCCCTTCCTCACCCTTGGTGAGTCGATTAGCACACACAGTGACAGCGACATCACGGAGATTTTGTCCCGCCACACGCCGACTGTCGGGGAACCGACTGCTCACAGCGCGCGTTGACCGGGCACAAGGGAGGAATCCACCCGGCTTCCCCCATTGCTGACTTCGTGTCCGAGGAGATGTTGTGGTCTTCAGGAAGTTGATGCACGCCTTCGGCGCCGGCGGACCGTCCGTCGACACCGTGCTGGAGCGCAGCGACTGCCGGCCCGGCGAGCTCTTGCGGGGTGAGGTGCGGCTGCGCGGTGGCGACCGCACCGTCACCATCGAGCGCATCGAGCTGGGCCTCGTCACCCGCGTCGAGTTCGAGGGTGGCGACCACGAGCAGGCCGGCGGCGTCGAGTTCGCGCGGCTACCGCTCAACAGCCGGTTCGAGCTGCGTGAGAACACCGACCAGACGATTCCGTTCCAGTTCCCGGTGCCGTGGGAGGCGCCGGTCACCGCGGTGTTCGGCCAGCCGCTGCGCGGCATGGCGGTGGGGCTCAAGACCGAGGTGGCGGTCGCGAAGGCGATCGACGCCGGCGACCTCGACGCCGTACGCATCCACCCGCTGCCGGCCCAGGAGCTGTTCCTGGACGCGGTCGCCCGGCTCGGGTTCTCGTTCCGCAGCGCGGACGTGGAGTACGGCCAGCTGCGCGGCGTGCCCCAGCAGCTGCCGTTCTACCAGGAGATCGAGTTCTTCCCGGCCCCGCAGTACTCCGGGCGCCTGAACGAGCTCGAGGTCACGTTCGTGGCCGACCCGCACGCGGTCGACGTCGTCCTCGAGGTCGACAAGCGCGGCGGACTGTTCAGCGGCGGCGCCGACACGTTCCACCACCTGCGTATCGACTACGCGACGGCCGAGGCCACCGACTGGGCCGGCTACCTCGACGGGTGGCTCCAGCAGCTGCTCGCGAACGCCGGCGGCTTCGGCGGCCACGGAGCGGCCGCGTTCGGCGGGCACGGGGGCCACGGCGGGTACGGGGGGCACGGGGGTTACGGCAGCCACGGCCACCACGGGCACCGCCGTCACCGCAGCGGCCCGGGCATGGGCGCGATCGCCGGGGGCGCCGCCGCCGGGTTTGTCGGCGGCATGGTCGCCGGCGAGGTCTTCGAGGAGGTCTTCGACGACGACGGCGGCGACGACGAGGGCTTCTTCTGACCGCCCGCGCCGGCCGGCCCGGGGCCGGCCGGCGCACCGTTCACGCCGCCGGCCCGCGCACCGCGGTCGGCGGCCGGCGGACGTCGCTCAGCCGCGGATCGGCACCGCGGCGATCGGGGCGGGGATTCGCTCCGTCGCGGTGAGCAGCGTGCGGGCGTCCGCGGTGTAGGCGATCGCCTCGCCCTGGCGGCTCTCCGGCAGGTTGATGTGGCGCGGAACCTGCGTCGTCACCACCCGCGCGAGATCGCCGCGCGGCGCGTACCACTCGAACGCCCGGTCGTAGGTGCGCAGCACGGCCCGGGTGCCGTCCTTCGACACCGCTCCCCCGGTGATCAGACGGCTCCGGGCCCGGCAGTCCGGGCACGCCCGGCGCAGGTCGACCCGGCCGGCCAGGCGCAGCGAGCCGGTCGGCTTCAGGGGGCCGTCGGCGACGTAGAGACCGGCCGGTTCGCTGCTCTTCGTCGCGATCAGCACCTGGCCGCCGCGGGCCAGGAGCAGCGCCTCGGCGTCGTGGGCTCCGTCGGGGTAGCGCAGGTCGAACCGGGTCACCGCGGTCGACGCCGTGCCCATCCGCCAGCGGAACAGGGAGACCACGGTGCGGTACGTGGTGTTACCGCCGATGTCGGCGATCCACAGGTTGTTCTGGTGGTCCAGAGCGATGTCCTCGGTGTCGAACCGCTTGCCGGTGCGCGGCGTCGCGTTCGGGTCGTGGGCCGCGGGAGCCCGCAGCACCGCACGACGGATCGGGCGGCACCCGGCGTCGAGCCGCCAGACCACCGGGCCGGTGTCGTTGACGACCATGAAGCCGCCGGGCCGCTCGACCAGTCCGCTGATCTGACCGAGCCGCCGGTCGGCCACGACGCACCGGGTGACCGGGCGTCCCAGCTCACGCAGCGTGGCCCGGCCGTTCGCGCGGGCCGGGTGGCCCGCCGCCGTGATCGTGAGCCCGCCCGCGACGACCGCGCCGGTCAAGACTGTGCTCAGCGCCCTCAGGGTTCGCCGCCTCGTACGCACCGCAACCCCCGTCCGCCCGTAATGTCCGTTTCATCCGGGCGGTACGCACCGTACTAGATCCGCTGCGAGCGCGCGGGCGCGCCTTCCGGATACAGCGAACCGAGCGCCGCCACCGTGTCGGCGATCATCGCGCGCAGCTCCGGCGGGCCGAGCACCTCGACGTCCGCGCCGACCGCGAGGAAATCGCCGTGGGCCTTGCGGACGTGCTCGACCGGGATCCGGGTGCGGATCCAGCCGTCGGCGTCGGCCGGCTCGGCGTTCTCGTGCGCGGCCTGCACCATCGCCGGGCCGCCGAGCAGGTGTTGCAGCCGGTCGAGCCCCTGGGGGGAGATCCGCACCCGGGCCTCACCGCGGATCAGGCTCCGCTCGAAACGGCGGGTCCACTCATCCCAGTACTCGGCGAGCACGAAGCCCGGCGGGCGTTCGAACTGCTCCGGCTCCAGGTCGACGCCGAGCAGGTGCGAGACCTTGTACGCACGCACCTCGCCGTCCTCGGACCGGCGGGCCACGAAATACCAGACCCCGGCCTTGAGGACGACGCCGAGCGGGTCCCAGAGACGCTCGACCTCGCGAGGGGCCCGCCAGCGCCGGTACCGGGCGCGGATGCGGCGCTGGTTCCAGACCGCGTCGGCGACCGCAGCAAGGTGCGGAACCGGCTCGGCCTCGCGGAACCAGCCCGGTGCGTCCAGGTGGAACCGTTCACGCATGCGCCCGGCCCGGGTGCGCAACTCGGCCGGGAGCGCCGCGAGCAACTTGAGCTCGGTGGCGGCCAGCTCGGTGCCGAGGCCGAGCGCGGCGGCCGGGCCGGGCATGCCGACGAGGAAGAGCGACTCGGCCTGGTCGATCGTCAGGCCGGTCAGCTTCGTGCGGTACCCGTCGACCAGCTGGTAGCCGCCGGCCGGGCCTCGGTCGGCGTAGAGGGGTACCCCGGCCGCGGAGAGCGCCTCCACGTCCCGGTACACCGTGCGCACCGACACCTCGAGCTCGTCCGCGAGCTCCTGCGCCGTCATCCGCCCCCGGGTCTGCACCAGGAGCAGCAGGGACAGCAGTCGGTCAGCGCGCACACCCCAGTGTCGCGCGGGATCCTGCCACCCCGTGACAGGTTCTCGGTCCGACGACGGGTTCTCGGGCCTTCAGCGGTCCCGGTAGGCCCGGGAAACGCTGACGGCCCGAGACCCTGTGGTCAGGAGTCCTGCGACTCGTCCGACTCGGAGGTCTCGGTGGATTCCTCCGAGGACTCCTCGGTGGAATCCTCGGTGACGAGTAGGCCCTCCAGGGCCGCACCCACCAGACGACGGAACGCCCGGCCGGGGCGGGCACGGTCGAGGACCGCCACCTCGAGCTGCGCCGCGGACAACGTGCGCGGGTTGCCGTTCTCCCCGCCGATCGACGCGAGCGCATCGACCGCGACCTTCAGCGCCCCGCGCAGGTCGGCCTCCCGCGACTGCTTCTCGCGCAGCTGCGACGCGATCGCCTCGGACTGGCCGCCCATCGCGATGAAGCCGGGCTCGTCGGTGACCGAGCCGTCGTAGGTGAGCCGGTAGAGCTCGTCCGCGGCCGCCGACGCCCCGACCTGCGCGACGCAGACCTCGACCTCGAACGGCTTGGACTGCTCACCGAAGATCGCGCCCAGCTGCTGCGCGAACGCGTTCACCAGCCCGCGCGCGGTGACGTCACGCCGGTCGTAGGAGTAGCCACGCAGGTCGGCGTAGCGCACGCCGACCTGGCGCAGGGCCTCGAACTCGTTGTACTTGCCGACCGCCGCGTAACCGATGCGGTCGTAGATCTCGCTGACCTTGTGCAGCGCCTTCGACGGGTTCTCGGCGACGAACAGCACGCCGCCGGCGTAGCTGAGCACGACGACGCTGCGGCCGCGGGCGATGCCCTTGCGCGCGAACTCCGAGCGGTCGCGCATGAGCTGCTCGGGAGAGGCATAGAACTGCATTGCCATGTTTGCTGGATGCCCCTTCGCTTAGACGCCGGGATTGGCGGTACGGTCGGCGATCACCTCGGCGACGACCGCGCCCACCTCGTCGTCGGTCAGCCGGCGAACACCCTCGGCGTCGACGACCGCGAGGATCGGGTACAGCTTGCGGATCAGGTCGGGACCACCGGTCGCCGAGTCGTCGTCGGCGGCGTCGTAGAGCGACTCGACCAGGATGCGTACCGCACCGGCCTCGTCGAGCGACGGCTTCCAGAGCTTCTTCAGCGACGACTTGGCGAACACCGAGCCGGAGCCCACCGAGGAGTAGCCCTGCTCCTCCCAGCAGCCGCCGGTGACGTCGAATCCGAAGATGCGGCCGGCCTTCGCCGGTTCCACGGCGTCGAGGTCGAACCCGGCGAAGAGCGGGATCACGGCCAGGCCCTGCAGCGCGGCGCCCAGGTTGCCGCGGATCATCGCCGAGAGCCGGTTGGCCTTGCCGTCGAGCGTGAGCGGCGTGCCCTCGATCTTCTCGTAGTGCTCGAGCTCGACCTGGTAGAGCCGGATCATCTCGATCGCGATACCCGCGGTACCGGCGATGCCGGCCACCGAGTACGAGTCGGTCGGGAAGACCTTCTCGATGTCACGCTGGGCGATCATGTTGCCCTGGGTGGCGCGGCGGTCGCCGCCCATCACCACGCCACCGGAGTAGGTGGCGGCCACGATCGTCGTCCCGTGGGGCGCGATGGCCCCGTGGTCACCCGGCGGCAACGGACGCCGTCCGGGGAGCAGCTCGGGGGCCGCCTGGCCGAGGAAATCGGTGAACGACGATCCCCCCGGGGCGGTGAACAAGTTCGAGAAACGGCCCGTTGCCACCTGGATCCTCTCTCGTACGTCCGCGTGAATCTCTTCGCAACCCTACCGTCAGGTGCACGAAGGCCGCCCGGCAGCCATCGCTGCCGGGCGGCCTCCGTGAGGGGGCTACTCGCCGCCCTTCTGCACGTATCCGCGGACGAACTCCTCCGCGTTCTCCTCGAGTACCGAGTCGATCTCGTCGAGCATGTCGTCGACGTCGGCGGTGATCTCCTCGACCCGCTCGGCTACCTCAGGATTCGCCTCGACGGCCTCGACCTCGTCGACGTCCTGCCGGGCCCGACTGCTCTGCGACTGACCGCCGCTGTCCCTGGTGCTCATGGCGTCTCCCCTCGGTTCGCATCTCGACGGTACCTCCCCGGAAGGCCGATTGGCCCCGAGTTAACGCCCCGACTGTTTCACTTAACGACCAGGGCCGGTGAGCGCGTCCAACAGCTCAGTGGCGCTGTCGCACCGATCGAGCAGGTTACCGACGTGGCTGAGCGTGCCCCGCTCGGGCTCGAGCATCGGCACCCGCACCAGCGACTCCCGCCCGACGTCGAAGATCAGCGAGTCCCAGCTCGCCGCCACGACCGCGGAACCGTACTTCTCCAGGCACCGACCGCGGAAGTACGCGCGGGTGTCGGTGGGCGGCTTGAGCATCGCCCGGGTGACCTCGTCGTCGTCGAGCAGCCGCTTCATCGCGCCCCGGGCCACCAGGCGGTGGTACAGGCCCTTCTCCGGGCGCACGTCGTGGTACTGCAGGTCGACCAGTTGCAGGCGGGGCGAGTCCCAGCCGAGCCCGTCGCGGTCGCGGTAGCCCTCCAGCAGGCGCAGCTTGGCGACCCAGTCGAGCTCGGTGGCGCAGAGCATCGGATCCTGGCGCAGGCGCTGCAGCAGCGACTCCCACCGGTCGAGGACGTCGGCGGTGTCCGGGTCGACGTCGTCGCCGAGACGGTCGGTGACGTAGTTGCGCGCCCGCTCGCAGTAGATCTCCTGGATGTCCAGCGCGGTCATCTTGCGGCCGTCGCGCAGGCTGACCTTGTGCTGCAGCGCCGCGTCGTGCGAGACCGCACGCAGGTCGCTGACCGGCTCGGCGAGCGCGAGATCGCTGGGCAGCGCCTTGTCCTCGATCATCGAGAGCACCAGGGCCGTGGTGCCGACCTTGAGGTAGGTCGCGATCTCCGACATGTTCGCGTCGCCGATGATGACGTGCAGGCGGCGGTACTTCTCGGCGTCGGCGTGCGGCTCGTCGCGGGTGTTGATGATCGGCCGCTTGAGCGTCGTCTCCAGGCCGACCTCGACCTCGAAGAAGTCGGAGCGCTGGCTGATCTGGAAGCCGCTGCCCGAGCCGTCCTGGCCGATGCCCACCCGACCGGCGCCGCAGATGACCTGGCGGGTGACGAAGAACGGCGTCAGGTGCGTGACGATCTCGCTGAACGGCGTCCGCCGGCGCATGAGGTAGTTCTCGTGGGCGCCGTACGAGGCGCCCTTGTTGTCGGTGTTGTTCTTGTACAGGTTGATCGGGGGCGCGCCCGGCACGGTCGCGGCCCGCCGCGACGCCTCGGCCATCACCCGCTCGCCGGCCTTGTCGAACAACACGATGTCCCGCGGGTTGGTGACCTCGGGCGTCGAGTACTCCGGGTGGGCGTGGTCGACGTAGAGCCGGGCGCCGTTGGTGAGGATGACGTTGGCCAGCCCCAGGTCCTCGTCGGCCAGCGCCTCGGCCGGGTCGTAGAGCGCGCCGCCGTAGTTGAACCCACGGGCGTCGCGCAGCGGCGATTCCTCTTCGTAGTCCCATCTCGCCCGGCCCTGGCGCGACGGGTCGTTGCGGGCCCCGTACGCGTTCACGATCTGGGACGAGGTGACCATCGGGTTGGCGCCGGGCTGGCCCGGGACCGAGATGCCGTACTCCACCTCGGTGCCCATGATTCGTCGCGCGCTCATGGGTGAAGCCTACGTACCTCGGCGGCTCGCCGCCCGGTTCGCCCGTCGCCTGATGCACCACATCGGGTGATCACGCCGGCGCACCGGGTCGCGCGGGCGCCTCGAGGCCGGACCGCGGATCGTCGGGGGTGAGGTCGTCGGCGGGCAGCCGGGGCGCGTTCAGGTCGGACTCGGCCGCCCCGGGGAAGGGACCGGCCGGGCCGGCGGTCACCCCGGCGGCGACCGGCACCGGGCTCTCGATCGCCCGGTCCTCGGCCGGGTCGGGCGAGCTCTCCTCCGGCACCTCGGGCCGCAACCGCCGCGACAGCGACACCAGCAGGCCGACCGTCGTCAGCAGGAACAGCGGGTAGACGGTGCTGAACTGCCGCGCCCCGGACGGCACCCCGACCAGCAGGCCGAGCAGCACGCTGACGATGCCGCCGCCGAGCGCGAGCGCGGCCAGCGGATCACGCAGGGACCGCAGCGGCGCGGCGATGACCGCGATCATCAGGACGGCGCAGAGCAGCGCGTCCGCGGCGATGTACGTGCCGTCGATCGAGGTCATCTCGTGCAGCCGGTCGGCGATCGAGCCCGCGACCCCGCCGGTGCCCTCGGAGATGACCTCGCGCGCCCGGCCCAGGTAGCGGGCGTCGACGATCGCGCTGACCTGACCGAGCGACACGACACCCACCGCGGCCAGCCCGGCGACACCGGCGAACGGCGTCCACCGGTTGCGGACCGACCGGGTGACGAGGCTGTGGCAGAGCCAGCCGACCCCGATCGCCCCGACCAGCGTGATCGACGTCGACCGGCTGGCCAGTGCGAGCACCAGCAGCACGCCGAACGTCGCCACGGCTCTCTTGGTGCGCCGTTCGTCCAGCGGGAGCGTGAACAGCATCCCGATGCCCAGCGCGATCGCCAGCATGTCGCCGGTGCCGGCCAGGCCTGCGCTCGCGATCCGGTCGGTGAGCAGGAACCCGACCGCGGTCAGCGTGCCCGCCGCCGGTCCCCAGCGGCGGGTCGCGAAGAGCGTCAGCATCACGATGGCGACGAGCATCGCGATCACCGGCACCACGAGCAGGCCGGAGAAGCCGTAGAAGTGCACTAACGGCGCCGAGAGCAGCGGGTAGACCAGGTTCGGGTCGCCGGAGGTGGCGTGCTGGTAGATCCAGTAGTCGCCGTACTCCCAGCACGGGCCACCGCACCCGGAGCCGAAGAACGGCATGTTGTGCAGGTCGTCGTAGGTCTGCGCGGTGGCGTCGGCCGGTGAGTAGCCGAGGATGCGGTAGGTCCAGGCCAGGTGGTAGATGCTGCTCGGGCCGTAGTGCCAGGTGCGGTCCTGCAGCTCCCAGAACGTCACCACGGTGAGCGCGCTGATCACCAGCCAGGCGTGCACCGGGAGCTCGCCGATCCAGCGCAGCCCGTTCACCGTCGGCTTCCAGCGTCGAGCGGGCTTTTTCTCCGGTGGTGTCGTCACCCGGTAAGCCGGTGGCCGGGGCACGGCCTCGGTGGAGCGGGACGGACGCTGTCGCAGCGGGCCCCACAGGTCGGCCAGCAGCGCGACCGCGGCCAGCACCAGCAGCGGGACGATCGGCGCGTGGTAGCGGAACGCGGCCGGCCAGAACTCGACGATGTTGATCGCGCTGACCGACAGGAACGCGCCCGCGGCCATCGCCGACAGCTCGCTGCGCGACCGCCAGACGACCGCGACCGTCACCAGCACCAGCAGCGCCATCAGCGGCAGGTCGTAGCGGACGCGCAGCAGGTCGGACGTGATGACGTTCCAGGTGACCTCGGGGATCGCGGCGAGCCCGGAGGACTGGAAGTACTGCGTGGACAGGTCGTTGAACTGCCCGATGAGCGAGAGTTCCTCGCCGCCGAAGATCATCGGGGTGATCAGCATCTGCGCCAGCAGGATGCCGAATCCGACCAGATTGCCCCAGAACGCGAACGGGAACCAGACGTTGAAGAACCTGCGGTCGCGAAGGAACACCAGCAGCCACGCGAACCCGACCGCGACCGGCAACGCGATCGCGAACTGCCGGTTGAGCATGCCGAGGCCGACGAGCGCCACGTAGGCGATCAAATGCTTCCGGCCGACGCGCCGAGCCAGCGGGAGCAGCAGGAGCGGCACCGCGAGGAGCGCGAACGCGGGGCCCTCGGTGTGCGCGACGACGCTCCACCGGGAGACGTAGACCGGCAGCAGCAGCACCGCACCGGCCACCAGCGCCCAGCGCTGACCCCAGAGACGCGAGGCGAGCAGGACGGTGGCCACGACGGCCAGGGCGTACCCGACGATCGGCACCACGAGCATGCCCATCGGCCCCATCAGCGCGACGAACGGCGCGGACAGGAAGGGGAGCAGCACGCGTGGCCCGACGACGGCCGCGTACTGCCCGGTGAAGAACTTCTCGTGGTAGTCGTCGGGCCAGCAGGACCAGCAGTCCTTCAGGCCGGTGTTGTCCCACAGGTAGTTGTAGGAGAGCTGTGCGGCCTCGGCCTGCGGGTGGCCCAGGTACCAGTACGTCCAGGCCAGGTAGATCCGGGAATCGGGACCGTACTGCGGGTTCGTGATGAGCGCGAGCCCCACCGCGAGGACGTAGAGCAACCCGAGGAGTAGCCAGCCACGCACGGGGAGTGCGTCGGTGAGCCGACGAGCGACCGTCCTCATCGAGGCCGCACCGAACAACGTGCGGTCCGTGTAGCGCCGGTGTTCGTCATCGCAGAGGTCGGATCCCGTGGTTCGTCGTGGCGCGGCGCCGCCCGGAGACCACGTCGGTCCCCGGGCGGCGGCCCGTCATAGCCGGGTCAGAGATACTGTCCCGTATTGCTCGCGGTCTCGATCGACCGCCCCGCTTCGCTGCCCTTACCCCCGGACACCAGGGTACGGATGTACACGATCCGCTCACCCTTCTTGCCGGAGATGCGAGCCCAGTCGTCGGGGTTCGTCGTGTTCGGGAGGTCTTCGTTCTCCCGGAACTCGTCGACGCAGGCGTCCAGCAGATGCTGCATCCGGACACCCTTCTGGCTCAGCGTCAAGAAGTCCTTGATCGCCATCTTCTTCGCCCGGTCGACGATGTTCTGGATCATCGCGCCCGAGTTGAAGTCCTTGAAGTACAGGACTTCCTTGTCGCCGTTGGCGTACGTCACCTCGAGGAAGCGGTTCTCCTCGGTCTCGGTGTACATCCGCTCGACAACACCTTGGATCATCGCGTCAAGCGTCGCCTGCCGCGAGCCGCCGTTGGCGGTGATGTCCTCGTCGTGGATCGGCACTCCGCCGGTGATGTACTTGCTGAAGATGTCCTTCGCCGCTTCGGCGTCCGGACGCTCGATCTTGATCTTCACGTCGAGCCGGCCCGGGCGCAGGATCGCCGGGTCGATCATGTCCTCCCGGTTGGACGCGCCGATCACGATGACGTTCTCCAGGCCTTCGACGCCGTCGATCTCCGACAGCAGCTGGGGAACGATCGTGTTCTCCACGTCCGACGAGACACCGGAACCACGGGTACGGAAGATCGAGTCCATCTCGTCGAAGAACACGATCACCGGGGTTCCGCCGGACGCCTTCTCGCGCGCCCGCTGGAAGATCAGCCGGATGTGCCGCTCGGTCTCGCCGACGTACTTGTTGAGCAGCTCCGGACCCTTGATGTTGAGGAAGAACGACTTGCCGGCGTCCGAGCCGGTGTCGCCGCGCACCTCGGCCACCTTCTTGGCCAGGGAGTTCGCCACCGCCTTGGCGATGAGCGTCTTGCCGCACCCGGGCGGGCCGTAGAGCAGGACGCCCTTCGGCGGCCGCAGCTCGTGCTCGCGGAACAGGTCGGCGTGCAGGAACGGGAGCTCGACGGCGTCCCGGATCTGCTCGATCTGCGAGGAGAGGCCACCGATCGACGAGTAGTCGATGTCGGGCACCTCCTCCAGCACGAGCTCTTCGACCTCGGACTTCGGGATGCGCTCGTAGGCGTAGGCCGACCGGGGCTCCAGCAGCAGGGCGTCGCCGGCCCGCAGCTGCACGTCGTCGAGGGTGTGGGCCAGGTACACGACCCGTTCCTCGTCGGCGCGGGAGAGGACCAGCGCGCGGTCCTTCACTCCCGCCTCGTCGTAGAGGATCTCCTTGAGGGTGACGATTTCACCGGCCCGCTCGACACCGAGGGCCTGCACGACATTGAGGGCATCGTTGAGCATGACCTCCTGACCGCGGGCGAGGCTCTCCACCTCGACCGACGGGGAGACGGCGACACGCAGTTTGCGTCCGCCGGTGAACACGTCGACGGTTCCGTCGTCGTGTGCGACCAGGAAGACCCCGTAGCCGCTGGGCGGCTGGGCCAGCCGGTCGATCTCCTCCTTCAGCGCGACGATCTGGGTGCGCGCTTCTCTGAGAGTCGAGGCCAGTTTGTCGTTCTGTTCGGTCAGGCGAGAGATCGTTGCTTGCGCGGTGGCAAGACGATCCTCGAGGGTCCGGACGTGCCGGGGCCCTTCCGTGAGCTTGCGGCGCAGGAGCTGGACTTCCTCCTGGAGGAAGTCCACCTGGGCCGTGAGATCGCGGACCTCTGCCTCCCGGCGCGTGTTGCCGTGCGCGTCGTTCGGATCTGTGTTCACGAGCGGCCACCTCCCCCGGTGATCGGTGCATCAACAGTACCGACTCACCCACAGAGCCGTCGTGCAGACGATGCCCGCGTCACAGAAGGGAAACTTTGTCCTGTTCACTCACGCGCCTTGGTTACACGCCGGGTTGACACGCCGTGTTCACCGACAGTCAACGAGGGCCCGGCCGTGTGGTCGACACGCGGTTTCCGTGCCTAGGCTGGCGGAGTTTCTTCCCGGAGGAGGGGCTTTGTCGGAGAGTGCACTGCTGCGGGTCTGGGTCGACCAGGACCTGTGTACCGGCGACGGTCTCTGCGTCCAGTACGCGCCGGAGGTCTTCGAGTTCGACGTCGACGGTCTCGCCTACGTCAAGGGCGATGACGGTGAGTTGCGGACCGACAAGGGCTCGCAGGTGCCGGTCCCGGCCGGACTGCGGCTGGACGTGATCGATTCCGCGAAAGAATGTCCCGGCGACTGCATCCACGTGGTGCGGGCCGACGACGGCGTCGCGGTCGCCGGCCCGAACGCCTAGAGCTCGGTTTTCGACGGGTCGGGCTTGCCGGCCTTCTGGGCCGCGTAGGCCTCCGCGCCCTTGGACGGCTTGCGCTGACGCTTCGGGGCGACCACGCCGTCGGAGAGCTTCCGCGTGCTGATCAGGAACGCGGTGTGCGCCACCATCCGATGGTCGGGCCGCACCGCCAGGCCGTCGACGTGCCAGTCGCGGACCAGCGACTCCCAGGACCGCGGCTCGGTGAACGAACCGTGTTCACGCAGCGCTTCGACGGTCGCCGAGAGCTGCGTCGTGGTGGCCACGTAGGCGATCAGGACGCCGCCGGGCACCAGCATCGGCGCCACCGTCGGCAGCACGTCCCACGGCGAGAGCATGTCGAGGATCACCCGGTCGACCTCGAGGCCGCTCGCGTCGGCCACGTCGCCGACGGTCAGCGACCAGGCCGGGTGGGGCGCGCCGAAGAACCGCTCGACGTTGAGCCGGGCGATGTCGGCGAAGTCCTCGCGGCGCTCGTAGGAGTGCACCGCGCCGTGCTCGCCGACCGCGCGCAGCAGCGAGCAGGTGAGCGCACCGGATCCGGCGCCGGCCTCGAGCACCCGCGCGCCCGGGAAAACGTCGCCCATAGCGACGATCTGCGCCGCGTCCTTGGGGTAGATCACCTGCGCGCCGCGCGGCATCGACAGCACGAAATCGCTCAACAGCGGACGCAACGCCAGGTACTGCGTGCCCGAGCCGGCCGTGACGACGATGCCCTCGGGCCGGCCGATCAGGTCGTCGTGGGCGAGCGCCCCGCGGTGGGTGTGGAAGGAGCGGCCGGGCTCGAGGAGCACGGTGTGCAACCGGCCCTTCGGGTCGGTGAGCTGCACACGGTCACCGGCAGCGAACGGCCCGCGGCGGTTCGCCCCGACGGGTCGATGAATTCCAGTGGTGTCGCTCACACTTTCCGTCCGGGCGTGTTCGGGTAGCACATCGGTCACGACGGACCAGCCTAGTCAGGGGTCGGTCGCCGGTTGTCCACAGGACGCGGGTGAGTGCGGCGAAGTGTCGGAGGGCTGTCCTAACCTCACCGGCATGAGCATCACGGCGGATGGGCGCACCGAACTGACGATCATCGGCTCGTTGTCCCCGTCGCGCGCGTCGGACTTCAAGACCTGCCCGCTGCTCTACCGCTTCCGCAGCATCGACCGGCTGCCGGAGCGGCCGAGCGCGGCGGCCACCCGCGGTACGCTGGTCCACGCCGTGCTCGAGCGCCTCTTCGACCTGCCGGCCGGGGAGCGCTCCCCCGCGGCGGCCGAGGCGCTGCTCGAACCGGAGTGGGCCCGGCTGGCCGACGCCGAGCCGGAGCTCATCGGCCTGTTCGAGACGCCGGAGGCGCTGGCCGACTGGCTGGAGTCCGCGCGCGGGCTGCTGGCCGGCTACTTCACGCTCGAAGACCCCAACCGGCTCGCACCGGCCGAGCGGGAGCGCCTGGTCGAGGTGGTCACCGAGTCGGGGCTGCGCCTGCGTGGCTTCGTCGACCGCATCGACGTCGCCCCCACGGGCGAGATCCGCGTCGTCGACTACAAGACCGGCGCCGCCCCCCGCGAGTCGTTCGAGGGCAAGGCGATGTTCCAGCTGAAGTTCTACGCGCTGGTCATCTGGCGCACCCGGGGCGTCGTCCCCCGGCTGCTGCGCCTGCTCTACCTGGGCGACCGCGAGGTCCTCGACTACACCCCCGACCTCGACGAACTGCTCCGCTTCGAGCGCACCCTGCAGGCGATCTGGGCCGCGATCGACCGCGCCACGGCCGCACGCGACTTCCGGCCCAGCCCGGGGCCGCTCTGCGGGTGGTGCGATCACCAGGAGCTGTGCCCGGCCCACGGCGGCACCCTGCCGCCATTTCCGGAGCAGCTGCCTCCGCTCACCGAATCCCCGGCCACCGACCCGGCCTCGGAGGATTAGGGCGTCATGGTGGTGTAGGCGGCGCGGGCGGCGCAGGCGCCCAGCTGGCACGGGCAGCGCTGGTGTCACAGGGCGCACAGGCATCGCAGGCACCGCAGGCACTGCAGGCACCGCAGGTCGCACGGACAGCGCGGGTGGCGCCGGCGTTACGGGAGGCACGGACAGCGCAGGCGGACTGGGGCGCAGGCACCACGAACACCGCGGGCACCGCGGGTCACACGAACAGCGCTGGTGTCACAGGTGGCACAGACAACGCAGGCACCGCAAGCGGACCAGAGGGGCTCAGGTATCGCGAACACCACAGGCACAACGAACACCGCAAGCACCGCGAGTAGCACGGGCACCGCGAACACCGCAGGGGACCGCAGGGACCGCAGGGACCGCAGGCACCGCAGGCACCGCGAGTAGCACGGGCACGGTGGGCAGCACAGACACCGCAGGTCACACGGGCACCGCAGGTCACACCGGCACCGCAGGTCACACTGGCACCGCAAGCACCGCAGGCACCGCGGACACGGCGGACACGGCGGGCGGCGCAGGCACCGCAGTTCGCACGGACAACGCGGGTGGCGGTGGCGGCGCAGGCGTCACAAGTGGCGCAGGCATCACAGGCGGTCTGGGCGTCACACGTGGCACGGGCGGCGCAGAAGGAGCAGTTGGCACGGGCGGCACATGCAACGCGGCAGCACAGATCGCGCGGACAACGCTGGCGTGACAGGCGGTGCTAGGCGTCACAAGTGGCACGGGCATCACGGCACCACAGGCGTCCTGAGCACCACAGGCGTCCTGAGCGTCACAGGCGGCGCAGGCGGCACGGGCGGCCGTTCGGATCGGTGACAATGAACGCCGTGCGCTTTCCGCTGCCCCTGATCGACACGCGGCCCCGTCTCGGCGCGGGCCGGTGGTTCAGCGCGTGGCGATGGTTCAGCACCGGCCGGTCCCCCAGCGCGGAGCGGCCCCCGAGCGCGGAGCGGCCCCCGAGCGCGGAGCGGCCCCCCGAGCGCGGAGCGGCCCCCGAGCGCGGAGCGGCCCCCGAGCGCGGAGCGGCCCCCGAGCGCGCACCAGCCCCCTAGTGCGAGGCAGCCCTCCAGCGCGGAGCGGGCCCCCAGCGCAGGAAAGCCCTCCGGCCCAGGAAAACCCCCCAGCGCAGGGCAGCCCTCCGGCCCAGGAAAGCCCCCCGGCCCAGGAAAGCCCTCCGGTGCGGACCGGTCCCCCAGCGCGGCGCAGCCCTCCGGCACGGAGTGGTCCCCCGGCGCAGGGCACCCCTCCGGCACAGGAAGGCCCTCCGGCGCGAGGCGGTGGCTCGACGGGCGGCGGTGGCTCGAGGTGCGGCGGTGGGGCGGTGGGTTCGGGCGGGGGCCGTGGGAGGAGCGCGACCTCTCGGGGCCGCCGCCTTTCTGGCGGACGCTCGGCGTCGACTCGGCTCTGGCGCTCGCGATCCTCGCGCTGTTCGCGGTGGCGGCCGGTCCGATCGGGCCCGATCCGAGCACGGCCGGTCGCGGGACGGACTGGTTCGTCCTGCTGCCGGCCTTCGCGCTGCTTCCGGTCGCGCTGCGCCGGGTCGCCCCGCTGACGTCGGTCGGTCTGGTCTGTGTCTCGCTGCTCCTCACCGAGTGGCACGCCGACGGTGCGACCGCCACGACGGTCGCGGGGCTCGTCGTCACCTACACCCGCGCGGCGCTCGCCCCGGTGCGCCAGGCCGTCCTCGCCACCACGGCGCTGGGCGTCTGCGGCAGCACGGTGGGGCTGGTCGGGCCGGAACCGAACCCGGAGCGCTGGGCCGCGGTGACGTTCGGCGTCCTCGCGCTGCTGGCCTGCTTCTTCCTCGGCCGGACGGTGTTCACCCGGCGGGCGTACACCGCGGCGCTCGAGGAGCGGGCCCGGGTCGCCGAACTCAACCGCGAGGCCGCCGCCGGCCAGGCCGTCCTCGACGAGCGCCGCCGCATCGCCCGCGAGTTGCACGACATGGTCGCCCACCACGTCAGCGTCATGGGAGTGTTGGCCACCGGCGCCCGGCGGACGCTGCGCCGCGACCCCGACTCCGCCGACGAGGCGCTCAAGATGATCGAGGACACCGGCCGGGCCAGCCTGCGCGAGATGCGCCGCCTGGTCGACGTCCTGCGCACCGACGACGAGCGTGCCCCCGACGAGCCGCCGCCCGCGTCGGGGGTCGCGGGGCTCGAGCAGCTCGCCGAGCAGGTCCGCGAGGCCGGCCTCGACGTGGAGCTCACCGTCTCCGGCGCCGCACCCCAGCTCGATCCCGGCCTCGACCTGACCGTCTTCCGGGTGGTGCAGGAGGCTCTCACGAACACGCTCAAGCACGCCGCCGCGACCCACGCGGTGATCACGGTGGAGTTCGCGGTCGACGGCGTCCGCATCACGGTGACCGACGACGGGCACGGGCCGGCACCCGGCGACGATCACCTGGGCCACGGGCTGGTGGGCATGCGTGAGCGCGTCGCCCTCTACGGTGGCACGCTGCGGACCGGTGCTCGGTCCGGTGGTGGGTTCCGGGTCTACGCCCGGTTACCCCTGGACGGCGCCTTCCGGGCGTCAGGCTGACGACGAGAGGGTGACGGTGACCGAACCGGCGCGACCACGACCGATCCAGGTGCTCCTGGCCGACGACCAGCCGCTGCTGCGTACGGGCTTCCGGATGGTGCTCGGCGCCGAACCCGACCTCGACGTCGTCGGCGAGGCCGGCGACGGGGTGGAGGCGGTGGAACTCACCCGGCGGCTGCTGCCGTCGGTCGTGCTGATGGACGTGCGCATGCCCCGGCTCGACGGTGTGGCCGCGACCAGGGCCATCGTCGCCGCCGGGCTGCCCGCCCGGGTGCTGGTGCTGACGACGTTCGACCTGGACGAGTACGTGGTGGGCGCGCTGCGCGCCGGGGCCAGCGGCTTCCTGTCCAAGGACGTGCCGGCCGAGGACCTGATCGCCGCGATCCGCACGGTGGCGGCGGGCGAGGCGGTGGTGACCCCGCGCATCCTGCGGCGGTTGCTCGACCAGTTCGCCGACCGCCTGCCCGAGCCGGGCGTCGACCCGCGGAGCCCGCTGAGCGTGCTCACCGACCGCGAGCAGGAGGTGCTGACGCTGATGGCCCGGGGCCGGTCGAACGGGGAGATCGCCCGCGAGCTGTTCGTCAGCGAGACGACCGTGAAGACCCACGTCGGTCACGTCCTCACGAAGCTGGGCATCCGCGACCGCGTGCAGGCGGTGATCCTCGCGTACGAGACCGGCCTGATCCGACCCCGCGCCTGAGTCGTCAACCTGAGGTTGACGGAGCCCCTGCGTCAACCTAGGGTTGACGCATGACGACACCTCAGCTTCCGCCCGGCATCGGACTCGACGCGCTGATCGCCGGCATCAAGAAAGCCCAGACCGACCCGCTCGAGCAGCTCTCCACCGCGGTACTCACCGCCGAGGCCGTCGGCGAGGTCGCCGACCACCTGATCGGGCACTTCGTCGACCAGGCCCGCCGGGCCGGCGCGTCCTGGACCGAGATCGGCAAGAGCATGGGGGTCACCAAGCAGGCCGCCCAGAAGCGCTTCGTGCCCGGCGACCCCGACCAGAACTTCGGCCGGTTCACGACCCGCGCGCGTAGCGTCATCGTCCACGCGCAGGAGGAGACGCGGCAGGCCGGGAGCCCGCAGATCGCACCGGCGCACCTCGTGCTCGGGCTGCTCGCCGAGCCGGAGGCGATCGCAGCCAAGGCCATCGCCGCGTCCGGGGTCACGCCGGACGCGCTGCGCGCCGCCGCGGCCGCGACGCTGCCGCCGCCCGCCGAGAGCCTGCCGGCGCTGATCCCGTTCGACGCCGCCGCCAAAAAAGTCCTGGAGCTGACGTTCCGCGAGGCGCTGCGGCTCGGTCACAATTATGTCGGCACCGAGCACATCCTGCTGGCGCTGCTCGAACACGAGAACGGCGACGGCCTGCTCACCGGCCTCGGTGTCACGAAGGCGACGGTCGAGCCGGTGATCGCCGAAGCACTGGCGGCCAGTTAGTACCCCAGAAGGAGTACAGCTCAGGGAAACCCTGAGAGCACACCCGGGGTCGGTGTCCCCCCTAGGTCGTACGAGCGGACCAGACCAGGCGACGACGAATACGCCTTGAGTCTCCCCTTACGTTGGGGTGGACGCTGCATCACGACAGCACACGGGGATGTGGCGCGGCTGTGGACGAATTCTGACGGCCGCGCCGATGTCAGGGGATGGAGAAGGGCCGTGACGACGCCGATGACCGACTCATCGACAGCCGACGCGATCGGCAGCACCGCCGCCGCGAAGGCGGTCGACGTGTGGAAGGTCTACGGAACCACCGAGGACACCCGGGTGAACGCACTCGCCGGTGTCAGCGCCGAGTTCGAGCGGGGCAAGTTCACCGCGATCATGGGGCCCTCCGGGTCCGGCAAGTCGACGCTCATGCACTGCCTGGCCGGGCTGGACTCGATCTCCCGCGGGGAGGTCTGGATCGGCGGCACCCGGGTGGACACCCTCGGGGACAAAGGTCTGACCCTGCTGCGCCGGGAGAAGGTCGGCTTCATCTTCCAGCAGTTCAACCTGCTGCCGACGCTCACCGCCGAAGAGAACATCACGCTGCCGCTGAACATCGGTAAGCGTAAGCCCGACCCCGAGTGGATGGCCACGGTCATCAAGACGGTCGGCCTGGGCGACCGCCTCAAGCACCGGCCGACGCAGCTCTCCGGCGGTCAGCAGCAGCGCGTGGCGTGCGCCCGGGCGCTGGTCTCGAAGCCCGACGTGGTCTTCGCCGACGAGCCCACCGGCAACCTCGACTCCCGCTCGGGCGCCGAGGTGCTGCAGTTCCTGCAGAACTCGGTCCGCGACTTCGGCCAGACGATCGTGATGGTCACGCACGACCCGAACGCGGCCTCGTACGCCGACCGGGTCGTGTTCCTCGCCGACGGCCAGATCGTGGACGAGATCTTCGAGCCCACCAGCGAGAGCGTTCTCGACAAGATGAAGTCGCTGGACACGTTCGGGGCCGCGTGATGTTTCGCGCGACCCTCAAGAGCCTGCTGTCGAGGAAGGTGCGGCTGACGCTCTCCGCGTTCGCCGTCGTCCTCGGCGTGATGTTCGTCGCGGGCTCCTTCGTCCTGACCTCGTCGCTGGCGAAGTCGTTCGACGCGCTCTTCGCCGGCATCAACAACAGCGTCGACGTCCAGGTGCAGGCGAAGTCGAAACTGGACAACAACGGCGGTTCGGACACCGCCACCTCCACGATCCCGGCCTCGCTGGTACCGAAGATCGAGGCGGCGCCCGGCGTCGCGAAGGCCAGCGCGTCCGTGTTCGTCAACGGCGCCCGGGTGATCGGCAAGGACGGCAAGGTCGCGGCGTCCGGCGCACCGCGCTTCGGGAGCAGCTGGGGCGGCGAGGACGACCTGATCAAGCTGCGTGAGGGCCGTGGCCCCACCGCGCCGAACGAGGTCGCCGTCGACGCCTCGATCGCCAAGTCGATGGATTACCAGATCGGCGACACGATCGGCATCCTCACGCTGCAGCCGAAGAAGGAGTTCACGCTCGTCGGCATCTTCGGCTACAGCGGTGACCGGGACACGCTCGGCGGTTCCCAGGTCGTCGCGTGGACGCTGCCGGTCGCACAGGAGCTCATGCTCGGCGAGAAGAACGCTTTCACCGACGTCCAGCTCCAGGCCGACCCGGGGGTCAGCCAGCAGGAACTGAAGAAGACGATCGAAGGCGTCGTCGGCAGCGGCTACACCGTGCAGACGCGGGACGAGGTGAACGAGCAGACTTCCAAGGACATCAGGGAGGGCTTCAAGTTCATCAACTACATCTTCCTGGGCTTCGCCGGTGTCGCGCTCTTCGTCGGCATCTTCCTGATCCTCAACACGTTCTCGATGCTGGTCGCCCAGCGGACCCGCGAACTGGCGCTGTTCCGGGCGATGGGGGCGGCTCGCGGGCAGGTGATCCGGTCGGTGCTGTTCGAGGCGCTGTTGATCGGCCTGCTCGGGGCGGTGCTGGGGCTGCTCGCCGGAATCGGGATCGGGTGGCTCCTCGGCAAGGTGTTCAACGCCTTCCTCAAAGCGGAGCTCGATCTGCAGCTGACGGTGCCGGTCTCGGCAATCGTCGGGTCGTTCGTGGTCGGCGTCGGGATCACGCTGATCGCGGCGCTGTTCCCGGCGATCCGCGCCTCCCGGATCCCGCCGATCGCCGCCATGCGTGACGCTGCCACCCCGGACAAGCCGCTCACCAAGATCACGTCGATCGGTGGCGCCATCTTCGTGGTCGGCGGTGCGCTGATGGCGTGGGGGCTGACCGACAACGGCTCCCTGTGGGCACTGCTGGCCGGCGTCCTGCTGGTGTTCATCGGGGTCGCGCTGCTGACCCCGATCATCAGCCGGCCGATCGTCGCGGTGCTGGGCCGGATCTTCGCGTGGTCGGTGCCGGGCCAGCTGGGCCGGCGCAACTCGGCCCGCAACCCGCGCCGGACCGCGATCACCGCGGGTGCGCTGATGGTCAGCATCGCGCTGGTCACCGGCGTCAGCACGATCGTCTCCTCGGCGAGCAAGAGCATCGAGTCCCTGGTCGGCGACCAGCTCAACGCCGAGCTGATCATCTCCGGGCAGCAGACCAGCGCCCAGCCGCCGGTGTTCGACGTCGCGACGCTCGACAAGATCGAGCAGACCGACGGCGTCGAAGCGGTCTCCGGGTACTACGTCGGTCCGGCCCGGATCAACGACCGGAACACCTTCCTGATGGCGATGAGCGATCCGGCGGCGAACCAGCGGCTGATCGGGCTGAAGGCGAAGTCCGGTGAGGTCGACCGGGTCGGGCCGAACGAGCTCATCGTCGACGAGGACACCGCGAAGGAGCAGCGGCTGTCGGTCGGCGACGAGGTTCCGGTGCAGCAGATCCGGGGCACCGCGGAGGACTACAAGATCGTCGGCATCTTCGAGAAGAATCCGGCCGCGGGTACGTTCATGGCCGGCGAGGACGCGGCGAAGAACTTCCAGATCGCCCAGCCGTCGCAGGCGTTCGTGAAGGTCGAGGACGGCGCTTCGGTGAAGGACGTCGAGGCCACGATCAAGACGCTGCTCGTGGACAGCCCCGAGGTGAACGTGCAGAACCAGAGCGCGTTCATCAACGACGTCACCCGTCAGTACGACATGATCCTGACGTTCGTGCAGATCCTGCTCACCCTGGCGATCCTGATCGCGGTCCTCGGCATCATCAACACGCTCGCGCTGTCGGTGGTCGAGCGGACCCGCGAGCTGGGGCTGCTGCGAGCGATCGGCCTGCGGCGCTCGCAGACCACCCGGATGATCACGGTGGAATCGATCGTGATCTCGATGTTCGGCGCCCTGCTGGGCATCGTGGTCGGTCTCGGGCTCGGCGCGGCCGTGGTGCAGGCGCTCAAGTCGCAGGGGCTGAGCCAGTTCGCCCTCCCCTGGGGCCAGATGGGTACCTACCTGGTCGCGTCGGTGCTGGTGGGCGTGATCGCGGCGCTGCTGCCGGCGCTGCGCGCAGCCCGGCTGAACGTGCTCGCGGCCATCTCGTACGAGTAGGGCGACCGGGTACGGCGTACCGGCCGGGCGGGGAGTTCTCCCCGCCCGGCCGTCGCGTGTGGAGGGCCGGGAAGAGCACGGCGGCCGTCCGCGCACCCCTCGCGCCCGGACGGCCGCTCGTGATCAACAGCAGCAGGCGTCACCCCGGCACCGTGCCGCGGGATCGACCGTAACGCAGGCGGGCAAGCAGGCCCGGGCTCAGCCCTTCGCCATCTGGATGAGGCCCTTGATGACGCCGATCACGCCGAAGATCATCGGGCCGGTGGCGACGAAGAAGTGGCCGCCCGGGTCGGCGAACGCGAAGGTGCCGACGGTGATCACGAGCCCGACGACGAACAGGACCGCGCTGCCGACGACGAGCTTGGTGCCGGGGCGGTGCCAGAGGCCGGCACCGGACGCGGCGGCCGGAGCCGCGAAGTTCTGCTGCTGCGGGTAACCCGGCTGCGGGTACCCGGGCTGGTGCTGCCCCGGCTGCTGGTGCCCGGGCTGCGGATACCCCTGCTGCGGGTGCCCGAGCTGCGGGTGCCCGGGCTGCGGGTGCCCGGGCTGCGGGGCTCCGTACTGGTGGCCCGGCTGCGGATACCCAGGCTGCGGCGCACCGGGGTACGGCGGCGCGCTCGGCTGCCCGTACCCCTGCTGGGGCGGGTAGCCCGGGTACGGCGGCGCGCTCGGCCGGCCGTACCCCGCCTGCGGCGTGTCCGGCGCGCTCGGCTGCCCGTACCCCGGCTGCGGCGGGCCGCTCTGCGGGTAGCCCGGCTGGGCCGCACCCGGGTACGGCGGAGCGGGTTGGCCGTACCCCGCTAACGGTGTCTGGCCGCCCTGGCCGCTGTAGCCCTGTGGTTGCATCACGTCTCCCCGTTAGTTGCGGGCCTCACCCGACCCGGGAGGCACTGTAGACCCGCCGGTGGGTCAGGACGCAACAGCCGTGAGGACGGCTCCGAGCTCCGGAAGGCCGACTCCGACCAGCGAATCCCGGTGGACGCGCCGCGGCCCGGCCGGCACCGGCGCCTCGCTCGGCACCACCAGCACCGGGCACCCGGCCGCCTCCGCCGACGCGGTGCCGTTCACCGAGTCCTCGATCGCGACGCAGTCCTCCGGGTTCACGCCCAGCAGCGACGCCGCCCGCAGGTACGGCTCGGGGTGCGGCTTCGAGTGCGCGACCTCGTCCCCGCAGACCACCGCGTCGAAGTTCTCCCGCCCGAGCGTGTCGAGCGCGACCTCGACGAGGTTGCGCCGGGTCGCGGTGACCAGCGCCGCCGGGATCCCCGCCGCCCGTACCGCCGTCAAGAGTTCCTGAGCGCCGGCCCGCCAGACGAGCGACGTCGTGAACAACGTGCGCATGTGGTCCTCGAGCCAGGCACCGCTGGTCGCGATGTCCAGCTCCGGGCGCCCCAGGTCGGCGTGCAGGATCTCCATCGACATCGCCAGCGGCGCGCCGATCATCGTCGTGCGCGCCGCCTGCGACAGCTCCCCGCCGAGGTGCTTCGCCAGCTCGTCCAGGCCGACGTCCCACAGCTTCTCGCTGTCGAACAGCGTCCCGTCCATGTCGAAGAGGACGGCGTCGGGACGTCTCATCGGGCCGCGAAGTATTTCGCTTCGGGGTGGTGCACCACGATCGCCGACGTGGACTGCTCCGGGTGCAGCTGGAACTCCTCGGACAGCTTGACGCCGATCTGGTGCGGCTTGACCAGCTCGAACAGCTGCTCCTGCTGCTCAAGGTCGGGGCAGGCCGGGTAGCCGAACGAGTAGCGGGCGCCGCGGTACTGCAGGTCGAAGAAGTCCTCGACCTTCGTCGGGTCCTGGTCGCCGAAGCCGAGCTCGGAGCGGACCCGCTGGTGCCAGTACTCCGCGAGCGCCTCGGTGAGCTGCACGGACAGCCCGTGCACCTCGAGGTAGTCGCGGTAGGAGTTCGCGGCGAACAGCTCGTTGGCGTACTCGGCGATGCGGTTGCCCATCGTCACGACCTGGAACGCGACGACGTCCGTGCGGCCCTCCGCGGTCGCGGCCTCGCGCGACCGGAAGAAGTCGGCCAGGTTGAGCCGCCGGTCGCGGACCTGCCGCGGGAAGCGGAACCGCACCCGCTCGGCCGACGCCGGGTCGGCCGACTCCAGCACGATGAGCTGGTTGCCCTCCGACACCGCCGGGAAGTAGCCGTAGACCACGGCGGCCTCGAGCACCTTGTCGGCGAGCAGCCGGTCGAGCCAGTAGCGCAGCCGCGGCCGGCCCTCGGTCTCCACCAGCTCCTCGTAGGACGGACCCTGGCCGCCGCGGGCGCCGCGCAGGCCCCACTGGCCGAGGAACGTCGCCCGCTCGTCGAGCAGACCGGAGTACTCGGCCAGCGGAATGCCCTTGACCACCCGGTCGCCCCAGAACGGCGGCGTCGGCACCGGGTTGTCGGTGGCGACGTCGGACTTCACGCTCTCGTCGTCGACCGAGATCTCGGGACCGGCCTTCGCCTTGCGCTCGGCCGCGATCCGGGCCGACCGCTCGTGCCGGGCCTTGCGCTCGGCGGCCTTGCGCATCTCTTCCTCGCTGTCGGCCGGCGCGACGCCGCCGCGCTTGGCCAGCATCAAGGCGTCCATGAGCCGCAGGCCCTCGAACGCGTCGCGGGCGTACCGCACGTCGCCCGCGTACATCTCGGCCAGGTCGTTCTCGACGTAGGCGCGGGTGAGCGCGGCGCCGCCGAGCATCACCGGCCAGCGCGCGGCGACGCCACGCGTGTTCATCTCGGCCAGGTTCTCCTTCATGACCACGGTGGACTTCACCAGCAGGCCCGACATGCCGATGACGTCGGCCCGGTGCTCCTCCGCGGCGTCGAGGATCGCGTTGACCGGCTGCTTGATGCCGATGTTGACGACGTTGTAGCCGTTGTTGCTCAGGATGATGTCGACGAGGTTCTTGCCGATGTCGTGGACGTCGCCCTTGACCGTGGCGAGCACGATCGTGCCCTTGCCCTCGTCGTCCTCGTTGCGCTCCATGTGCGGCTCGAGGTGCGCGACCGCGGTCTTCATCACCTCGGCCGACTGGAGCACGAACGGCAGCTGCATCTGGCCGGAGCCGAACAGCTCGCCGACCGTCTTCATGCCGGAGAGCAGCGTCTCGTTGATGATGTCGAGCGCCGACTTCTGCTGCAGCGCGGCGTCCAGATCGGCTTCGAGGCCGTTGCGCTCGCCGTCGACGATCCGCCGTTGCAGTCGCTCGTCGAGCGGCAGCGCCGCGAGCTCCTCGGCGCGGGAGGCGCTCGTGGACTTCGCGTCGACGCCGTCGAACAGCTGGAGCAGGTGCTGCAGCGGGTCGTAACCCTCGCGGCGGCGGTCGTAGATGAGGTCCAGCGCGGTTTCGCGCTGCTCCTCCTGGATCTTGCTGATCGGCAGGATCTTGCTGGCGTGCACGATCGCCGAGTCGAGGCCGGCCTCGCGGCACTCGTGCAGGAACACCGAGTTGACCACCTGGCGGGCGGCCGGGTTGAGGCCGAACGAGATGTTCGAGAGACCCAGCGTGGTCTGGACGTTCGGGTGCCGCTGCTTGAGCAGGCGGATCGCTTCGATCGTCTCGAGGCCGTCGCGGCGGCTCTCTTCCTGGCCGGTGGCGATGGTGAACGTCAGCGTGTCGACCACGATGTCCGACTCGGCCATCCCCCACGTCTCGGTGAGGTCGGTGATCAGGCGCTCGGCGATGCGGACCTTGTGCTCGGCGGTGCGGGCCTGGCCCTCCTCGTCGATCGTCAGCGCGACGACCGCGGCGCCGTGCTCGCGGATGATCGGCATGATGCGGGCGTAGCGCGACTCCGGTCCGTCGCCGTCCTCGAAGTTGACCGAGTTGACGATCGAGCGGCCGCCGAGCGACTCCAGGCCGGCCTCGATCACGTCGATCTCGGTGGAGTCGAGCATGATCGGCAGCGTCGACGCGGTGGCGAAGCGCCCGGCCAGCTCGCGCATGTCGTCGGCGCCCTTGCGGCCGACGTAGTCGACGCAGAGGTCGATCAGGTGCGAACCGTCGCGAGTGGCCTCGCGGGCGATCTCGACGCAGTCCTGCCAGCGGCCGTCGAGCATGGCCTCGCGGAACTTCTTCGAGCCGTTGGCGTTGGTGCGCTCACCGATCATCAGCGCGCTGGCGTCCTGGCGGAACGGCACCGACTGGTAGATCGACGCGACCGACGCCTCGCGGTCGGGGTTCTTCACCGCCGGCGTGAGGTCCTTGACCGCCTCGGCGACGTGGCTGATGTGCTCGGGCGTCGTGCCGCAGCAGCCGCCGACCAGCTGCGCGCCGTACTCGGTGACGAACCGGGTGAGCGCGGTGGCCAGCTCGGCCGGGCCGAGCGGGTAGACCGCGCCGTTCGGGCCGAGCTCGGGCAGGCCCGCGTTCGGCATCACCGAGAGGCCGACGTGGCCGTGCTGGGAGAGGTAGCGCAGGTGCTCGCTCATCTCGGCCGGGCCGGTGGCGCAGTTGAGGCCGAGGTAGTCGACGCCGAGCGGCTCGAGCGCGGTGACCGCGGCGCCGATCTCGCTGCCCAGCAGCATGGTGCCGGTGGTCTCCACGGTGACGTGGCAGATCAGCGGGATGTTCTTGTTCAGCTTGGCCATGGCCCGCTGCGCGCCGATGATCGCGGCCTTCGCCTGCAGCAGGTCCTGACAGGTCTCGACGATGAACGCATCGGCGCCGCCGGTGAGCAGGCCCTCGGCCTGGATCTGGAACGCGTCGCGCAGCTGGGCGTAGGGCGCGTGGCCGAGCGTCGGCAGCTTGGTTCCGGGACCGATCGACCCGAGCACGAACCGGGGCCGGTCGGCCGTGCCGAAGCCGTCCGCGACCTCGCGCGCGATCCGCGCGCCCTTCTCGTTCAGCTCGAAGATCCGGTCGACGATGTCGTACTCCGCGAAGTTCGCGAAGTTTCCCCCGAACGTGTTGGTCTCGACCAGATCCGCGCCGGCCGCGAAGTACGCCTCGTGGATCTTCGCGACGACGTCGGGACGGGTGGCGTTGAGGACCTCGTTGCAGCCCTCGAGCCCCTCGAAGTCGTCGAGCGTCAGGTCCGCGGCCTGCAGCATCGTGCCCATCGCTCCATCGGAGACGAGGACCCGCTCGTTGAGCGCGGACGTGAGGGCAGTGGCCGGCGTGCTCCGCAGGATGGACACCATGTTGTCAAGCTTACCGTGAACGGTGACTGGCTCCGGCAGAGCCATCAGGGCATATCGGGTGCGGTCGGCCGCTCCGCCCCCTTCGACTTGCGTCCCGCGTAGGGTGGTTGCGTGACCGAGTTCGACGGACTACCTGTGCTGCGTTCCCCCATCGTCATCGCGGCGTTCGAGGGCTGGAACGACGCGGGAGACGCGGCGACCGCGGTGGTCGAGCACCTCGAACTGGAGTGGCAGGCCAAGCCCGTAGCCGAGATCGATCCGGACGACTACTACGACTTCCAGGTCAACCGTCCGCTGGTCTCGATGTCGGAAGACCCGAGTGGACGGCGCATCGAGTGGCCCACCACGCGGGTCTCCACCTGCACTCCCCCCGGCGCCGAGCGCGACGTGGTGCTGGTGCGCGGCATCGAACCGAACATGCGCTGGCGGGGCTTCTGCGAGGAGATCCTCGAACTGTTCCACGCCCTCGACGTCGAGCAGGTGATCCTGCTCGGGGCGCTGCTCGCCGACACCCCGCACTCCCGGCAGTTCCCGGTCACCGGCAGCGCGTCGGACCCGGAGATGGCCAACCGGTACGACGTCCAGCAGACCAAGTACGAGGGCCCCACCGGCATCGTCGGCGTCCTGCACGACGCGTGCGTGCGAGCCGAGATCCCGTCCCTGTCCTACTGGGCGCAGGTGCCGCACTACGTCGCCCAGGCGCCGAACCCGAAGGCCACCCTCGCGCTGCTCCACACACTGGAGAACGTGCTCGACATGCGCGTACCGATGGGTGAGCTCGCGGAGCGCGCCGCGGCGTGGGAGTCGCAGGTGAACGAGCTGGCGGCCTCGGACGCGGACATGGCCGAGTACATCCGCACGCTGGAACAGCGCGACGGCGACGAGCCGCTGCCGCAGGCCTCGGGCGAGGACCTCGCGCGCGAGTTCGAGAAGTACCTGCGCCGCCGGGGTGGTACCGCCGGCCCGGGCGGCCCCGCCGTCTGAGGCCACGCGCCGCAATTGAGCCGACAGCGCTTCGCGCCGGTGGCGCTACCAGGCCGCCCCTCGATCGCAGCCCGGCAGCGCCGGCTCGCGGACATGCCGCTCAACGGCCGCCGGTGAGGAAACCGATGCTGGTGAGTACGGACAGCAGCGTGGATCCGAACGCCACGAAGCCTGCCGACAGGGCTCCCTGTGTGCTCGCCCCACAGATGGCCATGACGATGCCGGCGCTCTCACCGGCCACCAGCCCCGCCAACACCGCAAGCAGGAGCAGTAGCCACCGCGGTGGTACCGCGCCGCCCCGCTGTCGCTCCACTCGCGGGGGGAAGTGTCTCACGGCCACAACAACTCCTTCGTTCGCGGGTCGGACGGACGTACCCCACTTCCCGGATTGGGGCGCGTGATCCTGGTGGGCCACCATGGAAAAGCGCCCCGCAATAAAGCCTAATGCCACCCCCGATACCCGTTTGATATCGGGCGAGATGAAGGGCATCGAACAGCCACCTCGCGAAACGAAACAACGCTTTTGGCATTCGCAAAAGGCACGTGCCACGGTTTTCATCGGCATCCGGCCACTCCGACCCCGACAGCAATGTAGGCTGATTGCCGGTTTTCAAAAAGCGAGGTGGCCGCTGGCCAACGGTCTCCGCCGGGGGAAATCATGCCGCGAACCATCGATCCGGTCATTCACCGCCGCCGGCTGAGCGCCGAGCTTCGACGGGCCCGAGAGCGCAGAAGCATGACTCAGCGGAGCGTCGCCCACGCGATGGACTGGTCCCTCTCCAAAGTCATTCGGATCGAGGCGGGCTCCGTCGGCGTCGCGGTCAACGACGTTCGCGGCCTACTCAATCTCTACGGAGTGCCCGAGGGAGACCGGTTGGCCGCCCTCTTGGAGACCGCCCGGGCCGCCCGTCAACCATCGCTGTGGAGTGCTTATCAGGACCGGATCTCGGCGGAGTTCTTCTACTACCTCGGCCACGAATCGTCGGCGTCCGTCATCCGCGGCTACCAGCCGCTGGTCGTACCCGGTCTGCTTCAGACCGCCGACTACGCCCGGGCAGTCCTCCAGGTCTTCGCGAGCAACCACGACGACGACCGACTCGAGGAAATGATTGAGTTACGCCTTCGGCGCCAGGAGATACTCGAGGGAGAGGATCGGCCGGATATCCACTTCCTGCTCGACGAATCCGTCATCCGCAGGGTCGCCGGGACTCCCGCGGTGATGCGTAGGCAACTCGAACATCTCTTGGAGCTGTCCACCGCCGATCGCATCAACATTCTCATCGTTCCATCGACGTCAGGTCTGTATCGCCTCATGACCCGGCCGTCCGCGTTACTCGAATTCGACGACCTGGTCGACGCTCGCATCCTTCATCTGGAACTTCCCGAGGGAGACAAATTGATCCGGGAGGATGACCCGGACATTCGCTCCCTCGGGCTGCCCCACGGCTATCTCGAGGAGTTCTGGGAGCTGGAGAATATCGCGCTGGACCAGTCGACCGGCGGCCTGATCGAGGACGCGCTCGACGGCCTCAGCCGCGCCTAGCCAACTCCGCGCGGGTAAACGCCACGAACTCCCGCCAGGCACCACGGGAAACCGAGAGACGATGCCCGTCCGGGTTTTTCGAGTCCCGAACGAGGACGTTCGCACCATTTTCCACGAAAAACTCCAGACAATTCAACGATTCACTGTAGCTACTTTTTACCCATTTATTTTTATTCTGTGCGACCACAGGAACGAATCCTCCTTGTTCGGATATGTCCGTTTGGTTCCGAAACCAACCGAACGGATGCTCTTAGGTCGCGAGGTCTCACCCGACCAGGGGGACCATGGATCTCAGATAATGGGAACACAGTGAGCCGACCGGTAACCTCGGCCGCATGCGGCACGTGCATCTGTGGCTCCGGGGACACCCGTTGGTGTTCGACGGGCTCGCGGCGGCGACCGTCGCGCTGCTTGCGCTCGTGTTGTTTCCCGGGGTGGCGAGCTCCGGCGACTGGTGGCAGGCGCTCTTCCCGATCGTCTTCGTCGTGCCGGTCGCGCTGCGTAGCCGCCACCAGGTCGGGGCCCTCTACGCCACCGCCGCGCTCGGGCTGGTCAGCCTGGCCACGTTCGGGTTCCCGCATCCGGCGATCCTGTACGCGGGCATCGTGATGGCCTACTCAGCGGCCGCGTACGCGCCTCGGCCGCACGCCCGGGCCGCCGGGGTGCTGAGCGTCGTGTTCGGCGTCATCGGTGGGGTGAAGTGGTCGTATCTGGTGCTCAGCCTGACCGGGAGCTCGTACACGCTGCAGGATCTCTCGGTGAGCAACCAGGTCGTCGCGCTGGCGGTCTGCGTCGGGGCGTGCAGTGCGCCGCTCGTCACCGCGTGGCTGTGGGGTGGGGTTGTGCACGCCCGGCACGCGTACCTGCAGGAGGCGCTCGACCGGGCCTCGCGGCTCGAGCGGGAACGTGACGCGCTGGCCCGTCTCGCGGTGGTCGAAGAGCGCGGACGCATCGCCCGTGACCTGCACGACGTCGTCGCCCACAGCCTGTCGGTCGTGGTGCTGCAGGCGGACGGGGCCCGGCACGTCCTCGAGTCCGACCCGGCGCGGGCCGCGGTCGCGCTCGAGACCATCGGGCGCACCGGGCGCGAGGCCACCGCGGAGATGCGCCGGCTGCTCGGCGTGCTGCGGAGCCCGGAGGCGGCGTCGCGGACACCCCAGCCCGACCTCGGGCAGCTCGAGACGCTCGTCGGCCAGGTCCGTGAGTCCGGCCTGCCGGTGACGCTGCGGGTGTCCGGCGACCTGAGCGGCGTGCCGGCCGGCGCCGGGCTGTCGGCCTACCGGATCGTGCAGGAGGCGCTCACCAACACCGTGAAACACGGCGGTCCGTCCGCGTCGGCCGCGGTCAGTCTCGAGGTGCGGCCCGACGGTCTGTCGGTCTCGGTCGTCGACGACGGGCGGGGCGCGGCCGCCGCCGACGACGGGGCGGGGCTCGGCCTGCTCGGCATGCGTGAACGGGCCGCCGCGGTCGGTGGCGAGGTCACCGCCGCTCCCCGGTCCGGCGGTGGCTTCGCGGTCACGGCGTGGCTGCCCGCGAGCGGCACCCCGTCCGTGCGGGACTCCAGGGAGGTGGCGCGGTGATCCGGGTACTGCTCGTCGACGACCAGGAACTGGTGCGCAGCGGGCTACGGATGGTGCTCGACGCCCAGGACGGCCTGGTGGTCGTCGACGAGGCCGGGGACGGCCAGGCCGCGGTCGAGCGCGTCCGGGCCGGCGGTGTGGACGTCGTCGTGATGGACGTGCGGATGCCACGGCTGGACGGCGTCGGCGCCACCGAGCGCATCGCCGCGCTCCCCCAGCCGCCGCGGGTGCTCCTGCTGACGACGTTCGACCTCGACGAGTACGCGTTCGCCGGCCTGCGTGCCGGGGCGGCCGGCTTCCTGCTCAAGGACGTGCCGACGAACGAGCTGGTCAGCGCGATCCGGGCCGTCCACGAGGGTGACGCGGTCGTGGCCCCGTCCACGACCCGGCGCCTCCTCGACCGGTTCCTCCCGCACCTGCCGGGGCCGCAGGCCGAATCGGCCGACGTGTTCGCCGAGCTCACCGCCCGCGAACGCGAGGTGCTCGTGCTGCTCGCGAAAGGCCTGTCGAACCTGGAGATCTCCGAGGCCCTGTTCCTCAGCGAAGGAACCGTGAAAACGCACGTCAGCCGGGTGCTGACCAAGCTCGGCGTCCGGGACCGGGTGCAGGCCGTGGTGCTCGCGTACCAGTCGGGGCTGGTAGGTCTCGAGCGGTAGTCGGGTACATCGCACGACCGATGCCGGACGCGACGAGAGCCAGACGATTCACGCGTTCACACTTCGTAGCGTCGAGGGCATGGACACCACCGCAGCGGTCACCGCGACCGAGCTCACGAAGACGTACGGCACCGGCAACACCAGAGTCAGCGCGCTGCGCGGTGTCTCGCTCGCGGTGCCCCACGGGCAGTTCGTCGCCATCATGGGGCCGTCCGGCTCCGGCAAGTCGACGCTCCTGCACTGCCTGGCCGGGCTGGACAAGGCGTCGTCGGGCCGGGTGCGCATCGGCAACGCGGAGCTCGACGGGCTCGCCGACGGGCGGTTGACCCGCCTGCGCCGGGAAGCGGTCGGCTTCGTGTTCCAGTCGTTCAACCTGCTGCCGACGCTCTCCGCGGCCGAGAACATCCTGCTGCCGCTGCGGCTGGCCGGGCGTCGTCCGGACGGTGAATGGCTCGACCGGGTGATCGACCTGCTGGGCCTCGCCGACCGGATGCACCACCGGCCCAACCAGCTCTCCGGCGGGCAGCAGCAGCGGGTGGCGGTCGCGCGGGCGCTGATCACCCGGCCGTCGGTGGTGTTCGCCGACGAGCCGACCGGCAACCTCGACTCGCGCTCCGGCGCCGAGGTACTGAGCCTGCTGCGGGCCAGCGTCCGCGAGCTCGGCCAGACCGTGGTCATGGTGACCCACGACCCGCGCGCGGCCAGCTACTCCGACCGCGTCGTGTTCCTCGCCGACGGCCGGATCGTCGACGAGGTCACCGACCCGACCCCCGAGGTCGTGCTCGACCGGGTCGGCCGGCTGGAAGAGCGGGCGGCCTGATGCTGCGCGTCGCGCTCACCCGGGTCCGCTACCAGTTCGGATCCCTCCTGCTCGTCTCGCTGGCGGTCGCGGCCGCGGTCGCGTTCATCGCGGCGTCGTTCACGTTGGGCGACGCCATCCGCGCCGCGGTCTACCGGGAAACCGCCGCCCAGGCCGCGCCGGTCGCCGCGCACGCCACCCCCGGGGACACGCCGTTCACCGGCACGCAGGTCCGGGCGGTGGCCGCGTTGCCGGGCGTCACCGCGGTCCAGCCGCGCGCGGACTTCGGCACGATCACGCTGCTGCAGTCCGACGGGACGGTCGTGCGCGTACCGGGGCAACCGATCCTGTCGGCGTTCGTTGCTCCCGTCGACCCGGCCCTGTCCGAGCACGAGCTGACCGCGGGCCGGTTCCCGGCGAAGCCCGGCGAGCTCGTCGTCCCGGCGTCGCTCGCCGACGACCGGGGCTGGAAGCCCGGGACGACCGTCCAGGTCCTGGACACCAAACGCGCCGCGCACCGCTTCACGATCACCGGCACCGTGGACGGCCGGGTGGAGGAGGGCGCCGCCGGTCTGCTCCCGGCTGACTACTCGTCGCTGCTGGGCGTGAGCGAGTGGTCCGCGCTCGACGTCACCGGCTCGGTCACTCCCGACGCCGTCCGGGCGGCGCTGGGTTCGGCCACCGTCGTCTCCGGCCCCGAATACGCCGACCAGCTGGCGTCCGCGCAACTCGGCGGCTCGATCACCGCGATCATCGACGGGCTGAAGCTCTTCGCGTGGGTCGCGGTCGCGGTGGCCGTCGCGGTGGCCTACAACGCGTTCGGCATCGTGCTGGCGCAGCGCCGGCGCGAGGTGGCGCTGGTGCGGTGCGTCGGCGCCGGCCGCGGACAGGTGTTCCGCGCGACGATCGTCGAAGCGGGGGTCGCGGGCCTGGTCGCCGCGGTGGCCGGCTACGTCGCCGGACAGGGGCTGACGGCGGTCGCCACCTACGGGCTGACGTCGGCCGGGCTCGCGCCGGACAGCCTGCGGGTGACGTTCTCGCCCGTCGCCGCCGTGGTCGCGCTGATCGTCGGCGTCACGGTCTCGGTGCTCGCCGCCGTACTGCCGGCCTGGTCGGCGACCCGGGTAGCGCCGGTGCGGGCGCTGTCCGACCAGGGCGAGCTGATCGAGGACGCCCGGGTGGGCCGGGTGCGGCTCGGCGCCGGGGTGCTGCTGCTCGCCACCGGGTCCGCGCTGGCCTGGTACGCGGCCGACCAGCGGGACAGCTGGACCGGGATCGGCGGTGGGTTCCTGGTCATGCTCGCGCTGCTGGCGCTCGGGCCGGTCGTCGTCGGGCCGCTGGTGCGCGTAGTCGGGTTCCCCGGGCGGATCGCCGGTGCGGCCGGACACCTGGCCGCCGCCAACGGCGCGCGCAACCCGCGGCGGACGGCGGCGGTGACGAACGCGCTGACGATCGGCATCGGCCTGGCCACGGTCATGCTCGTCGGGTTCGCCTCGCTGGAGAAGACCGCGAACGCGCAGCTGACCGGGAGCTACTCGGCCGACTTCACGCTCACCAGCGTGGCGCCCGCGCCGGCCTCGCTCCCCACCGGGCTGGCGGCCGCGCTGGAGAAGAAGTCGCAACTGCAGGCGCCGGTGCCGGTGCGCTCCCACGACGTCGACCGGATCACCGGCAAGAACGCGACGATCGGCACCAGCGTGCTCGCGCTCCCGCCGGACGCACTGCGCGCGCACCTCCCGGCGAAGTTCACCCGCTCCGGCGACCTGCGCGACTTCGGTCCGGGCCGGGTCGTCGTCACCGCGCAGGCCGCGAAGGACCTCGGCGGTGTCACCGCCGGTGACACCGTGCGGGTGGGGAACACCGCGGTACGGGTCGCGGCGGTCGTCGACGGCGGGTACAGCTCGCCGTTCGGTCCGCTCACGTTCGACCCGTCGGACTTCGACCGCTGGTACGGCTCCGCCGCCCCGACCGGCCTGCTGGTCTGGGGGAAGTCCGGTGTCGACGCCGCCGACGCCCGGGCCGCGATCGACGACTCGATCGCCGCGCTGCCCGACGTCGAGGTGCAGGACCTCGCCGGCCTGCTGGACGATCTGGAGTCGCAGATCAACGGCTACCTGATGGCCGGTGGTCTGCTGATCGGCATGGCGGTGTTCATCGCGGTGCTCGGCGTGATGGTGACGCTGACGCTGTCGGTGCTGGAACGCCGCCGGGAGATCGCGGTGCTGCGTGCCCTCGGTCTGACCCGGGGCCAGCTCTACACGACGCTGACGCTGGAAGGCGCGATCATGGCGCTGCTCGCGGCGGTGGTGGGCACGGCACTGGGCGTCGGCCTGGGGATCGCCGGCACGCTCGCGGCGTTCGGCGTCCAGGACGATCTGCTGATCGCGCTGCCGGTGCGGATGATCGCCGGTGTGCTGGTCGGGGCCGCGGTGATCGGTGTCCTGGCCGCGCTCCCGCCCGCCCGCCGGGCGTCACGGACCGCTCCGGTCGAGGCGCTGGCCACGGCCTGACCGTTCGACCGGAACCGCACGGGGAGCGAAGCGGCGGGTCGCCGCTTCGAACTCCTCGTCGCTCACCCCCATGCTCACCAGGTCGGCCAGCGGGATCCCTCCGTCCGGACCGGCGAAGGTGTACCAGGGCTCCGCCGACGGCTCGACGCCCTGGTGGGGGTGGACGACGACCGAGTGGTTCGCCGACGCCACGATCGCGATGCGGTCGAGCTGATCCCAGGGGATCGCGACGGAGTCCGGGCCGTTGACCCCGGAGACGCCGTCCGGGTCGTCGGCGCCGCGGCAGCTCAACGTCTGGTACCCGTCCGGCTCCCGCCGCACGACGCTGACGTCGAACGTTCCGGCGCCCCGGTCGTACACCACGACGCAGTTCCCGACCAGCGCCGGCGTCACCCACCCGACGGCCGCGGCGGCCGGCGGAACGCCGACGCCACCAGGTCGGCGACCGGGAACACCCGGTCGCCGAGCCGCACATCCAGGTCGTCGATGCAGCGTTTCGGGTTCGGCTCGTACCGCGCCGGCACCAGCCGGGCGCTGTGTTCGGCCTCGCGGCCGACCAGCGAGGTCCTCCACGCGGCGACGCTAGTGAGGCGCGCCGTCCATCCACGAACCGGCGGCACAACTCCAGCCGATCGGGGCAGGGTCAGAGCACGATTCCGAGGAGCGCGTCGACCGTGGAGCGAACCAGCGCCGGAGCGGTGGGGTCCGGGCCGCCGTCGCGCAGGGCGGTCGCGGCCCACTCGTCGACCGCGCGGATCGCGCCCGGGGAGTCGAGGTCGTCGGCGAGCCGCTCCCGTACCCGCGCCAGCAGGTCGATCGCCGACGGACCGGTGGCCAGTGCGGCCGCGTCCCGCCAGCGGGCCAGCCGGGCCTGGGCCTCGATCAGGGCGTCCGCGGTCCAGGAGCGGTCCGACCGGTAGTGCCCGGACAGCAGCGCGAGCCGGACCGCCATCGGGTCGACGCCGTCGCCGCGCAGCCGCGACACGAACACCAGGTTTCCGCGCGACTTCGACATTTTCTCGCCGTCGAGGCCGATCATCCCGGCATGGACGTAGTGCTTGGCGAACGGCCACTGGTCCGCGGCCGCCTCGGCGTGCAGCGCCGACATCTCGTGGTGCGGGAAGATGAGGTCGGAGCCGCCGCCCTGGACGTCGATGCCCAGCCCCAGGCGGTTGACCGCGATCGCCGCGCACTCCACGTGCCAGCCCGGGCGCCCCGGCCCGACCGGGGAGGGCCAGCGCGGCTCCCCGTCGCGGGCGCCCCGCCAGAGCAGCGGGTCGAGCGTGTTGCGCTTCCCGGGGCGGTCGGGGTCACCGCCGCGCTCGGCGAAGAACCGCGCCATCGTGTCGGCGGAGTACCCCGACTCGTACCCGAACCGCCGGGCGGCCGCGACGTCCTGGTAGACGTCGCCGGTGCCGTCCTCGAGCCGGTACGCCACCCCGATCGACACCAGCTTCTCGACGAGCTCGGCGATCTCCTCGACGGCCTCGACGACCCCGACGTAGTGCGCCGGCGGGAGCACCCGCAGCGCGGTCATGTCCTCGCGGAACAGCGCGGTCTCGCGCATGCCGAGCACCACCCAGTCCTCGCCGTCGCGGTCGGCCCGCTCGAACAGCGGGTCGTCGACGTCGGTGACGTTCTGGACGTAGACGACCTCGTGGCCGTTGTCGCGCCAGACCCGGTTGACGAGGTCGAACGCCAGATAGGTGGCGGCGTGGCCGAGGTGCGTGGCGTCGTACGGGGTGATCCCGCAGACGTACATCCGGGCGACCGGCCCCGGCGACGTGGGCCGCACCTCGCGCGTGGCCGAGTCGTGCAGCCGCAGCGGCACGCCGGTTCCGGGGAGAAGGGGCACGTCAGGGTGCGGCCAGCTCTGCATTCCCCGAGCGTAACCGGGATCGCGTCAATGCTGAACGACCGCTTTGCGGACGACCGTCCGCTGAATGGACATCAGGCGTGGCCAGACCCCAGGGGTTGACAGGTCACCTTTCCCGCACAAAGGTTCTCTCAGCAGCTCAGCGCTCACTGTGCGGACATACGTCCGCCCAAAGTCAGTACCGGGACGACGAAGGAGTCGAACACCCATGAGCGACCAGTTCCAGCCCGGCCGCCCGATCGTGCTGCGCGGCGGCACCGTCCTGCCGATGGACGCGTCCAAGTCCGTCCTGCGCGACACCGACGTGCTCGTCGTCGGCAACCGGATCGAGGCCATCGGGCCGAACCTGTCGGTGCCCGAGGGCACCGCGGAGATCGACGCCCGCGGCGGCCTGGTGATGCCCGGCATGATCGACACCCACCGGCACATGTGGCAGACCGCGATGCGCGGCTACGGCGCCGACTGGACCCTCACCCAGTACTTCGTCTTCTACTACCTCCAGCACGGCAAGTCGTTCCGGCCCGAGGACATCTACGCGGGCAACCTGCTGTCCGCGATCGAGGCGCTGGACGCCGGGGTCACCACCACCGTCGACTGGTCGCACAACAACCACACCACGCAGCACGCCGACGCCGCGGTCGACGCCCTCGAGGCGATCCCGGGCCGGTTCGTGTTCGCGTACGGCAACATCCAGGGCGGCGCCTGGGAGTGGGCCACCCAGCCTGCGTTCCGCGACTTCGTCGAGCGCCGGATGCACCGCGGCGACATGCTCGGCTTCCAGCTGGCGTTCGACGTCACCGGCGACCCGGCGTTCCCGGAGAAGGCCGCGTTCGAGGTCGCGCGGGAGCTCGGCGCCACCGTCACCACGCACGCCGGGGTGTGGGGCGCCACGAACGACGACGGCATCCGGCTGATGTACGAGAACGGCTTCATGACGCCGGGCAACGTCTACGTGCACGCCGCGACGCTCTCCGACGACTCGTACCAGCGCATCGCCGCGACCGGCGGCTCGGTGTCGGTCTCCACCGAGAGCGAGCAGAGCTGCGGGCAGGGCTACCCGCCCACCTGGGTGCTGCGCAAGCACAACGTCCCGGTGTCGCTGTCGATGGACACCAGCGTCTGGTGGAGCGGCGACCTGTTCTCGGCGATGCGGGCCACGCTCGGCGCCGACCGCTCCCGCGAGCACCTCGAGGCGCACAAGAACGGCGACACCGTCACGCACTCGCACCTGCGCGCGGACCAGGTCGTGGAGTACGCGACCCGCGGCGGGGCGGCGGCGCTGGGCCGCGACGACCTGGGTCGGCTCGCGGTCGGCACGAAGGCCGACGTCGTGCTGATCAAGAACGACAGCTCGCCGGTGATGTTCCCGCTGCTGAACCCGTACGGGCACGTCGCGTTCCAGGCCCAGCGCGGCGACGTCCACACGGTCCTGGTCGACGGCAAGGTCGTCAAGCACGACGGCAAGCTGGTCGGGATCGACCTGGAGGCCGCGCGCACCGCGATCGCGTCGACCGTCGAGTACCTGCAGAACACGCTGGGCGCGGAGGCCTGGGAAGCCGGCATGAACCCCGACATCCCGGAGACCAAGGTGCTCGACAACCCGTACACCTACACCGACTACCGCAGCAGCTCCACCCACGGCAACTAGTCGGACGTGAGATCGGTGGTCGCGGCGAGCTCCGCGACCACCGACACCACGTTGCGGACCAGCGGCGTCTCGTCCCGCCAGATCACCACGGTCTCGGCCACCTCGCCCACCAGCGGGACGAACACCACGCCGCTGCCGCGCAGGCTGCGCGAGGACGCCGCCAGCCGGGTCACGCCGACCCCGGCGGCGACGAGCGCCAGCAGGTTCTGCACGCTGCCGCCCTCGGCCACGACACGCGGCGCGAAGCCGGCCGCGGCGAACTCGGCGTCGTAACGCAGGTGCCACGGCAGCCAGGAATCGCGCGGGGTGAGCACCCAGGGTTCGTCGTTCAGCTCCCCGAGCGCGACCGAGTCCCGCGCGGCCAGCGGATGGCCCACCGGTAGCACCGCGCACGCCGGCTCGGTGGCGATCACCCGCGTGCGGAGGTCGTCCACGCACGGCGGGCGCCCGAACCCCACGTCGTACCGACCCGCGCGCAGGCCGGTCACCATCTCCGCGATCGACACCGCGTCGGTCGTGAGGTCCCACTCGCCGAACCGTGTCCGCAGCGCCCGCACGACCGGGGGCAGCAGCGTGTTGGCCGCCGAGGCGAGGAACGCCAGGTCGACCCGGCCGAGCTCACCCCGGGCGGCGCGCGCGGCCGTCGCGACGGCCCGTTCGGCGCGCGCGAGCACCGCGCGCGCCTCCGGGAGGAACACCGCGCCGACCGCGGTCAGCCGGGTGCCCCGGGTGTCCCGGTCGAAGAGGCGGGCCTTCAACCGGCGCTCGAGCACGGCGATCTGCTGCGACAGCGACTGCTGGGCGAGGTTGAGCCGGGCGGCCGCCGCGGTGAAGCTCGACTCCTCGGCGACGGCCACGAAGTAGCGCAGGTGACGCAGCTCGAGGTCGCTCACAGGCTCGGACTGTAACCGCACCCGGCAATCGGTGTTGGTCGGCGGCACCCCGGAGCCCGCACCGTGGAGCCATGCAGAAGACATGGTTGATCACCGGTTGCTCGTCCGGCTTCGGACGCGAGATCGCGCTCGCGGCGCTCGCCGCCGGCGATCAGGTCCTCGCCGGCGCACGGAAGCCCGGCGTGCTCGCGGAACTGCGCGGCGGGAATCTGGAAACCGCCGCGCTGGACGTCACCGAGCCCGGCGCCGCCGAGCGGGCGGTAGCCGCCGCGATCGACACGTTCGGGCGGCTGGACGTGGTGGTGAACAACGCCGGGTTCGCGATCGTCGGCGCGGTGGAGGAGACCACCGAGGACGAACTGCGGCACACGATGGAGGTGATGTTCTTCGGCGCAGCCGCGGTGACGAAAGCCGCGGTGCCGATCCTGCGCGAGCAGGGCCACGGCACGATCGTGCAGATCAGCTCGATGGGCGGCCAGCTGGCCTTCGCGGGCGTCGGAGCGTACTGCGCGGCGAAGTTCGCGCTGGAGGGCTACTCCGAGGCCCTCGCCGCCGAACTCGAGCCCCACGGCGTGCGCGTGCTGATCGTCGAGCCGGGCGCGTTCCGCACCGGGCTCAACGGCGGCCGGATGATCGTGTCGGCACCCCTGGACGCCTACCGCGACACGGCCGGTGCGACCCGCGCCAACCTGGTGAACGACGACGGCGTGCAGCCCGGCGACCCGGCCAGGGCGGCCCGCATCATCGTCGACCTGGTCCACAGCGACGACGCACCGCTCCGCCTCCCGCTGGGTCGCGACGCGGTCGACGCCCTCCGCGCCCACCAGAGCCGGCTGGCCGCCGACCTGGCCGAGTGGGAACACGTCAGCGTCGCGACGAGCTACTGACCGGTGGTCAGAACGGCGGCCAGGGCACCACGTGACGGCGGGAGTTGGGCCGGGGGAAGCGGCGGGAGCGCAGCAGACGGTCGACCCGCGCGACCGTCGTGTCGACCTCGGTGACGGTCAGGTGCTCCTCCAGCGCCTGACGCAGCGCCCCGTCGGAGCCCAGCTCGCCGCGCACCCGGTTCAGCGCCTCGACCTCGTCGTCGTCGAGCGGCTCGCCGCCCCACCCCCACAGCAGCGTCCGGAGCTTCGTCTCCTCGTGGAAACACAAGCCGTGGTCGACGCCGTACAGATGTCCCTCGGCGGTGAGCAGCAGGTGCCCACCCTTGCGGTCGGCGTTGTTGGTGACGGCGTCGAGCACGGCCAGCCGGCGCAGGCGCTGGTCGTCGGCGTGGGCCACGACCACGTCCCGGCCGCCGCCGTCGATGCCGCCGAACACCGGGAACCAGCCCTTCGGGACCTTGTTCTCGGGCAGCAGGTCGACGAGGTCGTCGACGGACTCGGACTCGATCCAGAGCTGGCACATGCCGGGGCCGAAGGGCCCGTCACGCAGCAGGGTCGGTGGCACCAGGTCCCAGCCGAAGGCCTGGTCGACCAGGTAGGCGGAGACCTCGCGCCCGGCCAGTGTGCCGTCGGGGAAATCCCAGAGCGGGCGCTCACCGCGCACCGGCTTGTAGACGCACGCCGCGCTGACGCCGTTGGCGCTCACGGTCGCGAGGAGGGTCGCGTTGCTGGCGTCGACGAGGCGGCCTTCGATCGTCAGCTCACCGGTGGCCAGCAGGACGAGTGCTTCCGCCGGGTCCAGAGCCGCCGGCTGTTCTGCTGTGCTCAGCGCCGGTACCCGTTCTGACGGGGGCAGACGTGCCCGCCGGCCTCCAGCGGCAGCCCGCACAGCGGGCAGGGCGGACGCCCGGCGGCGACCACCCGCACGGCCCTGGCGACGAACGCCCTGGTCTCGTTGGCGGTGAGGCGCACCCGGAGGCTGTCGAGCTCGTCCTCCGTCTCCTCCTCGTCGTCGGATTGCGCGGTGGCTTCGACGATGACCGTGGAGGACTCGGCGTCCCAGGCGAGCGAGAGTGTCCCGACCCGGAACTCCTCCTCCACCGGCGCCGTCAGCGGCGCGGTGTCGACGTCGTCGGGCTCGTCGCCGGTGTCGGCGCCGAGCCGGCGCTGGGCTTCCTCGAGCAACTCGACGAGCCGCTCCGCCAGCAGCGCCACCTGGGTCTTCTCGAGCACGACGCTGACGGTGCGGCTCTCATCGGTGGCCTGCAGGTAGAACGTGCGGTCGCCGGGCTCCCCGACCGTCCCGGCCACGAACCTCTCGGGGCGTTCGAACGCGTAGACCTGACCTGCCATGCCTCGACCCTACGCGGTCCGGACGCGGGCTGCCTCCACGAGGTCCCCGCGTCAGACGGTGCCGGCGCCGCCGCCGACCACCGCGTCGGAATCGTCGGACGGCTCGGCGTCGCCGGCCGCTTTCGGCGGCGGGAGCAACCCGGTCAGATCGCCCCCGATGTCGTTGACCCGCACCACGAACGGCCGGGTTTCGGAGTACCGGACGATGCTCACCGAGCACGGGTCGACCACGATGCGCTGGAACAGATCGAGGTGCATGCCGTAGGCGTCGGCCAGGATCGCCTTGATCACGTCGCCGTGGCTGCAGGCGAGCCAGACCGCGTCCTTGCCGTGGGTCTCCTCGACCTTCGCGTTCCACTCGCGGACCGCCGCGACCGCCCGGGCCTGGGTGGCCGCCAGCCCCTCCCCCTCCGGCCCGGGGAACACCGCGGCCGACGGGTGCTGCTGGACGACCTTCCAGAGCGGTTCCTTCACCAGATCGGTGAGCTTGCGCCCGGTCCAGTCGCCGTACTTGCACTCCCCCAGCCGGTCGTCGATCACGGGGGCGATCTCCCGGTTCGCCCAGACCGGTGCCACGGTCTGCTGGCACCGGTCGAGCGGGCTGGCCACGATCGCCGCGAGCGGCACCGGGCGCAGCCGCTCGGCCACCGCGTCGGCCTGCGTGCGGCCGTGGTCGTCGAGGTTGACGCCGGGCGTCCAGCCGGCGAGCACCCCGCTGGTGTTCGCGGTACTCCGGCCGTGCCGCAGCAGCACCAGCGTCGGCATACGTCCAACCTCATCCCGGGGAAAGCGAGTGGAAAAGCTCAACCCTACGTCGCCGAAATGACCCCGGTTCCGACCAGCAGCAGCACGATCGTGCCGAGCACCACCCGGTAGACGATGAACACCGTGTAGCTGTGCTTGGCGATGAACTTCAGCAGCCAGCTCACCGAGGCGTATCCCACGACGAAGCTGACGAGGGTCGCGACGATCGTGTTCGCCCAGCCGACGCCGCCGGAGATCCGGTCGTACTCGGTGACGCCCTGCAGGATGCTCGCTCCGGTCAGGGCCGGGATCGAGAGCAGGAACGAGAGCTTGGTGATCGTCACCCGGTCGATGTCACGCAGCAGACCGGCGGACATCGTCGCGCCGGACCGGGAGACGCCCGGCACCAGCGCCGCGCACTGCGCGAGGCCCATGATCAGTGTGTCCTTCCAGGTGATGTCGGCCTCGTGGCGGCGCTGGGTGGCCGCCCGGTCGGCGAACCACATCACGCCGCTGAAGAGGATCAGCGCGGAGCCGACGAACCAGAGGCTGCGCAGCGTCGTCTCGATCGCGTCCTGGAAGAGCAGCCCGACGATGATGATCGGGATCGACCCGATGATCACCGCGACGCCGAGCCGGAAGTCCGGATCGGTCTTGGGCCGCTTGCCGGCCAGCCCGGCGAAGAACCCGACGATCATCCGGATGATCGTCTCGCGCAGGAAGATGATCGTCGCCAGCACCGCGCCGGACTGGATGATCACCGTGAACGCGGTGATGTCCGGGTCGTCGATGCGGTAGCCGAGCAGCTTCTCGATGATCGTCAGGTGCCCGGTGCTGGAGATCGGGAGGAACTCGGTGAAGCCCTCGACGGCGCCGAGGAGGATCGCTTCGAAGATGTTCACTGAGTCGGGGAGTCCAATCCGGCGAGGCGGTAGGCCTCGTCCACTGCCTGCAGGGTCTCGATGCCCGAGCGCTCGCCGGGGAAGGCCGCCACCGCGACCGTCGTCACTCCCGCGTCGGCCAGCGCACGCAGCCCCTCGGCGATCCGCTCGACCGGGCCGAGCAACGAGGTGCGGTCGAGGAACTCGAACGGGAGCGCGGCGTAGGCCCCCTCGTAGTCGCGCCGCAGGTACTTCTCCTGCACCTCGGCGGCCTCGTCGGCGTAGCCCATCCGGACCGCGAGCCGGTTGTAGAAGTTCTGTTCCCGGCTGCCCATCCCGCCGACGTAGAGCCCGGCGTACCAGCGCACCGCGTTCGCGCACTCCTCCGGGTCGTCGCCGACGACGACCGGGACGGTCGCGACGACGTCGAAGTCCTCCATCGACTTCCCGGCCTTCTCGCGGCCGGCGCGCACCAGCTCGAGCTGCTCCGGCCCGAACTCGGTGGAGTAGAAGATCGCCAGCAGGCCGTCGGCGATCTCGCCGGCCAGCTCGAGGTTCTTCGGCCCGACCGCGGCCAGGTAGGTGGGGATGTGGTCGCGCACCGGGTGCACGGTCAGCATCAGCGCCTTGCCCGGCCCGTCCGGCAGCGGCAGCTGGTAGTGCGCGCCGTCGTACTTCACCCGGCGCTTGCGCTCCAGGGCCATCCGGACGACGTCGACGTACTCGCGGGTGCGCGCCAGCGGCTTGTCGAACCGGACGCCGTGCCAGCCCTCGGAGACCTGCGGGCCGGAGACGCCCAGGCCGAGCCGGAACCGGCCGCCGGAGAGCGTGTCGAGCGTCGCGGCGGTCATCGCGGTCATCGCCGGCGACCGGCCGGGGATCTGGAAGATGGCCGACCCGATGTCGATCTGTTCGGTCTGGGCCGCGACCCAGGCGAGCACGGTGGCCGCGTCCGATCCGTAGGCTTCCGCCACCCAGACCGACGACCAGCCGAGACGATCCGCTTCCCGGGCCAGTTCCAGGTTCGCGGCGTCGTTGCCCGCGCCCCAGTACCCGAGGTTCACCCCCAGTTTCACGTGCCACTCCCGTCTCGGTGTGAGGTCACGGCGCAGCGTAACGGCGGGTCGGTGCTCCGGTGTGGGGTGGGGCGACGGTAGCGTCCGCTGCCATGGAACTGCGTGCCCTCGGCCACAGCGGGCTGATGGTGTCCCGGCTCGCGCTGGGAACGATGTCCTGGGGGCGGGACACTGAAGCGGACGACGCCGCCGAGCAGCTCAAGGCGTTCACCGACGCCGGTGGGACGCTCGTCGACACGGCTGACGTCTACGCGGACGGTCGCGCCGAGGAGCTCCTGGGCGAACTGATCGGACCGGTCGTCCCGCGTTCCGCGGTGCAGATCGCCACCAAGGCGGTGGCGGTCCCGGCCCTGCGGCGGCGCGACGCGTCCCGGGGGCATCTGCTCTCGGCTCTGGACGCCTCGCTGGCGCGCCTGCGCACCGATCACGTCGATCTCTGGCAGCTGCACGCGTGGGACCCGCACACGCCGCTCGAGGAGACGCTCTCGGCCGTCGACATCGCGGTCAGCACCGGGCGGGCGCGCTACGTCGGCATGTCGAACTACACCGGCTGGCAGACCGCGAAGGCGGCCACCTGGCAGCTCGCGCACGGCCGCCCGCGGCTGATCTCCACCCAGGTCGAGTACTCGCTGCTCGAACGCGGCGTCGAGCGCGAGGTCGTGCCGGCCGCGCTGGATCTCGGGATCGGGCTGCTGCCCTGGTCGCCGCTCGGCCGCGGGGTGCTGACCGGCAAGTACCGGCACGGCACGCCGAACGATTCGCGGGGCGCATCGCCGCACTTCGAACGGTTCGTCGGCCGGTTCCTGGAGCACCGGTCGGCGCGGGTCGTCGAAGCGGTCGCGACCGCCGCCGACGGCCTCGGGGTCTCGCCGCTCGCGGTGTCGCTGGCCTGGATCCGCGACCGGCCGGCGGTGGCCGCGCCGGTCGTCGGCGCCCGCACGGTGGGGCAGCTGATGGGCTCGCTGCAGACCGAGTCGCTGACGCTGCCGGCGGAGATCCGGCGCGCGCTCGACGACGTGTCCGCGCCCGAGTTCGGGTACCCGGAACGGGACGGTGGGTGAGTTCGCCGCCACCGCGCGGAGATTGAGGCACTATGGCTGAGTGCCCCCAGATTACGAGTACGCACCGCTGCGGTTGCCACCCGGAACCGACCGGGTGTCCGCCCAGGTGGAGCTGACGATCCGGGCCGAGTACGGAGGCTGGGAGCTGGCGCGGGTCCGGCTCTACGCCGACGGCACTCGCAAGGTCGTCCTGCGCCGCCGCCGCACTGCTTCGTCCAGCCCCGCCCTGGCGACCTAGTTCTAGGCTGGCCTCCGAGAGCTTCGAGGGAGGCCCCCGATGACCATCGAGATCTCGACCGAACGCCGCCGGTTCCCCGGCGTCAGCCCCCGCGCCTACGAGCACCCCGCCGACCGCGGCGCGCTGGTCGCGCTACGCGCGGTACCCGGCCTGCCGTCCGTGCTGCGGGCACTGTCCGGGGCGGTCGGCGAACGCCGGGAGCGGCTCCTGCTGCTCGCCTCGGCGGTGAAGGTGACGACAAAACAGTTCCCCGAGGTGCACGCCCTGCGCCTGGAGTGCGCGGCGACGCTCGACATCAGCCCCGTGCCCGAGGTGTTCGTCCTGCGCAACCCGGAACCGATCGCGATGACGATCGGCATGGATGCGCCGTTCCTGGTGCTGAGCACCGGCCTGATCGAGCTGCTCGACACCGATGGGCTGCGGTTCACGATCGGCCACGAGATGGGCCACGTGCTCAGTGGGCACGCGGTCTACCGGACGCTGCTGCTGCACCTGACCAGCGCGTCGCTCAACCTGGCCTGGTTCCCGATCGGCTACTGGGGGCTGCGGGCGATCCGGCTCGCGCTCGAGGAGTGGTACCGCAAGTCCGAACTCTCCTGCGACCGGGCCGGGCTGCTCTGCGGCCAGGACCCGCAGGCGGCGCTGCGTACGCACGCGCTGATGGCCGGGGCGATGAGCACCGGCCCGGACGAGCTCGTCGACTTCCTCGCGCAGGCGGACGAGTACGACGACGCCGCGGACATCCGCGACAGCCTGCTCAAGCTCGGGCACCTGTCGGGACGTTCGCACCCGCTGCCGGCGCTGCGCGCGGCCGAACTGCAGCGGTGGGCGACCTCCGACGAGTACACGGCCGTGGTCGGGGGCGCGTACCCGCGCCGGGTCGACGACCCGGACACGTCGTTCACCGCCGAGGTGAAGGCCGCCGCGGGCGCCTACCGGGACGCGGTGGCGTCGTCGAACGACCCGCTCGCCAAGCTCGTCACGAAGGCCGGCGGAGCGGTGGCCGACGGCCTGCGGAGCTTCCGCAGGCCGTAGCCGGCCGCTACCAGAGGCGCGCCGCGGAGCCGTTCACCGGATCGCGGGGCGCCGGCACCGGTTCCTCGAGCGACTCCTCGTCGACGATCTCCTCGTCCATCCGGTAGAGCTGCACCTCGTCGGGGCTGAGCAGCAGCGGGTCGGCCCCGCCGGACGCCGGGGCGTCGGCGAAGGTCAGCGGCCGGTGCAGCGCGTTGACCAGCAGCACGCCGTTGCCGGGCACGAGGTCCTCGGGGTAGGCGTCGAGCGCGGCGACCGTGCCGTCACCGGCCTGCACCAGCTCGTTCACCGCTTCGCCGACGTCGGTGACCGGGCGGGCGGCGTGGGTGGAGTCCACCGCCGCCCACGACGTCCGGCGCGCCTCGGTGGCCAGCGAGAGCAGCCGGGACGGTTCCGGGATCACGTAGTCGCGCCGGTGGCGCACCGACACCATGACCGCGCTGTCGCCGGCCGGTGCGCCGCCGGTCGGCCGGCTCGGGGCCGGGGGTGCGCCCGGCGCCGCCTCGGGTTCGGCGTCGGACTCCAGGTACTCGCAGTCCCAGGGGGTGACCTCGTCGTAGATCTCGCTGATCAGGTCGTCGTAGCGGACCGTGGCGTTGTTCAGCGCCACGTAGGCACGCCAGATCCGTTCCTCGGGCGCACCGGCTCGCAGCACGGCGCGATGGTTCCGGGCGGCGCTGACGACCGCCTCCAGCGCCGCGTCGATCTGGGCTTCGGTAGACATTCCTGAGCTCCCAGCGGCCGTGGTCAACTACGAGAGAGAAAGCGGTCCAGCACACGTACCCCGAAGCGTAGGCCGTCGATCGGCACCCGCTCGTCGACACCGTGGAACAGCGACGCGAAATCGAGATCCGCGGGCAGCCGGAGCGGGGCGAACCCGAAGCACCGGATGCCCAGCCGCGACAGCGCCTTGCCGTCGGTGCCCCCGGAGAGCATGTACGGCACCGGGCGCGCCCCCGGGTCCTCGAAGCGCAGCGCGTCGGCCATCGCGTCGACGAGCGCACCGTCGAACGTGGTCTCCAGCGGGATCTGCTCCATCGTCGGCTCGACCGTGACGCCGGGGCCGGCGAGCTCGCGGATCGTCGCCAGGAACTCCCGCTCCTGCCCGGGCAGCACCCGCCCGTCGATCGCGGCGGTGGCCGAGCCGGGGATGACGTTCACCTTGTACCCGGCGTCGAGCATCGTCGGGTTGGCGGTGTTGCGCAGCGTCGCGCCGATGATGCGTGCGATCGGGCCGAGCTTCGCGATGGCCAGCTCCGGCTCGTCGGGGTCGAACTCGATCCCGAGCGCGTCGCTCGCCTCCTCGAGGAAACGCCGGACGGTGTCGGTGAGCACGAGCGGGAACCGGTGGCGCCCGATGCGCGACACCGCCTCGGACAGCGTGGTGATCGCGTTGTCCTCGTGGGTGAACGAACCGTGGCCGGCTTGACCGGTGGCGGTCAGCCGCAGCCACTCGATGCCCTTCTCCGCGGTCTCGATCAGGTAGAGCCGCAGGTCGTCGGTGACGCTGACGGAGAACCCGCCGACCTCGCTGATCGCTTCGGTGCACCCCTCGAACCACTCGGGGTGGTTCTCCACCAGCCAGTGCGCGCCGTGGACGCTGCCGGCCTCCTCGTCGGCGAAGAACGCGAGCGTGACGTCGCGCGGGGGCTTGCGGCCCTCGCGGGCCCACTGGCGCACCAGCGCCAGGATCATCGCGTCCATGTCCTTCATGTCGACCGCGCCGCGACCCCAGAGGTAGTCGTCGCGGATCTCGCCGGAGAACGGGTCGACCGACCAGTCGGCGGCGTTGGCGGGCACCACGTCGAGGTGGCCGTGCAGCACCAGCCCGCCGCGGCCGGGGTCACTGCCCTCGATGCGCGCCACGACGCTGGCCCGGCCGGGCTCGCTCTCGTAGATCTGTGCGGCGATGCCGACCTCGTCGAGCTTGGCCGCGACGTACTCGGCCGCCGCCCGCTCCCCCGCGCTGGTCGCGGTCTCACCGGTGTTCGTGGTGTCGATCCGGATGAGGTCGCGAGCGAGATCGACGACTTCTTCTTCGGCGCTGGGGCTCATGCGCCCTTGATACCAGCCCCCGCCGACAACCGGTCGGCGCGAGCGCGCCGAGTTTGGCGGGCGCCGGGTGTGCCGATCACCAGGGCACCGACCGGCCTCTGCGAAACTGACTGCTGATGGACTTCTACTCTGCTTACGACCAGGGCTTCTTCCGGGTGGCGTCGTGCACGCTGCACACCACCATCGCCGACCCCGCCGCCAACGCCGACGCCGTGCTCGCCACCGCGCGGGAGTGCCACGACGAGGGGGTGGGCCTCGCGGTGTTCCCGGAGCTCACGCTCTCGGGCTACTCGATCGAGGACCTGCTGCTGTCGGACTCGCTCCTGGACGCGGTGGAGGACGCGATCAGCACGATCGCGGCCGCGTCGGCGGAGCTGCGCCCGGTGCTCGTCGTCGGCGCGCCGCTGCGCTACCGCCACCGGCTCTACAACACCGCGGTGGTGATCCACCGCGGCCGGGTCCTCGGCGTCGCCCCGAAGTCGTACCTGCCGACCTACCGCGAGTTCTACGAGCGCCGCCATTTCGCCCCCGGTGACGACGTCCGCGGCGAGCTCCGGCTGGGCGGTGTCGACGTGCCCTTCGGGGCCGACCTGCTGTTCGACGCCGTCGACGTGCCCGGGTTCGTGCTGCACGTCGAGGTCTGCGAGGACATGTGGGTGCCGATCCCGCCCAGCGCCGAGGCGGCGCTGGCCGGGGCCACGGTGCTGGTCAACCTGTCCGGCAGCCCGATCACGATCGGGCGGGCCGAGGACCGGAAGCTGTACTCGCGTTCGGCCTCGTCGCGGTGCCTGGCCGCCTACGTCTACGCGGCGGCCGGTGAGGGCGAGTCCAGCACGGACCTGTCCTGGGACGGGCAGACGCTGATCTTCGAGAACGGCGTGCTGCTGGCCGAGAGCGACCGGTTCCCCGACGGTCCCCGCCGGGCGGTCGCCGACGTCGACCTCGACCTGATCCGCGCCGAGCGGCTCCGGATGGGGACCTTCGACGACAACCGCCGCCACCACGCCGCCCGCGTGGACGGCTTCCGCCGGGTGGACTTCGCGGTCGAGCCGCCCGAGGGCGACATCGGGCTGCGGCGGCCGCTGGCCCGCTACCCGTTCGTCCCGGCCGACGCCTCCCGGCTTGAGCAGGACTGCTACGAGGCCTACAACATCCAGGTGTCGGGTCTGGAGCAGCGTCTCCGCGCGATCGGCGGGCCGAAGGTCGTCATCGGCGTCTCCGGCGGGCTGGACTCCACCCACGCGCTGATCGTCGCGGCCAAGGCGATGGACCGGCTGCACCGCCCGCGCACCGACATCCTGGCGTTCACGATGCCCGGGTTCGCCACCAGCGACCACACCCGCAACAACGCGGTCGCGCTGGCCGAGGCGCTGGGCGTGACGTTCGAGACGCTCGACATCCGGCCGGCCGCGACGCAGATGCTCACCGACCTCGGTCACCCGTTCGGGCGGGGCGAGGAGGTCTACGACGTCACGTTCGAGAACGTCCAGGCCGGGTTGCGCACCGACTACCTGTTCCGGGCGGCCAACCAGCGCAACGGCATCGTGCTGGGCACCGGCGACCTGTCCGAGCTGGCGCTGGGCTGGTCGACCTACGGCGTCGGCGACCAGATGTCGCACTACAACGTCAACGCGGGCGTCCCGAAGACGCTGATGCAGCACCTGATCCGCTGGGTCACCGCCTCCGGCCAGTTCACCGCCGAGGTCGACAAGGTGCTCCAGGCGGTCCTGGACACCGAGATCACGCCCGAGCTGGTCCCCACTCGTCAGGGTGAGGTGCCGCAGAGCACCGAGGCCAAGATCGGGCCGTACGCGCTGCAGGACTTCTCGCTCTTCCACGTCCTGCGCTACGGCTTCGGCCCGGCCCGGATCGCGTTCCTGGCGCTGCACGCCTGGCGGGACGTCGAGGCCGGCGAGTGGCCGCCGAACTACCCGCAGCAGCACCGCAACGCCTACGACCTGGCGGCGATCCGGCGCTGGCTCGAGGTGTTCGTGCAGCGCTTCTACTCGTTCAGCCAGTTCAAGCGGTCGGCGCTGCCGAACGGCCCGAAGGTGTCCGCGGGCGGGTCGCTCTCGCCGCGCGGCGACTGGCGGGCCCCGTCGGACGCGTCCGCCCGGACCTGGTTGGACGCGCTGCACCGCGACGTTCCGGAGTCTTGAGTACCTGATCGTCCCTTCCTGGGGCATTCATCTCGGCCGAACGGTGGTCCTCTGTAGTCACTTCAGGTGATTACAGAGGACACTTCGGCTGCGCTCCGTCGCAGACGCCGGTGAACGGGCGGACCTCACGTGAATCGACGTGAATGCCGTGGACGAACCCAGGGGGCGACGAACTGGACGCCGCGATTGTTACTCAGCGTTGATGGTGACGGCCGCCCTGGACCACGGAACAATCGATCGGAACACGCTACCGATTGGTAGCTCGACCCTCGCCTCCGCTCACGTTTTTTTGAATTCCATTTAAAACGAGCTACGTTTTAAATAGGGTTCAACAATTGCGACCTGTGGCCCTCTATAAGGTTCAGTTAATACGGACGGCATTCGACCGTAACTGTCCAGGCTCGAATTCCCCGAGAAGCGCTCCCGATCGCGGCGCGGAACGCCCGGATCGGCTCGACGGGAATTCGATCCGCAGCCACCGCGCCGAGCGAACGACCGGCCGTCGGAAGCAACACGCTCAGCGCCACGCAGTGGGCTGCGGAATGCCTAGGCCCCAATACCGGACCGGAAAGCCGGGAGCCCGCCGCAGAATCGGCCTTAGCGGCTCGGGAAACAACTCCGGCCGGCGAACCCGCACTCGAGCCGAACACCGGGAACAAGAGCGCGTCGGATCCATCCGGCGACCATTCGCCGGCGCGCACGGCGCCCGGAAAACCCAAAACCCCGACCGGTGCGCACACGCCCTGCGGGGGAGGGCGGTGCGGCCGGCCGGGGCCTGTCGTCCGCGCTACCGCGAAGTCGTTCGCGGGGTGCTCGCCGTAGCGCGGCGCGTTCCGGGTGGTGCGATAGTCCGTGTCCGCCCCGTCCTCGCCGGGCCGGCCGCCATCTTTCCTGGTCAGGTCAGAGGGGCCGTAGCCCGGCGAGAGGGGACGTCTGCGAACGGCGCGGGGGCCGTTCGGCGCCGGCGTCCACCGGGGTTCCGGGGGCCGGGGAGCTGCCCGCACTCGTGTTCACCTGGGCCGCGAGGGGCCGGTCCGGTGCGGAGTGCGCGGTCAGCGGTACTGCGCTCGTGGGGATGGGGCGCTGAATGGACCGAAGTGGTCAGCCGTGCTGCATGGCACTACTCCTTTGGGAACGAAGGAATCGACGAAAAAGTGAGAAAGAAGATATTCAGATGTGGCTCAGCGCGGAGGCAACAGCCGTTCCGCCGCCAGCGACTAATGCGACTGCGGCAAGAGCGACCGCGGTGGAAACAGAGGCAACGAGCCGTCCGATACGCATGATCTCTCCTTGATGGGGGAACCGAAAAATGAATTCGGGTGCCCTAGGGGTTTCGCAACACTTCGACGCGTCGTGTTCTCGAGCATTTTCGAGGACGGGAGTAACCATTCCATGCCTCGCCGTAATGGCAAGCCTCTTAAGGTAAAAGAAAGGTTCGCGTTTGTAGCCGGCGACGCCAGTCCGCTGTGCGGCGCAACGCTTGCGAGTCGACCGGGAAGCAATTCGGGCAAGAAACTCCCACTGGCCCGTTTCGCCGAGCTGCGTACTAAATGAGGTAGAGTTGAGCCGAACGACATGAGTTGTTCACGCGCTCCGGAACGTGACTCACTTGTTCACTCTCCGTCCGCGCCCTATCCTGGGTCAGTGACGATCTCTCCGGTCCCCGGTTCGTTGATCGGGCGTGACCCGGAGATCGCGAAGTTCGACCGGTGGATCACCGGTTGCCTCCAGGGCGACGGCCGCGCGGTCCTCATCGACGGCGAGCCCGGGATCGGCAAGTCCACGCTGATGCGAACGGTGTCCATCCAGGCCGCCGAAGCCGGCTTCACCGTCTACCGTGGCGCGGGCGACGAACTCGGCCAGGCGCTGCCGCTGCTGCCGTTCCTCGACGCGCTCGAGGTCCGCGAGTCCACGACCGACCCGCGTCGCCGCTCGGTCCTCCGGCTGTTACGGGGCGACTTCTCGGCCGGCGGCTCGGTCGACGCGGTCACCGCGGCCTCCGAACAGCTGTTCGCTCTGGTCGAGCAGCTGTGTGAGCAGTCGCCCACGATGGTCGTCATCGACGACCTGCAGTGGGCCGACCCGACGACCGTCGCGCTCTGGGGCCGCCTGGCGAAGGCCGCCCGCCAGCTCCCCCTGCCGCTTCCGCTGTTCCTGCTCGGGCTCGCCCGGCCCACCCCGCAGGGCGACAGCCTCCGCGCGCTGCGGCGGGCGGTCGAACCGGGTGAGCTCGTCCGGCTGAGTCCACTGGCCAACGACGACGTGACGGCGCTGCTCACCAGCCTGACCGGCGCCCGGCCCGGTGCGCAGCTCTCCCGCCTCGCCGACGGTGCCGCCGGCAACCCGCTCTACCTCACCGAGCTCGTCGGCGCGCTCAGCCGCGGTTCCTACCTCACCGAGACCGAGCCGGGCACCGTCGACGTCACCTCCGGGTCGGCTCCGCGCACGCTCACCGCCGCGATCGCCGACCGGCTCGGGTTCCTGTCCGAGCAGGTCCGCAGCATCCTGCGCGCGGCGGCGCTGCTCGGGGTGCAGTTCGCGGTCGACGACCTGGCGCTGGTGCTCAAGCAGAGCGTCACCGAACTGCTCCCGTCGCTGGAGGAGTCCCTCTCCGCCGGCGTCCTCGCCGACACGCCCGAGGGCCTCGGATTCCGGCACCCGCTGATCCGCACCGCGCTCTACGAGGAGCTCCCGGCGTCGGTCCGGTCCGCGCTGCACCGCGACGCCGGCCGGGCGCTCGCCGCGGCGCACGCACCGGTCGAACGCGTCGCCCGGCAGCTGCTCTCGGCCGACAATCCCAACGGTCCCCGGCTCGGCCCGCTCGAGCCGTGGGTGCAGGACTGGCTGACCGAGGCCGGCCCGGCGCTCGTCGCGCAGGCGCCGCAGGCGGCCGCCGACTTGCTCCGCCGCGCCACTACCAGCTGGCCGGCCCGCCCTGCGGACGACTCGCTGTCCACAATGCTGGCCAACGCGCTGTTCCGGCTCGGCAATCCGCTGGACACGGTGGAGGTGGCCGTCTCGGCACTCGATCGAGTGACCGACCCCGACATCCTCGTCGAACTGCACTGGATCCACGCTCAGGCACAGCTGCAGGTCGGCGACACCCCCACCGCCCTCGAAGCGCTGCAGAAAGCGCTCGCCAATCCGAACCTCGGCGCGCTGCACCGCGCCCGCCTGCTGATTTCACTCGGACGCGCCCACCGGGTGGCCGGTCAGGTGAAGCTCGCGGAGAAAGCCGCCGAGCAGGCTCGCGCGCTCGCCATCGAGTCCAACGACCGGTGGGCGCTGGCGTGGGCGCTCCACTTGCTCTCGATCGCGAGCGTCACCGGCGGCGGCAGCGCGGAGAGCCTCGCGCTGTACGACAACGCCATTGCGGCTACCGGCGACGATCTAGCGCTCGTCGATCTCCGGCTGCTGGTGAAGATCAACCGCGCGATCTGGCTCGGCGACCTCGACCGGTACCCCGAGGCGCTGGAGGCGCTCCGCGAGGTGCGCGACGAGGCCGAGCGGGTCGGCAGCGCGATCCGGCTGGCCCAGGCCTACACGGGGCTGTGCGAGCTGTACTTCGAGAACGGCCAGTGGGACGACGCGCTGGCCGACCTGGACGCGGCGCCCGACGACGCGCGGGACCAGGCCTCGGCCTGCCAGCACCGGGGCATGGTGGCCGCGATCTACCTCCACCGCGGCGACACCGAGGCCGGTCTGCACAACCTCGCACTCTCCGAGACGCACGAGGAGTTGCTCGGCCTACGCGTCATCGCGGCGCCCGCATTGGCGCGGGCGCTCCGCTCCGAGCAGGCCAACCAGCCCGAGGAAGCGCTCGCGGGTCTGCTCTCCAACCTCACCGGTGAGGTCGAGGAGCTCGACGAGATGGAGGAGCTCCTCCCGGACGCGATGCGGCTGGCGGTGGAGTGCCACGACACCGAGGCCGCAGCGCACGTCCTGCGCTACGCCGAGGAAGCAGCCGCCCGCTCCGCGAACCCGCACCGGATCGGCACGGCGCTGTACTGCCGCGGGCTGCGCGACGGCGATCCGCAACAACTGCTCCAGGCGGCCGAGCAGTACCTCGTCGCCGGACGTCCGCTCTTCCGTGCCAACGCGCTGGAAGCCGCCGCCGCGCGCTTCGCCGAACTCGGGGAACGGGCCGAGGCCCGCACCGCGTTCAGCCGCGCGCTCGACGGCTACCAGGTCCTCGACGCGAAGTGGGACGCCGCCCGGCTGCAGAACCGGTTCCGGGAGTACGGCATCCGGCGTGCGCCGCGGGTCAAGCACCGCCAGGCCCGGTCCGGCTGGGACAGCCTGACCCCGACCGAGTCGAAGATCGCCGAGCTCGTCGTGCAGGGGATGTCGAACCCGCAGATCGCCGCGCAGCTGTTCCTCTCGCCGCGGACGGTGAGCACGCATGTCTCGCACATTCTGAGCAAGCTGGATCTGCGGTCACGGATTGACCTGGCGCGCGAAGCGGCGCTGCGCAGCGAGAACTCGCCGGACGCCTGACGGCGCCCGGCGAGTGCGGCGTTCCCGGAGACGGTCCCCGGAGACGGTTCAGCCGGGGATCACCCCTCGTGATCCCCGGCTGTGCCGTCCCTCGGTCCCCGCGATGGGCTTCAGTGGTGTTTCGGGCCGGGCGTGTGGGGCGGTGTCACCCGGGCCCGGCCGACGACACCGTCGGTGTTCTCGTCGCCCAGCACCGGGATCGAACCGGTGTCGGTGAGACCGACCGGCGCGGGGCCTGCCACGGCGGGGCCGGCAATGGCAGGTCCGGCCGCGCCGGCCGGGGTCGATGCGGCCAGCGACTGGCCGGGCCGGTCCGAGCTGTAGGGCCCGGCCGGGGTCGGTGCGGCCTCCCCGCCCGGGGCGGGGAGGCCGGTGGGGGCCGGGCCGAGCGGGAGAGCGACGCCGAACTGCGTGACGCCCTCGTCGGCCCGGCCGTGCTGCATGCCGTCGCCGGACCGGCCGTGCTGCGTCCCGGGTTCCGGGCCCAGCAGCGGCACCTCGCCGGTGTGGTAGACCGACGGCAGGTCGGTCAGCGAGATCCCGTGGTGACGCCCGGCGCGGGCGGTCCACCCGGAGCCGTCGGGCTGCTGGGCGGCGGCACCGTCGAACGTGTTGCCGTACGGGCCGGTCTGTCCCAGCGCGATCGGACCCAGCGGGTCGATCGCCGCGTACGGGCCGGTCGGGACGTCAGCTCCGCCGATGGGGTCCCCGGGGCCGGAGCGGGCGCTGCCGACGCTGCCGACGGGGCCGCTGACTGGGCCGGGGGCGCCGCCCGGGGCCGGTGCGCTCTGGCCATAGGCGCCGCTCACCGGCATCGGACCCCACGCTCCGCTCACCGGCATCGCCGGACCGGCGCCGTAGGCACCGCTGACCGGGGCCGACGGTGATCCGTACGCGCCGCTCACCGGCGCGGCCGGGGTCGGGCCGGGAAAAGGGCCCCCGTGGTCGTTCCCACCGTTCGCACGGCGCGGGGGGTACGGGCCGTTGGGGCCCGTCGCCGCACCGGGCTGCGGCGACGGGCGGTCGTAGCCGAGGGCCGGCAGCCGGCCACCGGGGTACCCCAGCTGGTCCGAACCCGCCCGGGGCGGCTGCGGCGTCGGCATCATCGGCAGCCGCGGCGCGGGCCAGGTGGGGCCGGGACGCAGCTGCGGGGGGTGCGGCCCGGGCAGGAGCCGCTCCTGACCGGCCACCATCCGTGGCTTCAGCGCCGGGGCGCCCACCGGAGCCGGAGCACCCAGCGCCCGGGCCAGATGATCTCCGTTCACCCGCTCGCTCCGCACCCGCTCGCTGCGGAGCTTCTCGCTAGCGACCTCCAGTGCCACGATCGTGGCCTCCTTCCGACGTCGTTTCTGTCCTCGCCGGGTCCATCCCGGAGCGAAGTACCACCAGGTCAGGAACCACAGCAGGGTGCCACCGGTGATGGGGAGCGCGAACGAGGTGCCCATGACGACGTCGAGGATCAGCAGCAGGACGCCGTTGACCGCGAGCATCATCAACGTGACACCCCAGAACGCGAACCGGCTCGACGCCTTCACCAGCTGCGCCTCGAGCCGGCGCCGGAAGACCAGCCGGTGGAACGGGGCCGGGGCGATCAGCAGGCAGGTGGCGCCCGCGACGAGCACCAGGCTCACCACGTAGACCATCCGCTGGAAGCGGGTCGTCTCGTCGAACCCGCTCGTGAACGCCAGCGTGAGCAGGAACACGAGCAGGAGCTGCGTGCCGATCTGGGCGGCGCGGGTCTCCTGCAGGATCTCCAGGTAGTTCCGGTGCCACCGCTGGGTCGGGGTTTCCTGCGTCCGGGGGTCCCGTCTTTCGTTCCGGTCCGACGAGCGGCCCGTGGTCAGTTCCGCAGACATAGCAACCCCGCCCTTCCTTCGCTGGGAGAAGACTCGTCTAGCGCGAGTCGGAAGACATCGGTCGACTGACGTAGCCGCGAAGGAGCGCCCGCGGACGGGGCACCGGCTGACGTACGTAGGGGTCCGGGGCGCAGCCACAGACCGGGCACAGTGGACTGTCTGACACCCGGACGTCGCCGGCGGACGGACGGTGGGACACCCAGTGGCGCATGGTCACACCGCCGCTTCGAGCCGGCGCTGCCCGTACCCGGTGGACACGGCGGTCGCGCCGGACGGGAACGGCGCGTCGATCGGCCGGTACATCGGCCGCGGGCCGGGTTTGCGCCGCGGGAAATACCGGTGGTAGATCTCCAGCCGGGCCGAGGCGGTCGGCGGCACCATGCCGGCCCGCCCGAACGAGTGCAGGATCGCCTGGTGGAGAACCCGAGCGGCTTCCTGGAGCGCGAAACCCTCGGCGCGGGCGCCCTCCGGCGCCAGACAGCGGGCGATCATCGGCAGCGCGTTGTAGCGGTTCTGGTCGGCGAGCTCCCGGGCCGCGATCTCGAACGCGACGTAGAAGCCGGAGAACGCGACCGGGTAGGCGAGCACGTCGGTGAAGTGCAGCCGGTGGCGTGCCAGCGCGGGCACCGCGTACCAGCGCAGGCCGAGCTGGGCGAACCAGGCGTAGCCGGGGTGCTCCAGGTTGACCTCGAGCACGCGCTCGGGCGACAGCTCGTAGGCGATCACCGGCCCGCCGTGCACGCGCAGCAGCAACGGCAACACGTCGAACGGACCGGGCAGGAGCCGGCCGCCGTCCACCGGGCGCCCGCCCGGCCAGCCGGCCCGCAGCGCGAGCGTGGTCAGCTCGAGGTGGCGTGGATCGCCCAGGATCGATCCGTCCGCCTGCTGGTAGCCGGCATAGCCGACGAGCTGCTCGTTGAGGATCTCCACCGCCGGGTCGAGCACGGTGGCCACCGAGCGGATCTTCCCGTCCCGGGTGGCGACCCGGAGGTGTTCGGCCAGCCCGGAGGCGACCGCGTCCGGGTCGGTGACGCCACGCAGATCACGGACCTGCAGGCCGCGCCAGCGCAGGCGGCCGATCCCCTTGTCGGCGTTCGCCCAGGCAACCCTGGCCGCCCAGGCGAGTTGCTCGGTAGTCGGAATGGTCGGACCGGTGAGCTGCCCCCGGTCGGCCGCGGCGAGGTCGATTCGCACTTGGCACCTCCGTCGGTGGTCGGACTCAGTCGCGCAGGACGCAGACCGTGGCGAGCGTGGGGTCGGCCGAGCCGTGGATGTGCATTCCGCTCGCGACCGCGCGGGTCAGCGCGGCGACGGCGTCGCCGTCGAGGCACTCACCGGGCATGACCGCGGGGACGCCCGGCGGGTACGGCGTGATGGGTTCGGCGCTGGTGCGCCCGACGGCCCGCTCCAGCGGGACGGTCTCGGTCGCGGCGAAGTGGGCCTCGCGCGGGGTGCAGACCTGGGTGCGCGGCGCCAGCAGCGCCTCGACCAGCCGGCCGTCCCAAGCCGGGCGCAGCAGCCGGCGCGGACGGCAAGACAGCGTCCGCAGCGCGGTGACCAGCGCGTCCACGACGTCCGGCGAGGTGCACGTGGTGATCGCGACGAACAGGTTGCTCTCGTCGGCGCCCTCCACGGCCACCGCCGGGTGCAGCAGCCCGCTGGTGCCAAGGCCGGGGCCGGGCGTCCGGAGCAGCCTCTCGATCTCGAGACCGGTGAGGCCCAGCCCGGCGACGCTGATGACCAGGCGCAGCGGGTCGAACCGCTCGGCCGGGACGCCGAGGTCCTCGGCTTCGGCCACCCGGACACCGGGGATCGCGGCCAGCCGCCGGCGGGCGTTCGCGACCAGTTCCAGGGTCCGGTCGAGCAGGGTGCGGCCGCGGCTGACCATCGTCCGGCGGGCGTCGTCGATGCTCGCGAGCACCGGCAGCAGCGGGCTGGTGGTCTGGGTCATCTGGACCACGCGGCTGATCCGGTCGGCCTCGAACCGGTCGCCCCTGGTGAAGATGATCGCGGCTCCGGACGGCGCGGCGAGCATCTTGTGCGCGGACGTGACCGACACGTCGGCGCCGACCGAGATCGCGTGCGCCGGCAGGTCGGGGTGGAACGGCAGGTGCGCGCCCCAGGCCTCGTCGACCATCAGCGGGGTGCCGTGGCGGTGGGCCACGTCGGCGAGCGCGCGGACGTCGGAGCACGCGCCGGCGTACCCCGGGCTGACCATGCTCACCAGCCCGGCCCGGTGGCCCTGGGCGGACAGCCCGGTCAGCGTCTCGTCGAGCGCGGCCGGATCGATGCCGAGGCTGATGCCGAAGCCGCCCTCGTCGAGGCGCGGGGTGACCCAGTGCGGCGTCGCGCCGGAGAGGACCAGGCCGGCCAGCGTGGACGTGTGGCTGTCGCGGGCGACGACGACGTGCTGGCTCGGCTGGGCCAGATGGACCGCCCGGTTGCCTCCGGACGAGCCGTCGAGCAGGAACAACGCGGTGTCGGCGCCCCAGGCGGCCGCGGCGAGCGCCTCGGCCTCGCGGCGGGCGTTCGTCGCGTCCGCGGGGGTCAGCCAGACGTCGGAGGCCAGGAACGTGTTCCCCAGCAGGGCGCGCAGGCCGGTGCCGACCGTGCGTCCGCCGGCGTGGCCGGGGACGTGCAGCGCGCCGGTCTCCAGGCCTCGGTAGTGGAGGATCGCGTCGACCAGCGGGGCCGCGCTGTGGGCCGCGTCGAAGAGGACGGGCCGATCTCCGGAGGGCAGGGCAACGGCGGTCATCGGTTCGCCGTCCTTTCACCGATGACCGCCGTGCCGCCGGGCGCGCCGGACGGGCCGGCGCTCGGGGTGGGGGCGATCGAGACGGATTTGGTGGGCTTTCCGTTGGGCGCGAAGATCATGTAGGCCATCAGGGCGAAGATCGCGGCCATCGCGAACCACTTCCCGGTGGGCACCACGACGCCGTTCGCGACTTTGTCCATGATCAGGACCCCGACCTGGACGCCGACGATCCAGCCGAGCGTCACGGTGCCGAGCTCGGCCCAGTGGAGGCTCGCGGCGTAGACGGCGAACACTCCCAGGAAGGCGATCGCGCCGGCCGACCACCAGAGCTGGTGCCCGTCGGCCATGTAGCGGATCGCGCAGTAGCTGCCGATCAGGTCCAGGCCGGTCAGCGCGACCATCGCGACGAGCCCCATCGGGGAGAACTCGATGAAGCTCTTGCCGGCCACGATCGGTTCGGCCAGCACGGACGCCACGGTCGGCTCGGTCAAAGCCGCGGGGAGACGGAAGACGTCAACGGCGGCTGGTGCCGACGCGGCGGTCAAAGTCGAATACATGGCCATCAGCGCTCCACTTCCTCACGGACTCGGCCCCGGCGGGTGTGTCCGTCGCTGTGAATACGCTCGCCCACTCTGCGTAATGAGACATCGGTCGACTGACGTAGACGCGAAGCGCGCAGCGCGGCCGTGCCGTACGTCTGCGGGAATTGCATTGCAGAGTCGGCGGTTCTACGGCGATCCGATGGGTCGAACGGTGGAGCGTGCGGTGGCCGCTCGGCGTGAGCGTGGAGGGAGCAGCAGGAGCACGCACGCGCCCGCCGGAAAGTTCAGACCGGTAGGGTCTGGCCGATGTCCACCACGCCCCCACCGACGGCCGTCCGGTCGGTCGCGATCGCGCTGATCGTCGTCGGCGCGCTCGACCTGGTGTTCGCCGTCCTCGCGTGTTGCGGCCGGGTCGCGCGGCTCGGTCAGAGCGGCGACACCAACTTCACGTCCGACGCCGAGGCCGCCGGGTTCCTCACCTACACGCTGCTGGCCGTGGCCTCGCTGCCGATCGGCGCCCTGGTCCTGACCGCGGGTGTGCTGCTGCTGCGGGGCCGGTCCCGGACGCTCGGCCAGGCCGGCGCGATCGCCGCGATGGTGCCGGTGTCCTGCTGCTTCCCGGTCGGCATCCCGGTCGGTATCTGGGCGCTGACGGTGCTCAAACGCGACGACGTCCGGGCGATGCTCGACCACCCCGGCGGCCCTCCCCCGGGCCCCGGCGGCTACCCGCCGCCCGGGGGTTACCCGCCGCCCGGGTACTGACCGCCGGGTCAGGAGGTCTCGAAGGCCTGGGCCATCCGGGCCTGGTCCTCCAGCACCTCGTTGATCCGCGCCTGCACCGTGTCGAGCTCGCCGATCGTCTGGCTGGTCGCGTGGATGCCGGCGGCGACCTGCTGGCTGCTCGCCTGGATCCCGGTGATCTGGTCGGACACCTTCTGGGTCGCCTCCGCGGTCTCCCGGGCCAGCTCCTTGACCTCGTTCGCGACGACCGCGAAGCCCCGCCCCACCTCCCCCGCGCGCGCCGCCTCGATCGTCGCGTTGAGCGCCAGCAGGTTCGTCTGCTCGGCGATGCCGCTGATGATGCGGATGACGTCGCCGATCGCCTGGGACGCGTTGCCGAGCGCCTCGACCTCGGTGGTCATCGCGCTGGCGCCGCGCATGGCCTGCTCGCCGACCGAGCTGGCGTCCATCGACGCCCGGCGCAGCTCGTTGATGCTGCCCAGCAACGCCTGGGCCTTCTCGTAGTCGTGCTCGGCCCGGCGCAGCATCTGCATCCGCTGCGACACCAGCAGCTGGACGTTGCGCAGCGCCGCGGCCCGCGACGGCGAGAGCTCGATCTCCCGCGTCGTGAAGAAGTCCATCGTGCCGAGGATCCGGTCGCCGTCGAGGATCGGGAAGCAGACGCCGGACTTCACCCCGGCGCGCTGGGCGGCCGGTGCGCGCACGCAGTCGGTCATCTCCGCGAGGTCGCGGACGAACACCAGGTCCCTGGCCTTCCAGGTGCGGCCGGAGAGGCCGACGCCCTCGGCGAACGTCGCGGCCAGCGTCACCTTGCGGAACTCGTCGCCGGCCGAGCCCGACTCGACCTTGAAACGCAGGACGTTCTCCTGCTCGTCGAGCTGCCAGAACGAGCCGTAGGCCCAGCCGAACGCGGACCGCACGGTGTCCAGGGCCACGCGCAGCGCGGAGTCCTGCTCGGTCGCCTCGCCGATCTTCGTGACGACGGTCGTCACCGCCTCGCGGTCCTCGAGCGTCTCCCGGAGCGCGGCGGCGGCGATCGCGTTGTTGCGCGCGATCAGCGCGATGCGGGTGATCGCGGCCCACTTGTCGCTGCTGAACGCGGGCAGCGGGTCACGGCCGAAGAACTCCAGCACGGCGACGACGGTCCCGCCCTGCAGCAGCGGCACCGACGCGGCGTGCATCATGCCGGCCCGGTGGGCCGCGCCCCAGCGCAGGCACCGGTCGCCGGCGTGCGGGTCCTCGCTCGTCATCACCGGCCGGCGGTTGTTCACCGCGACGCCGAGCAGGCCGGCGTCCGGGGGGATGCTCGCCGACCCGCCGATCGCGGCCTGCAGCGTGCTCGAGAGCTCGCCGTACTCGGCGCTGAGCGAGTACTGGCCGCTCGGCTCCTTCGACCACCAGGCCCCGTAGGCGAGGTTGAGGGCCTGGACCAGCTCCCGGACGATCTTCGCGCTGGCGTCCTCGAGGCTCTCGACGCCCTCCCCGAGCGCGGACAGGACCCGCTCGAGCGCCTCGACGTCGCGCGGCACGACGAACGCCGTGGTGGGGCCTGCGTCCGACCGGGAGAACCAGCCCATGCCGTGCCTTTCCCTGAGAGCGCCACTCAGGTGTCAGTTCGGCGGCGTACTCCGTCACTCAAGGCAAATCACAACCTTGTTCCCACCGCTTCGCACCCGTTCCGGTCCGGAGGCCGGTGGCGACGAGCACGCACGCCACCGCGAGCAGCGCGGGGGCGGTGGGCGAACCCTCGGTGCCGAGGGCGGCCCACTGGGCGACGGCCAGCAGAAGGGCCAGGGCCAGGGCGCCGAGTACGGCGCCGGCGAGCCACCGGGGGCGGACGTCGGGCGGGCCCACCCGGGCGAGCCAGAGCGTCACCGCGGCCAGCCCGAGCGCGACCGGCCAGGTCCAGCCGGCCAGCCACGGCAGCAGCCCGGCCACCACGAGCAGGCCGATCTCACGCACGTCCCAGGACGGGCGCCGCAGGTCACGCAGCCAGCCCGGCCGGGCCAGCCCCACCCCGGCGAGCGCGAGCGCGGTGGCCGCCGCCCCGACCGCATCCGCCCCCGGCACGAGCGGAGCCGCCGCCAGCACCGCGGCGGTCGCGTCGACGGCGGCTCCGCTCGTGCCCGGGGTGTCCCGGTCGGAGCCGGTCTCGCTCAGCCGGACCCGGTACCCGGGGCCGGCCTGGTCGCCGCTGAGCACCTGCGTGCCGGTGGCCCCGGAGGGCTCCTGCGGTAGCGACCCCAGCGCCGACAGCCCGAACCAGACCCCCGCCGCCAGCAGCAGCGGCACCGCCAGGGACACCCGGCCCCACCGGTGCCAGGCCACGCACGCGACCAGCCCGAGCAACGCGGGCGACACCAGCCGGCAGACCACCAGGTCGAGCACGAGCAGGACACCGAGCACCAGGGCGGCGGCGAACACCAGTCGGCCCGGCCGGACGGTACGGGGGGCGGTCACGGCACGGGACTGTAGTGGCTCCCGTCCAGTTCCGTGTCCAGGTAGCCGCGCACCGCGGCGGCGTCGTCGGCCAGCAGACCGATGTACCCGTCCGGCCGCACGACGACGTAGCCACCGGCCTCCGGGTCGATTCCGTAGGACTCGTACGCCGCGGTCGCTCCGGTGTCCAGCTCGACGGCGTGATCGAGAGCCGGAGCGGGACGGAAGGCGAGGACGCTCGCGTGCGGACCGCGGAAGCGGTCGAACAGCGTGCCGCCCGGGAGGGGCGCGTCCGGGGCACGGTCACCGGCGCGCAGCACGCCCGGCGCGCGGCGGGTGTCGACCGACAGCGTGCTGTCGCGGTAGTGGAGGTCGAGCTGGTCGGTGTCGCGGCCGCGGCGAGGCGCGTCCTGGGAGCCACGGAGGAGCAGCGTGGAGAGGCCGAGCACGTCGGCGGCGACCGGCTGACGCTCGGCCTGGTAGGTGTCGAGCAGGTCGGCGGACGCGCCGGCGAGGACGGCCGCCAGCTTCCACCCCAGGTTGTAGGCGTCCTGCACCCCGGTGTTGAGGCCCTGTCCGCCGGCCGGGGAGTGCGCGTGCGCGGCGTCGCCGGCCAGGAACACGCGGCCGTCGCGGTAGCGCGCGGCGAGCCGGATGTTCACCCGGTAGAGCGAGCGCCAGGTGACGGCTTCGAGCACCAGGTCGTCGCGGCCGCTGCGTTCGGTGACGAAGCGCTGCAGGTCGCCGGGCTCCTCGTCGGGGGCGAGCGGCGCGGTGAGCTGGAAGGTGTCGGTACCGGGCAGCGGGCAGAGGCCCAGCGTCAGCTCCTGGGTGGCCAGGTCGCCCCAGATGTGCCAGTGGTCGCGGTCGAGCCGGCCGTCCGGGAACCGCACGTCGGCGAGCGCCATGCGCTCGGTCTCGTACGTGTCGCCGAGGAAGGGGATGCCCAGCGCCCTGCGGACCGTGCTGCGGCCGCCGTCGGCGCCGACCGCGTACCGCGCGCGGATGCCCGCGGCGGTGACCCCGTCGTCGTCCTGGGTCAGGTCGGAGACGGCCGTCCCGTACTCGACCTCGACGCCGAGCGCGGCCAGGCGATGACGCAACGCCTGCTCGGTGAGCTGCTGGGGCAGCATGACGATGCTCGGGTACGGGACGTCGGCGCCGGCCGCGCGTGGTTCGCCGAGCGTCCCCTCCCAGACGACGGTGTCGCCGCGGTAGGCACGCATCGGGGGGTAGGGGGCTGCGGTCGCGAGGACCTCGTCGATGACGCCGAGGTCGTCGAAGACCTCCTGGGTGCGGGGCTGGATGCCCTTGCCGCGGGAGGCCTGGACGGGGCCGGGGGCGGCGTCGACGATGCGGACGGGCACACCGCGGCGGGCCAGGTCGATGGCGAGGGTGAGGCCGGTCGGGCCGGCTCCGATCACGAGTACGTCGGTCATGCGCACACCGTCGCGGCACCCGCTGGCGAAACGCTGGCAGAGCGCTGACGGTGACGGCGGTCACACCCCGTATTTCCCGGCGATCTCGCGGGTCTGTGTCCGTGAAAGCGCGCCACGGAGCGCGACGAACGTGGAGAGGGGAACTCCGTGACCAGCAAAGAGATCGTGATCGCACCCAGGCCGGTGCCGTACGGCTCCGCCGCCGCCGACCTGAGCGACGAGCCGTTCGCCATCCGGATGGCCGCCCGCCTCGGCGACGCCAAGCGCTCGGTGGACCGCTTCGTCCACGAGGTCCGCTACCGCCCCCCGCGCGCCCGGACCGCCCGGATGCTGGTGCTCATCCCGGCGCACAACGAGGAAGCGACGATCGCCAAGACGCTCGACGCGCTGCTCACCCAGTCCCGGGTGCCCGACCGGATCGTCGTCATCGCCGACAACTGCACCGACGACACCGAGAAGATCGCCCGCCGCTACCGCGGGGTGACGGTCATGCGGACCGTCGACAACCACGACCGCAAGGTCGGCGCGCTCAACCAGGCCTGGCGCCGCTGGCAGGCCGGCTACGACTTCATCGCCGGCATCGACGCCGACACGCAGCTGGCGCCCGACTGCCTCCAGCACCTGGAGGAGGAGCTCGCCAACACGCCCCGCGCCGGCGGCGTCATGGCGCGGTACACCTTCGACCAGCGCCTGGGCACGACGCCGATGGCCCGCCTGCTGATCCGCCTGCAGCGCATGGAGTTCGCCGGCTGGACGATGGACGCGCTGCAGAAGAACCGCACCACCTACGTCCTCGGCGGCCAGGCGTCGCTGTTCAACGCCGACGCCTTACGGCGAGTCACCGAGCGCAACAACACCCCGGGCCCGTGGGACGCGTCCGCGCAGGTCGAGGACATGCAGCTCACCGGCGACCTGCGCGGCATGCGGTACGAGACGCTGGTCTCCCCGAACGCCCGGGCGCACGCCGGCGCGATGCTCACGTTCCGCTCGCTCTGGGCGCAGCGCCGCAAGTGGGACGAGGGCATGGCGCGCCTGCTCGCCAAGCCGCAGCTGTCCAAGTGGACCGCGACCCTCTGGCGTCAGCAGCTCTCGCTGCTCTCCAACGGCGTCACCCGGCTGCTGTTCCTCTTCCTGCTGACGTTCTCGCTGATGGTGCACCAGTTCGTCTGGTCCTGGTGGTGGCTCACCCCGACCGTGGTCGCGTCGCTGCTCAACGCCCGGGTCGCGTGGACGATGCCCAACCGCACGATGGGTGACGTGGTCACCGCGATGCTGCTGCTCCCGGTCGAGGCGTACCTCTGGTTCCGGCTCGCCTGCACCACCGCGTCCTGGTCGAACGTGCTGGCCGGCATCAAGCGGGACGGCTGGGAGGACCAGGCCCGCGCCGAGCGCGGTGCCTCCAACGGCCCGGGCCGCATCATCACCGCGGTCGCGATCGTGGCGGTGCTCGCCGGTCTGACGGTCTTCGGCTGGCTGCACGCCCCGCTGTGGCTGCAGGAGCGGGTGCTGACCGTCGGGTGGTCGCTCCTCGCGGTGGTGACCGTGCTCCAGACCCTGATGATGATGATCCGCCTGGTCCGCCCCTCGCGCGGCTACCGCCCCTGAGATGAACTTCCCGCTCCGGCCCGGCCGTCCCCTCCGCCGGGCCGGAGCGGGAGACAGGCCGACCCCGGCCGGGCCGTCCCCTCCGCTCGGCCGGAGTCGGAAGTATCGAAAGCCCCCGCACCGTTCCGGTGCGGGGGCTTTCGCCGTTCAGCCGGCGTAGGAGGCGCCGTCGACCAGGCCGAGCTTGCGGCGGACGCGCTGGTAGAACGTGGCTTCGCCGAGGCGGACGACGCGGGCGGCGTCGGGATCGGTACGCAGGTCGAGCCGCGTACCGGGTTCGGCGGTGCCGGCGACGATCCCGTCGACCTCGACCGCGAGGGACCCGCTGCCCTCCTCGACGGTGAGCGCCAGGCTCTCCGCGCAGTCGAGCACCACCGACCGGTTGAACGCGGAGTGCGGCGCCGACGGCGTCACGACCAGGCCCTTCACCGTCGGGGAGATGATCGGGCCACCCGCGGAGAAGCTGTACGCGGTGGACCCGGTCGCGGTGGCCACCACGAGCGCGTCGGCGGCGTAGCGCAGGAACGGCTGGCCCCCGACGCTCAGCTCGACCGACGCGAGGCCGTGGCCCGGCGTGCGGACCAGCGCGATGTCGTTGAACGCGAGCAGGTGCTCGGACCACTCGGGCACCGACGCGGTCACCGCCGACCGCGGCTCGACGCGGTACTCCCCCGCGTCGATCTGCCCGAGCGCGGTCGCCAGGTCGGGCACGTCGACCTCGGCCAGGAACCCGAGCCGGCCCAGGTTGACCGGCAGGATCGCGCCGTGGTGACCGTGCATCATCCGCATCGCGCGCAGCATCGTGCCGTCGCCGCCGAGGCTGATGACGAGGTCGCTGGCGGCCGCCAGCTCGTCGGTGTCCACCGGCACCGCGGCGCAGTCGATCCGCTTGACCTCGTCCTTGAGACCGAGCACCTCGACGCTCTTGCTCTTGGCCCAGTCGACGATCGTTTCGATCGCCTGCTGGGATTCACGGGCCGGGTGCAGGACCAGGCCGACCTTGCGCAGAACGCCCACGCGCACAGCCTACGGCCGCGCCTTGGCCGCGACGACGAAAACCCGGCGGAACGGGTACCGGACGTGCCCGCCGGTGACCGGGTAGTCGGCGTGCAGCCGCTCGTCGAGGGCGGCGGCGAGACCGGCGTACTCGTCGGCCGGTAGCGCCGCGACGACCGGGCGGAGCGTGGTGCCCTCCAGCCAGGTGCGCACCGGGTGGGCGTCGCCGTCGGCGGGGAGGTGGTGCAGGTAGGTGGTCTCCCAGGCGTCGACGACGCAGCCCGGCAGACGCTCGGCGTAGCCGGCCGGGTCGAGGACGGGGCCGGGTTCGTCGGTGGTGAGGTTCCGCTCGGCCTTGAGCTCGCGGACGGTGGCGTGGGAGGGCGCGTGGTAGTTGCCGGGAACCTGGACGGCGAGCCAGGCTCCGGGGCGCAGGTCGGTGGCCCACCTCGTCAGCAGGTCGGGGTGGCGCGGGATCCACTGGAGCATCGCGTTGCTGATCACGACGTCGTCGGTCACGCTCGGGCGCCAGGTGGTGGCGTCGGTCACGCCGAACGTCAGCCGGTCACCCGCCGGAGCGCCGGCGATCATGGCCGCGGAGGAGTCCAGGCCGGTGATCCTCGCCGCCGGGTAGCGGTCGGCGAGCGACGCGGTGAGCGTGCCCGGCCCGCAGCCGAGGTCGACGACCGAGCGGACGTCGCCGGGCTCGGCACCGATCCGGGCGACGAGTTCGAAGAAAGGGCGCGCGCGTTCGGGCGCGCGCCGCAGGTAGATCGCTGGATCCCACTGGACGAATGCCATTGGAGAGGTCCTCCCGACGGTTCTACGCTGCCGGTATGGGGTGGCGGCCCGACGAAGCGCCCCGGGGCGACGGCCCCGGGGACGATGATCTCGCGCTGCCGCGACCGTGGGACGCGGGGCCTCCTCCGCCGGAACCGGACCTGCTCGAGTCCGGGGGTGGTGCGGAGCGGGATCCGGTGCGGGTCCGGCGCCTCCCGGTGCGGTTACCCCGTCTCCGGCTGCCGGTGCTGTCCCCGGCGGCGGACGACGCGCCCGGCGCGGTGCGGCGGTTCTCCCTTCGGCGCCGGCCGGTGGTCGCGGTGCTCGTGGGGGCGGTGCTGGGCGGGCTGCTCGTGCACGGGTACGACGACCGGCTGGCCGAGCAGGCCGAACGGGACACGATCGCGCTCTCCGCCCGGGTCGTCCCGATCGACACCCCGGGCGGACAGGGCCGCGACTCCTGGCTGCTGCGACTCGTCGTCGCCAATCGCGGCGCGACCACGTTGACGCTGCGCTCGGCCGCGCTCGCCGACACCCCGCTCCGCTCCGCCCTGCGCTCGGTCAGCGAGAACGTCACGCTCCCGGCCGGCAAGGAGGCCTGGGTCTCGATGGACGTCTCCGGCGCCTGCGCCGGCGGCGGGCTCACCCGCCCGCCCACCGCCATCGACGCGGTCGTCAGCGCCCGCGACCGGGGTGAGCGCACGGTGCGCATCGACCTCTCCGACGACACCTCGCTGCTGCTCAGCTCGGCCCGCCAGACCTGCCTGGACGCCAACTTCGCGCTGTGGGCCGCCGCGGAGGAGGCCGGGCCGGCGCGCCTGGACCGCAACGGCCTCTCGATCCCGGTGCGGTTCCGGTCGAACCGGAGCCCGGCCTGGGAGGTGAGCGCCGTCCGCAACGCCGGTTCCGGCCTGGCCGCCACCGTCGCCGCGAACCTGCCGATGCGCTTCACCGACGGCGTGACCCCGGCGACGACCGTGCGCTGGACGATCACCGACTGCGTGCAGGCCAAGGCGCTCGGCTACACCGACCTGCGGTTACGCACGACGCTGACGCTGTCGGGCGCCACCCGCTCGATCGAGGTCACGACGACGCTCAGCGCGGCGCTGTCCGAAGCGGTCTCGGTGTTCGTCCGGCACACCTGCACGTGATCAGCGGCGCTTGACGTACTCGATGACCGCCTGCCGGGTGGTGCGCACGTTCAGCGCCTCGCGGGCGGCGGCGATCCGGCGGTTGGCGGTGCGCAGGGACAGGAACTCGGCGGACGCGGCGGCGGCGATCGAGTCCCCGGCCGCGAGCCGGTCGAGCAGGGCCCGCTGCTCGGCGGTGAGCGGCAGCCCGTCGTCCGCGGCGGCCGGCTCGGCCGTCGTCGCGGCCCCGTCGCCGTCCCCGGTCTGCGGTGCCCGGCGCACCGGGCCGATGCGCGTGAGGTCGGCCAGCAGCGCCTGGCCGGTCGGGCTCTCGGCGTCGGCCACCGCCACCACCCCCGCGCCGCGGGCCGCGGCCAGCACCGCGCCGGCCACCGCGTCGTCGTCGGCGACCGGGCCGGTCACGACCGTGCGTGACGCGGTGAGGTCCCAGGGCTCGTCCGGGACGCCGAGCCCGGTGCGCACCGACCAGCCGTCCGCGGCCAGACGCCGCACCACGGCGGCCAGGTCGGTGGCCGACCGCAGCACGTAGAGCGGCCGCCCGCTCACTCGGCACCGGCCAGCACGAGGGTCGCGGCCTCGGTGCGCGTGCGAGCGCCGAGCTTGCGCATGCCCGCGCGGACGTGCGTCTCGACGGTCTCCCGGGAGATGCCCAGCTGCCCGGCGATCCGGCGGGTGGGTTCGCCCGCCGCGACCAGGGCCAGCACCTCGCGCTCACGGGCGGTGAGCGTGCGGGTACGGGTGCGGTCGATCGTCGCGCGGCGCACCGAGTAGCGGCGCAGCGCGCGGTGCACCCGGCCGAGCAGCACGGTCAGCCCGGCGTGCTCGGCGTACTTCTCCGCGGCCAGCAGTGGGGGGAGCGCGCGGTCGGCGTCCGGCGTGGAGAGGCCGGCCGCGAGCAGGCAGCGGATCTGTTCCCGCAGCGCGCTGCCCTGCCACAGGGCCGCCGCGGCCTCGAAGGCGGTGGCCGGCGGCGTGTGCTCGACCACCGTGCCGTCCTCCACGCCCGCCCAGGCCGACAGCGTCGCACGCACCGGCAGCAGCCGGTGCCCTCCGCCGGTCAGGTCGGCGTCTCCCCGTTCCTCGGCGGCGGAGCGGAGGTCATGGCGGGCCCACCGGGTCGTGACCGCGCCCAGGCCACCGGCGAGCGAGCCGCTGGCCGGTGCGTCGTCCGGCTCGAGCGCCCGGTCGGGCTGACCGTCGAGCCAGGACACCTCGCGGTCGACCCAGCGCACGACCTCGGGCCCGGGGCCGCGGCCGGTTCCGGCGGCGCGGCCGGCCGGGTCGCGGTCCAGGCGGGTGCGTGCCGGGGCCAGCGCGCCGGTGTCGGCCAGCGCGAGCGACGCCGCGGCCAGCGCGTAGCTGCGGGCCTGCGCGGGCAGGGTGCGGTCGAGCAGGTCGACGGCGCCCCGCACCACCGTGTCGAGGTCGGCCCCGAGCAGCGCGCCGCACCAGAGCTCGGTGGCCGCGAACCGGGTCTCCCAGCTGTAGGCGAGCTGGCCCGCGCACGCGGCGCGGTACTGACCGGCGACGCTGCCGGCCTCGGTGATCCGGCCGTCGGCCAGCAGGTGCTCGGTGAGCAGCCAGCCGCTCCACCAGGCGTCGACCGGCCGGCCGTCGGCCAGGGCCGCGCTCGCCGCCGCGGTGAGGCCCTCGATCCAGCCGTCCCGCCGGTCGCGGGCCGCCAGCGCGGCGAGCCCCACCCGGACCGCCGGGAACCCGGCGAGCTCCCCCGGCACGGCCACCGCGCGCGCCGCGGCCCCGGTGGCGTCGGCCGACAGCGCGGCCAGCAGCGTCACCCGCGTGTGCTCGGCCCGCAGCACGTCCGGCGCACCGGCCGCCGGCACCGCGCTCACCGCCGCGAGGGCCTCCCCGGCCGTCCCGGCCTGCAACGACGCTTCGGCACGCAGCACCGCCGTGCGCACCCGGTCGCCGACCGGCAGCGGCTCGGCCGACGGATCGGGAAGGACGCGGCGGCAGGCGGTGGTGTCGCCGGCGGCCAGCGCGGCCTCGGCCGCCTCCAGGCGCAGGGAGACCAGCGAGCGCGGGCGCCCGCCGTCGGAGTCGGTGGGCACCCCACCGGCCGCGACCGCCGACTCCACCGCCAGCAACAGCGCCGCCGCGCGGTCGCCCACCGTGGCCGCGGCACGCACCGCCCCCAGCGCCGTGCGGTAGGCGGACACCGCGTCGCCGCCGGCCGCGCGGTGCCGCGCGGACTCCAGACCGGGGAGCAGGTCGGCCAACCGGCGGTGCAGCCCGGTCCGCTCGGTCACCGGCAGCACGGCCGCGGCCACCTCGGCGAGGTACCGGGGCCGGGGCACCACCAGGTCGCCGTCCACTGTGACCCAGCCGGCCTCGGTCAGCTCGGGTACACCGGGCCCGAGCAACGCCGGCGACGCGGGGCGGCCGAGCAGGCCCAGCGCGGCCAGCGCGGTCCGGGCCGGCCGCGGCAGATCCGCGACCGCGGCCGCGACCGCCCGGTCGAGCGCCCCGGTCGCGCTGTCCTCGTCGCTGATCCCCGGCTCCGCCTCCCCGGCCGAGACCGACGCCAACCCGCCGGCCACGGCCCGCGCCGCCAGCACCCGGATCGCGAGCGGATTCCCGCCGGCCCGCGCGAGCACCGCCGCCAGCAGCCGCTCGTCGAGCGTCGGCGCCACCTGCCGGGCCAGCTCCCGCGCCGCGGCCGGATCCAGGCCGGGCAGCACGGTCCACCGGACGGCCGCCGCCCGCAGCGCGGCTTCGGTCTCCGGCGGTAACCCGCCGGGCGTCCGGATCGCGATCAGCACGCGGCTGACGTCGGCCAGGAGCGGGAGCACAGCCAGTGACAAAGGGTCGGCGTGATGCACGTCGTCGACCACCAGGAGACCTTCGCCGACGCGGGCCCGCACCGCCTCGGCGGCGAGCGGAACGTCACGCTCGGGCAGGCGGGCGCGCACCGCGCGGGACAGCGCCATGCCCGGGAGGTGACGCAGAGTGGCCAGACCACCACCGGTGAACACCGGGCCGCGGAACCGCGCGGCCAGCGAGCGCAGCGCGGTCGTCCGGCCGATCCCCGGTCCACCGGCCAGAACCACGAGCCCGGGCCGTCTCAGCGGGGCATCGGGGCCGTCCTGGATCGCCGGCGTTCCCCCGTCGGCGTCGAACACCGCATTTCCTCCCGCACTGAACCGATCTGATCCCCCTGTCCGAACCCTGGCTGGTGTGGCACGAAGTAGGGATGGTGCGGCCGAAGGATATGCCTAGGGTCAGTGCTGCGAATCCCGCACAGTCAAACCCCCGACACAGGTCCCGGCAGGTCTGCCTTTGCGGGCCACCCTGAACGGGTCCCTTCGACAGGAGGATGTTTCCCATGAGCGACGGAACCGACGCCAACTTCGACGCCGGCGCACCGGACGACGCGCAGGCGGTCGACTACAACCAGGACGGCCAGGAGGACGGCTACCTGGTGACCAACAGCGACGGTTCGCAGTACGAGGTTCTCGACACCGACGGCGACGGTGCGTACGACACCGTTCTGGTCGACACCGACGGCGACAACGCCGCGGACGCGGTGGGCGTCGACACCGACGGTGACGGTGTGATCGACGCGGTGGCGGTCGACACCAACCACGACGGTGTCGCGGACTACGCGGCGGCCGACACGGACGGTGACGGCGTCATCGACACCGCGGTGGCCGACACCGACGGCGACGGCACCGCTGACGTCGCGTACCAGGACACCAACGGCGACGGCACCGCCGACGTCGCGTACTCCGACACCGACGGTGACGGCGAGTTCGACACGCAGACCCAGGCCCCGGCCGGCACCCAGACCGGTGCCCCGGACCTGGCCAGCGCCTGATCAACCCGGCTGCCGGGCCCGTGGGTCACCGCGGGCCCGGCAGCGGCATGATCAAGGAAAAGCACCGAACACTTCAGGGAGCAGACAGTGGCGCCAGGTCCGCTGAGCCAGCGCGTGGCCGGACTCTGCGGGGAGGTCGGTCCCCGGCTCGGAGGCGGCACCGGCGTAGCGGTCGCGGACCTGTCCCGACGGCTCGGCGAGCCCCTGCGGGTCGCGATCGCCGGACGACTCAAGGCCGGTAAGTCGACGCTCGTCAACGCGCTGATCGGCCGCCGGGTGGCGCCCACCGAGGTCGGCGAGTGCACCCGGCTGGTGACGCAGTTCCGGTACGGGCCGGCCGACCGGGTCGACGTGGTCCGCCGCGACGGGCTGCGCGTCAGCCTGCCGCTGGACGAGTCGGGGATGATCCCGCAGCGGCTCGGCATCCCCCGCCAGGAGGTGTCCTACGTCGACGTCACGCTGGCCAGCGACCGGCTGCGTGACCTGACGGTCGTCGACACCCCCGGCCTGAGCTCGACCAACTCCCAGGTCAGCGCGGGCACGCGGCGGTTCCTGTTCAACGACAACCCGGTCGACGACGACCTCGACTCGGACTCGCAGAGCGCGCTCTCCGGGGCCGAGGCGATCATCTACGTGTTCACCCAGTCGGTCCGTGAGGACGACCTGGAGGCGCTGGAGGCGTTCCGCTCGATCTCCGCGCGGCTGTCGTCGAACCCGATCAACTCGCTCGGCCTGTTCAACAAAGTGGACAAACTGGGCGGCGGGGGTGACCCGTGGCCGGTCGCCGGCCCGCTGGCCGAGACGCAGGCCCAGGCGCTGCGCCGCCAGGTCGCGGACGTGGTGCCGGTCGTCGGCCTGCTCGCCGAGACCACCGAGGCCGGGCGGCTGACCGCGGCGGACTGCGAGAGCCTGCGCGCGCTGGCCGCGCTGCCCGCGGTGGACCGCGCGGTGCTGATGGCCTCGGTCGACCTGTTCACGACCCGCGAGTGCGAGGTGCCGGCCGAGCAGCGCGAACGCCTGCTGCGCCTGCTCGACCTCTACGGCATCCAGTTCGCGGTCGCGTCGCTGGCCGCCGACTCGACGCTCGCGACCGGCGAGCTGATCCGCCGGCTCTACCGCGCGTCCGGGTTCCCGCGCGTGCGCCAGACGCTCGACCAGGCGTTCCGCTGGCGCACCGACGCGATCAAGGCCGGCTGGGCGCTGACGACGCTGGAGCAGATCGCCGCGCGCGCCGAGCGTCCGGCCGACCGCGAGCTGCTCCGGGACGCGGTGGAGCGCCTCCTCCAGCAGCCCGAGTACCACCAGCTGCGGCTGCTCGAGGTGGCGCAGCAGGTCACCACCGGCGCCGTCGAGCTCCCGGCCGGGATGGAGTCCGAGCTCACCCGGCTCGCGCTCTCCGACGACCCCGGCTGGATCCTGAACCTGGCCGGTGCGCCGGTCCCCCAACTCGCGCAGGCCGCGCTCGAGGCCGCCACCCGCTGGCGGACGTTCGCGGTGGCGAGTGCGAGCCCCGCTCAGGCGCGGATCGCCCACGTGGCGCACCGCGGCTTCTACCTGCTGTCCCAGCGCGTCCGCGCGAACGCGTCCTGACCTCCCCGAACGGAGTACCCCACCATGCCGACCAGCTTCGTTCGGCTCATCGTGGCCGGGCTGACCCTAGTCCTGGCCGTGCTCACCGGACTGGTCACCGGTATGGCCGCGGGCGGCGACGGTAGCGACTGCGGCGAGGGTCAGACCCCGGCGTCCACCGTCTCGTCGGCCCCGGCGAACGGTCCGTCGACCGGTCCGACGACGGCGGGCGGCGGACCCGTCGGTGACGCCTCGCCGTCCGACGACGGCGGCAAACCCAACGTCGACGTGCCCGGCGGCACCCCTCCGGAGGACGGTGGGCTGCCCGGCGTCAACGAAGCGCTGACGCTCAACGACGACGGCTGCGGCAACCAGGCCATCGACCCGCTGACCGCGCTCTTCGGCTTCCTCGGGGCGTTGCTGGCCGGGGGGATCGTCGCCGGGATCGCGCTGTTCGTGCCGCGCACGGACACCCCCGCGGCCGCCGCCGCGCAGCCGGTCTCCAGCGGGGCGTACGGGGGCTACAGCCCGCCGGTGCCGCAGCCGGTCAGCTCCGGCCACTCCACCGGCTCGCACGCCGTGCTCACCGACGCCCCTCCGGAGACCGGCCGGCTCACCCGGGACCGCAAGACGCTCGTCGAGACCGCGATCTACGTTCGTGACCGGGCGACCAGCAAAGCCATCGCCGACCGCCTGGCCTGGGCGCTGAACGAGGTCGGCGTCGTCGAGGACCGGCCGGCCGGCGAAGCGTTCGACACCGCCAGGCACGAGGCCGGCGGCACCACCCCGACCACCGACCCGGCGCTCTCCGGCACGATCGCGGCGGTCGAGATCTCCGGGTACACCGACCGGGGGCAGATCGTCCGCGCGCCGGTCGTCACGGTCTACCAGTCGGAGGCCCGATGACCACCCCCGCCGCCAAGCCCGACCCCGCGGCCGCGCTGCGCGCGGTCGAGGAGCAGATCCGCGGTGCGATCGACACCGGCCTCGGGCACCTGCGCCGCCTCGACCCCGACCTGGCCGCCGACATCGACCAGATCCGCCGCGCCGAGGCCACCCAGCCGACCGTGGTCGTCGTGGGCGAGACCAAGCGGGGCAAGAGCTCGCTGATCAACGCGCTGCTGGCGACGCCGAACCTGTCCCCCGTCGACGCCGCGGTGGCGACCAGCGCGTACCTGGAGTTCTCGGCCGGTGACCCGCCGCGGGCGCTGGCCCACGTGCCGGGCGACACGATGCCGCACCCGCTCGGGCTCAACGCGCTGCGTGACTGGGGCACGGTGCTGGGCACGCTGCCCGACGGCCGGCGCCCGCCGCAGCGCATCCAGGTGTTCCACACCGCGCCGCTGCTGCAGAGCATCACGCTCATCGACACCCCCGGCGTCGGCGGGCTCGACTCGACCCACGCCGAGATCGCGCTGGACGCGGTCGCCCGGGCCACCGCGCTGCTGTTCGTCGTCGACGCGTCGTCGCCGTTCTCCAAGCCCGAGCTGGACTTCCTGCTGGAGGCCAGCAAGCGGGTCAACCTGGTGATGTTCGCGCTGACCAAGACCGACGCGTTCCCCGGCTGGCGCACGGTGCTCGACGACGACAAGGCGCTGCTGCACACCCACGCGCCCCGGTTCGCGCAGTCGGCGTTCTTCCCGGTGTCGGCCCGGCTGGCCGAGCTCGCCGACCAGATGCCGATCCCGGAGGCCGCCGAGGAGGTGCGCAAGGAGTCACGCATCGCCGACCTGCGCACCGCGCTGGCCCGCCAGGTCGCGGTGCGCAACGGGGTGCTGGTGCAGGCCAACCTGCTGCGCACGGTGCGCTCGGAGCTCGTCGGCCTGGACACCCAGATCGGCGAGAAGATGCGCGCGGTCGACCCGGACCCGGGTCAGGCCGAGAAGCTCAAGGCCGAGCGGGCGGAGTTCGTCCAGCGCAAACGCAAGGACGCCCGCACCTGGACGCTGACCCTCAACACCGAGGTGCAGCGGGCCAGGGTCGACTCGACCGCACTGCTGCGCAACGAGATCAGCAAGGCCCAGGACCACTACCTGACGATCGTCGAGAAGGCCAACGGGGAGCGGATCAAGCGCCTGCCGACCGACATCGACCAGGCCCTGCAGGCGATCGCGCTGCGGCTCTCGGCCGAGATGGAGCGCCGTTTCCGGGTGATCGGCGCGCAGATCCTGCGCGAGGTCTTCTCCGACGCCGAGCTGTCGCAGATCCTGGCCCGGCTGAACGCCCGGCTGCGCTCGGTCGCGTCGGCGCGGCCCCAGCGCGACGGCGCCGGTGGCGACAACGCGCTGGTGATCACCGGTGCGGTGGGTACCGCGTCGCTCCTGGGCAACCTGAGCGCGACCGGTGCCGGTGCGCTGCTGGCCGGTACCGCGGCCGGGTTCGCGGTGCCGGTGATCGGCCTCGGCGTCGGCCTGGCCGCGGGTGCGTTCATGCTCTACCGCCGCCGGGTCGGCAACGACCGGCAGGCCGCGAAGATCTGGCTGCGTGAGGTGCTGAACGAGGCCAGGGCGTCGATCGCCGAGGAGATCTCGCACCGCTTCACCGACCTGCAGTTCGCGCTGACCGTCGCGCTCGACGAGGCGGTGGAACGGCGGGTCGAGCAGCTCGACGCGCAGATCGCCGAGATCGACAAGGCGCTGGCCGACGACAAGGCCAACCGGGCGAAGAAGCGCACCGCGCTGCAGACCGACCGGGACGCGATCCGGACGCGGATCAAGTCGCTGGACGAGGTGCTCGGCAAGGCGAAGGCGGCGACGAAGATCACGGTGCCGACCGGTGCGCCGAAGGCGGCGGCGCCGAAGCCGGCCGCGGCTCCGGCGGGCGGCGGGGCCGCCGGCCAGGCGGCGCAGGCCGCGGCCGGGAAGGCGTGAGGGCACGATGGACGGTCACGTGGGCGACGACTTCCCGGACGACTTCGAGGCCGACGAGCCGGAGGACCTCCCGGACGACGGGGCGCTGCCGGGCGTAGGCGACACCGCCTGGGAGCACGAGACCGCCGATCTCGACGACCCCGACGACCAGGCCGACGACGCACCGTGGGCGCCCGGCCCGGCCGAGACCCTCGACCTCACCGACGAGGACTTCGCCGCCGCGGCCGAGCCGGATCTCCCGGCGGACACGCCGGACGACCCCGATCCGTCGGACCACCCGGACGTTCCCGGGGTCGGCGACGACTCCCCGGTCGGCCTCGGCGCCGACCCCGACGCCCCGGTGGCCGACTCCGGCGACCGGGATTGGCTCGACCTGCCCGACCTGGCCGACGTCGAGGTACCGGAGCCGGCGGGCGGGCCGCCGTGGGTCGACACCGGCCTGCTGGGCGACTCCGACGGCGTTCCCGGCGCCGGCGACCCGGTACCGGCGACGCCGGAGGGTGGCGCGGAGGACCTGCGGGCCGCGCTCGGTGAACCCCCGCCGGTGGGCGACCCGACCGGCGACGCGTACCGGGACCTCGTCGGCAGCGACGACCCCGCGGTGCGCAACCTGGCCCGCCTCTGGGGACCGCCGGCCTGAACCAGAAAAAGCCGCCGAGCGATGCTCGGCGGCTTTTTCGTGCGCAGCGGTCAGTTACTGCCGATCGCCAGGCACAGGATGATGAAGAACCCGAGCAGCAGCACCAGGGCGACGATCAGCGTCACCACGACCGCCGGCTCCTGGTACCAGCTCTTCTTCACCGTCGCCGGCTTCGGCGGCATGCCCGCGGCCGGACGGGGCGGCATCGGGTTGTTGACCCGCGGCGGCATCGGCGTGCGCATCGGCCCGGCCGGGCTGGCCGGTGGCCCCGACAGCGGACGGGCCTGCACGTGCGGCGGCGGCGCGCTCACCGGGCGGGCGGGCGCGCTGACCGGACGCCCGGCACCCGCACCGGACACCTGCGGGCCGGTGGTGCGCAGCGGCGGCCCCGAGCGCGGCGGCACCGGGGCCGACACCGGGCGGCCGGTGGGGGCGGCGCCCTCGCCGGGCAGCGACCCGACCCGGAGGCTGCCCTCGGCCACGACCGTCTCGGGCTGCTCGAGCGCCGTGGGGGCCACCTGGAGCTGGCTGTGGATCAGGTGCGCGGCCAGCGGGATGCGGCTGGACCCGCCGACCAGGAAGATGCCGACGAGATCACGCGGGTTCAGGTGCGCCTCGGTGATCGTGGTCGTGAGGCAGTTCACGGTCCGCTCGAGGTAGGGGCGGATCAGGTGCTCGAGCTCGTCGCGCGTCAGGTGCGCGTCGATCTCCATCGCCGGCAGGTGGATGTCGGCGCTGGTGGTGCGCGAGAGCATCTCCTTGGCGCCGCGCACGTCCTCCCAGAGCATCCGCCGGTTGCGGCGGTCGGTGGCGTCCAGCGGGTTCTGCAGGCGCTGCCAGAAGTCACCGTTGGTGCGGGAGTACACCTGCCCGAGGTGCTCGATCACCGCGTGGTCGAAGTCGACGCCGCCGACGTCGGGCAGGCCGCCCTCGGCCAGCACCTCGAAGCCGGCCGCGGTGCGCCGCACCACGGTGGCGTCGAACGTGCCGCCGCCCAGGTCGTAGATCGCCAGCGACCGGCCGATCGGCACCGACGTCTGCAGCTCGGCGGTGAAGTAGGAGGCCGCGGCGACCGGCTCGGCGATCAGCTTCGGACGCGGTAACCCGGCGCGGACGGCCCCCTCGATCAGCACGTTGCGCCGCCGCTCCGCCCACCGCGCCGGGTGCGTCATCCGCACCTCGTCGGGCAGCGAGCCCAGCTGGCGCCGGGCCTCGGTGGCCACGGTGCCGAGCACGGTCGCGAACACGTCGGGAACCGGCATCTCCCGGTCGCCCAGGAAGATCGTCCCGTCGTCGACCCGCCGTTTCGGGTTCGGCTCGAAGCGCCCGGGGTCGACCCGCGCGTTCCGCTCGGCGTCCCGGCCCACCACCATCCGGCCGTCGGTACCGAGGTACACCGCGGACGGCAGCAATGGTGAACCGTCGAACAACAACGGTCGAACCCGACCGTCAGGCGTGCGGAGCATCGCCACAGTGTTCGACGTGCCGAAGTCGATGCCCAGCACGCGCATGAGGCTCCCCCTTTCGCCGATTACCCTATCGGTGCCGTACGACAGGCCGGATGGGCATCGTCGGTTCCCCGACGCACGGCGATACTGACACGCGTGCCACTCCCGTTTCTCGACGCTCCCCGTCCCCTCGCGTTCGCTCACCGTGGTGGCGCGGCCCGGGGGCTCGAGAACACGATGACGGCGTTCGCCCACGCGGTCGAGGCCGGCTACCGCTACGTCGAGACCGACGTCCACGCGACCGCCGACGGCGCGCTGGTGGCGTTCCACGACCGGACCCTCGACCGGGTCACCGATCGCACCGGCCGGATCGGCGCGCTCCCGCTGAGCGAGGTGCGCGCCGCCCGGATCGGCGGTACCGAGCGGGTCCCGCTCTTCGACGAGCTCCTCGAGACCTGGCCGTCGCTCCGGATCAACATCGACGTCAAGGCCGACGCCGCGGTGGCTCCGCTGGCCGAGGCGCTCGCCCGCCACCGGGCCCACGACCGGGTGTGCATCGGCTCGTTCTCCGATCGACGATTGGCACGGTTCCGGGGGCGATGCCCGTCGGTCGCGACGTCGCTCGGCCCCCGGGACGTGGCCCGGCTGCGGGTGGCGTCGCTGACCGGCGGGCGTCCGCGGTTCGCGCCCGGCGTCTGCGCGGCGCAGGTACCGATCCGCCACCGCGGCGTCCGCGTCGTCGACGCCCGGTTCGTCGCCGCCGCCCACCGTCTCGGCCTGCAGGTGCACGTCTGGACCGTCGACGACGAGGCCACCATGCTGTGGCTGCTCGACCTCGGGGTGGATGGCATCATGACCGACCGGATCGACGTCCTGCGTGACGTCCTCACCGCCCGCGGCCACTGGGCCGCCTGAACGATCAGGACGCCCGTGACGGAATCTCGGTCCACCACGCAGGAACGCCGCGGCTGGTACTTCTACGACTGGGCGATCTCGGCGTACAACACCACCGTCATCACGGTCTTCCTCGGTCCGTACCTGACGTCGCTGGCCGAGCGCGCGGCCGGCTGCTCCGACGAGGGTTCGACCTGCGTCGACCTGCACCCGCTCGGCATCCCGGTCGCGCCCGGCTCGTTCTTCGCCTACGTGCTGTCGCTGTCGGTGATCGCGCAGGTGCTGGTGCTGCCGCTCGTCGGTGCCTACGCCGACCGGTCCTGGCACAAGAAGCGGCTGCTCGCCTGGATCACGGCGCTCGGGGCGACGGCGACGATCGCGATGGTGTTCGTCACCGGCGACCGCTACCTGCTCGGCGGTGCGCTCCTGGTGGTCTCCAACGTGCTGTTCGGCGCGGCCGAGACGGTCTACTACTCCTACCTGCCGCAGATCTCCGACCCGGACGAACGGGACGCGGTGAGCAGCCGCGGCTGGGCGATCGGTTACCTCGGCGGCGGGCTGCTGCTGCTGTTCAACGTCATCGCGGTGCTCGTCGGCGACGGCCTGGGCTGGTCGACCGGTGAGATCGCGCGCTGGAGCATCGTCTCGGCCGGGGTGTGGTGGGCGGTGTTCGCGATCTTCGCGATCCGCCCGCTGCGCGACCGTCCGCCGGTGGAGACGTCCCGGAGCCGCTCGGTCTTCGCCGGCTTCGGCCAGCTGGCGCGGACGCTGCGCGAGCTCGGCAGCCTGAAGCTGACGCTGCTCTTCCTCGTCGCCTACTTGATCTACAACGACGGCATCCAGACCGTGATCACGCTCTCGGCCACGTACGCCACCGAGGAGCTGGAGCTCGAGCAGACCGCGCTGGTGCCGACGATCCTGATGATCCAGTTCCTCGCGTTCGGCGGCGCGCTGCTGCTGGGCGCGCTGGCGAAGCGGATCGGCGCCTGGAAGGCCATCCTGCTCAGCCTCGTGCTGTGGACGTTCGTGCTGGCGGCCGCGTACTTCGTGCCGGCCCGCGCCCCGCTGCCGTTCGTGGCGCTGGGGGCGGCGATCGGGCTCGTGCTCGGCGGTAGCCAGGCGCTGTCGCGGTCGCTGTTCAGCCAGCTGATCCCGGCCGGCAAGGAAGCGGAGTACTACGGGCTGTACCAGATCAGCGACAAGGGCACGAGCTGGATGGGGCCGCTGCTGTTCGGCCTGGCCTACCAGCTCACCGACAGCTACCGGGTGTCGATCCTGTCGCTGATCGTGTTCTTCGTGGTCGGGTTCCTGGTGCTGGCGGCCGTGCCGATCCGCCGGGCCATCGTCGAGGCCGGGAACACCCCGCCTAAGCTGCTCTAGTGTCTGGAACTCTCCGCTTCTTCTACGGGCCGATGGACTGCGGGAAGTCGACGCTCGCGTTACAGATCAACCACAACCACGCCCGGCAGGGACGTCACGGGTTGCTGCTCACCAAGCTCGACCGGGCCGGGTCGGCCCGGATCTCCAGCCGGGTGGGGCTCACCGCGAACGCGACCGAGGTCGACGCGACGACCGATCTGCACGAAGTGGTGCGGGCCGAGTGGCGGGCGGGCCGGCGCGTGGACTACCTGATCTGCGACGAGGCCCAGTTCTACGAGCCCGAGCAGGTCGAGCAGGCCGCCGACCTGGCCGACCGGGCCGGCATCGACGTCTACGCGTTCGGGCTGGCCACGGACTTCCGCAGCGAGCTGTTCCCGGGCAGCCGAAGGTTGTTCGAGCTCGCCGACGAGCTGATCCGGCTGCAGGTCGAGGTGCCGTGCTGGTGCGGGCGCCCCGGTCAGCAGAACGCGCGGGTGGTGGACGGCACCGTGATCCGCACCGGTGACCAGATCCTGGTCGCCGACACCGACGAGGCCGAGGTGCGCTACCAGGTGCTCTGCCGCCGCCACTACCGGGACGGCGACCTCGGCCCGGCCGTGGCGTCCGCGGGCCAGCTGGCGGTGCCGCTCTAAGGAGCCAGCTCGGCGACCGCCTGGCACGTGTTGTGCAGCGGGTCGGCCGAGTTGGCGTGCCCGGCCAGCCGCTGCAGCAGGGCGCGGAACGTGCCCTGCTCGGCCTCGGGGAGCGCCTCGAGCAGGTGCGCCTCGACGTCGCAGAGCCGCCCGTCGAGCTCGCGGAGCAGTTCCCGGCCCTGATCGGTGGCGACGATGCGCCGCGCCCGCCGGTCCGCGGGGTCGGGCTGCCGCGTGACCAGGCCGGCCTTCTCCAGGTCGTCGAGCAGGTACGTCATCACCGTGCGGTCGACGCCGAGCTGGTGGGCCAGCGCGAGCTGCGTGCCGGGGGTGTCGCGCACCGACGTGGCGAGCACCTGGTAGCCGCGGGGGCCGCCGGGGACGCCCTCCAGGGCCGCGGCGCTGGCTTTCGCGTAGGCGCGGAACAGCACCCCGAGGGCCCATCCCAGGTCGTCTCCGATGGGGATGGTCGGGCTTTCGGGGGCGGGGACCGCGGCCATGGGACACATCGTACGGCTCCGGGGAAGTCTCATCGACTGGATCACAGACGGGTTGTCATTCAGATCGTCTGCTGTACATACTATCTCCGCAACAGCTCAGTGGTGAGACAACACATCTGTCCTTGTTCGAGGAGTTCTCGTGACCCTGTTCCGCCTTGACGCCAGCATCCGTGCCGAGGGTTCGGTCAGCCGGGCGGTCGCCGACACCGTGCAGTCCGCCTGGCGCGCCGAGCACCCCGACGCCCGCGTGATCCACCGCGACCTGGGCCTCGACCCGCTGCCGTCGACCACCTGGGCGACCGCCCTCGGCGCCGGCATGACCCCGGCCGAGAACCGCACCGCCGGCCAGAACGAGGCCCTCGCGACCGCGGCGACGCTCGCCGACGAACTCGTCGCCGCCGACGCGTTCCTGCTCGCGATCCCGCTCTACAACTACGCGATCCCGCACCACGTGAAGCTGTGGATCGACACGCTGATCACCACCCCGGCGTTCGCCCCTGGCGGGCCCTCGGCGATCGCCGGACGCCCCGCGGTGCTGGTGACCGTGCGCGGCGGTGGCTACGGCCCGGGAACACCGCGCGAAGGCTGGGACCACAACACGCCCTACCTGCGCCGCGTGTTCGCCGACATGTGGGGCCTGGACCTCTCGATCGTCGAGACCGAGCTGACGCTGGCCGAGGCCAACCCGGCCATGGCCGAACTGCGCCCGCTGGCCGCGCAGCTCCTCCAGGCGGCCCACACCACCGCCGAGGAGCAGGGCCAGAACCTGGCCAAGCGGGTCCTGAGCGCGGCCCGCTGAGAATCGGCGCGGCCGGAGAGGCGATCTCGCGCTCGTCCGGCCGCGCCGCCGTCGGCTCAGGACTTCGGCGGTTGCGCCGCCGCCTCCAGAAGACGGAGCCAGACCTCGGAGATGGTGGGGAAGCTGGGCACGGCGTGCCAGAGGCGGGCCAGGGGAACCTCGCCGACGATCGCGATCGTGGCCGCGTGCACGAGTTCGGCCGCGGTGGCCCCGACGAACGTGGCGCCGACGATCACCTCGCGCTCGACGTCGATCACGAGCTTCGCCCGGCCGAGATATCCGTCGGCGAAGAGCGACGCCCCGGCCACCTGCGCCAGGTCGTACTCGACCGCCCGCACCGGCCGCCCGGCGTCGCGCGCCTCGGCCTCGGTGAGCCCCACCGCCCCGACCTCGGGGTCGGTGAACACGGCCTGTGGCACCGCCGCGTGGTCCGCGGTGGCGGCGTACGGGCTCCACGGCGTGGGCTCGGCGGCGTCGCCACCGGCCCGCGCGACGATCGCCGCGCCGCACGCCCTGGCCTGGTACTTGCCCATGTGCGTCAGCAGCGCCCGCCCGTTGACGTCGCCCGCCGCGTAGAGCCAGTCGACGCCGACGACGCGGCAGCTGTCGTCGACCTGGAGGCCGGAAAAGCCGGCCACCTCGAGGCCGAGCCCGTCGACGGCGGGCACCCGGCCGGTCGCGACCAGGATCTCGTCCGCGCGGACCGCGCGGGTCGCGTCGGCGTCCGCCAGTTCGATCCGGACGCCGACCTCGTCGCGCTCGACCGCGGAGACCGTCGCGCCGAGCCGCACGTCGACACCCGCGGAGCGCAGGCCGGTGAGCACCAGCTCACCCACGAACGGCTCGAACCGGGGCAGGAGGCTCCCGCCCCGGGCGATCACCGTCACCCGGCTGCCCAGCGAGGCGAACGCGGTGGCCATCTCGCAACCGACGACGCCACCGCCGAGCACCGCGAGCTCGTCGGGGACCGCGGTCGCCGACGTCGCGTCCCGGCTCGTCCACGGGTCGGCCTCGGCCAGGCCGGGCAGGTCTGGCACCGCCGGCTTGCTGCCGGTGGCGATCACGACGGCCTGGCGGGCGGTGACCCGGCGGCTACCGCCGTCGCGGGTGCGGATCTCGACCTGCCGCTCCCCCACCAGCCGTGCGGTGCCGCGGACCAGCGCGATGCCGGCCGAATCGAGCCAGCCGACCTGCGAGTCGTCGGACCAGTTGGAGGTGAAACCGGTGCGGCGGGCGAGCACCTGCTCGGGGTTCGGACCGCCGCGGACCGCGGTGGCCGCGCCGTCGACGCGCCGGGCGTCGGCGAGGGCGGCGGCCGGACGCAACAGCGCCTTACTCGGGATGCAGGCCCAGTACGAGCATTCACCGCCGACGAGTTCCCGCTCGACGACGACGGCACTCAGACCGCCGCGGACGACCTGGTCGGCCACGTTCTCCCCGACCGGTCCGGCACCGACGACGATCACGTCGTACTCGTCCCCGCCCGACACCGCCATGCTCGCCGCCTGTCTCTCCGTAGTCGCCGGCCGGGGTTGTACGGCCGAGCGCACGGTAGCGGATCCCGGCGGCGGTCACTGCACGTGACGCCCGCCCCTGGCGCGCCGCGGCGGGGTCTGTGCTCGTCGGCGGGGTCTGTACTCGTCGGCGGGGTCTGTACTCGTCGGCGGGGTCTCGTGGGCCGGCGGCGCGCCGGTGGGTGGGTCAGGGGCGACGGGTGGCGGCCCAGAGGGAGGCGCCGACGGCGGCGACCGCACCGGCCGCGGCCGCGTAGGCCCCGAGCTTCGCGACCCGGCCCTGGCGGGCCGCGGTGATCAGCGTCACCGCGTCGGCCCCGTCGGACAGCGCCGACGCGAGGAGCCACGGCTGCGGACTCCGCCCGCGCACGACCGCGTAACTCGTGCCGAGTGCGATGGCAATCTCCCGACTTGCGAACATTTGGGTGATAAACGTCGCTCGTGCCGCCGTGGCGCTATCGATACCCAGTCCCCGGGGAAGCGCAGTAGGCTGGACGGTGGACACGGCGCCGACGGCCAAGCGGAGAAGCGCGACCGCGAGGACGATCTGCCGGGACCGATCGGCGGTGGGGAATCCAACCTCGCCGGTGTGCTCCACGCGTGTCCTCCTTGTAACGAGTTGCCGCATACGCGCATGCGGTGGTGTGCTGCTGGGCACATAAGTCAGCGACGGCGGAATCTTCTGTCCGTCATCGTCGTTGGTACCGGTGGCTGACCGCAGACGCCAGGGGGTTGATGCAGATGGGTGAGCGCACGCTGCGCGGTAGTCGGCTCGGAGCCGTAAGCTACGAGACCGACCGCAACACGGAGCTGGCGCCCCGCCAGCAGGGAGAGTACCTGTGCCCGCGTGGTCACCGGTTCACGGTCCCTTTCGCCGCCGACGCGGAAATCCCGATCACGTGGGAATGCCGGGCCGACGGTACCGTGGCGCGAATCATCGACGGTGACGAGCCCGAGGCCAAGAAGGCCAAGCCGCCGCGTACGCACTGGGACATGCTCCTGGAGCGTCGCACGGTCGCCGAGCTCGAGGAGGTCCTGGCCGAGCGCCTGGAAGTCCTTCGAGGTCGGCGGAGCCGCTCCGCCTGACCAATGATCACGAGAACCCGCCGTCCCATCGGGGCGGCGGGTTCTCGTGTGTCAGCGATCGAGCTCGCCGTCGATCACGGTGCCACGGCCGGGCGCGAACTCCCGCGGCGGCACCGGCTCGCCCTGCCCGGGAGCGGCGGCGTCCGCCTTCACCCGGCGCGACCGCACCTGCATCGGGCCGAGCAGCGCGCTGCTGACGTCCGGCGGCATCCGGCGCACGGCCGAGCGCAGGACCAACCGCCCGGCGAGCGCCCGGATCGGCGGCACCAGCAGCAGCAGGCCGACGACGTCGCTGATCAGGCCGGGCAGGATCATGAGCAGGCCGCCCGCCAGCACGACCGCCCCTTCGGCGGTCTCCTTCGCCGGGGTGCGCCCGGCCGCGGCGGCTTCACGCAGCGCCCGGAACGCCCGGGCGCCCTCCCGGCGCAGCAGCCAGCTGCCGAGTAGCGCGCTGCCGACGAGCAGCAGGAACGTCCATCCGAGCCCGACCTCCTGGCCGACGCGGACGAGCAGGGTGATCTCCACGGTGGCGGCCACGATCAGTACGACGAACGCGGCGAGAAGGGCTCGCATGTTTCCAGCGTACGGCCGGCCCGCCGCACCGGCCGAAACTCTCAGCAGCCTCTCAGCGCAGCTTGTCGATCGCCTTCCGGGCCGTGTCGAGGCGCGCCTGCACGCCCCACAGACCGACCCGCCACAGCGCTTCCCGGACGATGTCCGAGCTCATCTTGCTGTGCCCGCGCTCCCGCTCGGCGAACGTCACCGGCACCTCGACGACCCGGTAGCCGGCGCGCCAGGCCCGGTACACCATGTCGATCTGGAAGCAGTACCCCTGGGACGCGACCCCGGCCAGGTTCTCCGGTGCGATCACCTCGGCGCGGTAGGCGCGGAACCCGGCCGTGCTGTCCTTCACCGGGATGCTCAGCGCCAGCCGCGTGTACAGGTTCCCGACGTGCGAGATCATCACCCGCGACATCGGCCAGTTGACGATCTTGCCGCCCGGCACCTTGCGTGAGCCGATCACGACGTCGGCGTCGCGCAGCGCGTTGAGCAGCCGCGGCAGCTCGTCCGGGTCGTGCGATCCGTCGGCGTCCATCTCCACCATGACGTCGGCGCCGTGCTCGGCCGCCCAGGCGAACCCGGCGAGGTACGCCGCGCCGAGCCCCTCCTTGCTGGTGCGGTGCAGCACGTGCACGCGCGGATCGGCGGCGGCCATCTCGTCGACGATCTCGCCGGTGCCGTCCGGGGACCCGTCGTCGGCCACCAGCACCTCGACCTCGGGCACCGCGCGGCGGAGCCGGGTGACGATCGGCCGGATGTTCTCGGCCTCGTTGTAGGTCGGGATGACGACGACCACGTTCCCCAGGCCGGGATACTCCTCGCGGTTCGAGGCCGGGCCGGTGTCCTGCTCCATCTTCTCGGCCGTCATCGGTGTCAGCCTTCCTCCGTCGTTCGTCCCACGCCGGCCGCTCGACGTCGCCGCAGCGCAGCGGCCGCGAGCAATGCGGCTCCGCTGAGCGTGCAGAACGCCGCTTCCGGCCACTGGCCCACTGCGGTGGCCAGCGTACGGTCCTCTGACAACGCAAGTGACCGGATCAGCGTTCCGGCCGAGAAGAGACCCGCGTGGTCGTAGATGTGCCCGTTCGGGCCGATTGTGGCGGAGATCCCGCTGGTCGACGCGACGACCGCCCACTTCCCGTGCTCGACCGCACGCAGCCGCGCCATCGCGACCTGCTGCGGGCTCTCGCCGCTCAGGCCGAACGTGGCGTTGTTGGTCTGGACCGCGAGGATCTGCGCACCGGCGTTCACGGTGTCGGCCACCAGGTGGTCGTAGGCGACCTCGAAGCAGATCACGTCGCCCACCTGGACCGTGCCCGCGGTCGTCGTCGGCATGCCGACGGTGCCGATCTCGGTGCCGGCCTTGAAGTCGCGACGGACCAGGTCGACCTTCGTCGTGATCTTCCGGGCGAGCGACCGCATCGGGATGTACTCCCCGAACGGCACCGGGTGACGCTTCTCGTAGCGGTCGGTCGGGCCCTCACCGGGCACCCAGACCAGCCCGGCGTTGGTCAGGTACTCCCCCGGCCCGCGCAGCACCGCGCCGACGAGGATCGGCGCCTTGATCGCGGAGGCCGCCTCGTCGATCTCCGCACGGGCGTCCTCGTTGACCAGCGGGTCGATGTCCGAGGCGTTCTCCGGCCAGATGACCAGGTCGGGCTGGGCGGCCCGCCCGGCCGCGACGTCCTTCGCGAGCGTCAACGTGCGCGTGACGTGGTTGTCGAGCACCGCGCGACGCTGAGCGTTGAAGTCGAGCCCGAGGCGCGGAACGTTGCCCTGGATCACGGCGACGGTGATCTTCTGCCCGTCGGCGGTCGGCGTCGGCACGAACCAGGCCGCGAGCAGGACGACGCCGACCGCCCCGAGCCACGCCGCCGCCCGGATCCCGGCCCGCCGCCCAGAAGCCGACATCCCGGCGGTGGGGGTGTTCGGCGGGGCCGCGAGCAGGTGACGTGCGAGCCGGTGATCGGTCAGCGGCCAGCGGCGCCACAGAGCGGCGACGAGCAATCCCCCCAGCGCGGCGGTAGCGAACGTGACGAGGGGCGCACCGGCGATCGAGGCCAGGTGCAGCAGCGGGCCGTCGGTCTCGGCGAACGCGAGCCGCCCCCACGGGAAGCCCCCGAACGGCCAGCGCCCACGCACCGCCTCCTGGGTGACCCACCCGGCCCCGACGACCACCGGCCAACTCCAGCGGTACCGATCCACGAGCCGCGAACTCCCGGCGAGCACCGCCCCGAGCCCGGCGACGTACGCCGCCTCCACGGCCCCCAGCAGATAGACGAACGCGTCGCCGACGTAGATCCCGACCCAGTCGAGCAGGACGACGAAGAACACGAGACCGTGCAGCAGCCCGAGCCACGCCCCACGCCGCGCCCGCTGACGGTGCACCGCGACAGCCAGCATCGCGACCGCGACCGGCGCGAGCCACCACAGGTCGTGCGGCGGGAACGCCGGAACGAGCAACGCCCCGGACGCGACAGCCAGGAGCGCAGCGACCCAGCCCCGCAGCGGCGGCCGCTCCGGATCCACGGCCCCCTTGCTCCAGGGCCGCCACCGCCCACTGCGCCCGCCCGCCTCCACGACCGCGCCCGGCTCCTCATCAACCGGAGAGTCGGTGGCCGAAGCGGCCGGGACCGTGGCTGTGGCGGCCGGGGCATCAGCGGCTGGCGCTGCGGCGACCGGCGCTACGGCGGCCGGGATTGTGGCCGTGGCGGCCGGGGCATTAGCGGCTGGCGCTACGGCGGCCGGCGCTACGGCGGCTGGCGCTGCGGCGGCTGGCGCTGCGGCGGCCGGGACCGTGGCCGTGGCGTCAGCGGCCGGCGCTGCGGCGGCCGGCGCTACGGCGGCCGGGGCATCAGCGGCTGGCGCTTTGGCACCCGGCGCTGTGGAGGCTGGGGCTGATGGGGGCGAAGCCGCAGAGACCGAGGTTTCGTCGGCTGAAGTGTCGACGGCCGGAGCTACCTCCCCCGGAGCCTCACCGGCCGAAGCTCCACCGGCCGGATTGCCGCTGCCGGGGGCAGCCGTGGCCAGAGCCGCGTCAGCCAGCGCGCCAGTGGCCGGTGCTGCGCCGTTCGAAGCAGCGCCGTTCGAAGCAGCGCCGTTCGAAGCTGCGCCGTTCGAAGCAGCGCCGTTCGAAGCAGCATCCGCCGGGGCGTCGACGGCCGGGGTCTTATCGGCCGGGGCCGTAGCGGTCGGGGTGCCGGTTGGCGGGAGCGCGGTGGCTGGGACCGCCTCGGTGAGGGGCTCGGGGGTTTGCGAGGTCCCGACGGCGCTCGGGTCGGCTCCGGCGGGAGCAAGGGGATCGGGGGGCGGGGCGGGAACCACGGCGGCGGGCGAACCGCTCTCCGCGTCACTTCGTGGCAGCACCGAACCTCCCTCCCGACCCGGGAGGGGTCGTGTCCTGGCAACGATTGTGCCCACTCCCCCGGCAATCCGGGGCCGGGTGGGGCGACCAATGCGACCCACCCCACTGTGGTATCGCCGCCAGAACAGCCACAGGGGCGCGGCGTGCACGCCGCGCCCCTGCTTCGGAGTTCCCCGACCGGTACGGGAGGAGTTCGGGAGGACCTTCGGACCGACTGCGGAGCGGCTGGCTGCCTGCTACGCCAGACGTTGTCTACTGACCCTCCGTCACCACCATCACCGCGACCTGGCACCGGCCGCGACCGTCGTCGTCCCGCCACCCTTCGCCGGCTGGACCTGGCCCCTGCGGTGGCGCCACCGCGTTTGCCCAGCTAGCGAAGGCACGTTCCGTCGCCGTCCGATGCCCGAGGAAGTTACTTGGACACCGTAATTGCCGTCCGTCTCCTGTCAATACCGGCTTTCGCCGACAGTACGGACATCATGCCTGGTCAACCGCAGCGAAGGGAAATTTGCCCCGCTGAATCAGACAAAACAGACAATGGGCGTGTCATCGTCCTCCGTGGCCTCACTCGCCGGTGAACACCGGGGCACCGCGGACGACCGTGCGCAGACAGCGTGGGGGGATCGCTCCTTCGCTCAGCGCGGGCAGGCCCTGGATACCGGCGCGGGGGTCGGTGCTCCACCGGGCGACCCGGTCGTCGGGCGCTTGGATGACGAGCTCCTCCACGGCCCAGACCGCGAACGACGCCACCGCCCCGGGGACCAGCATGCCTCCGTCGTCGCGGCCGAGCGCGCGCCAGCCGCCCCGGGTGTGCGCGGCGAACGCCGCCCGGACGCTTATCGCGTGGCGCGGATGGTGCGGGAACGCGGCCGCGCGGACGGTGCCCCACGGGTCGAGCGGCGACACCGGAGCGTCCGAGCCGAAGGCCAGCGGGACCCCGACGCCGGCCAGGGCCGCGTACGGGTTCAGCGTTTCGGCCCGCTCCGCACCGAGCCGCTGGACGTACATGCCGCCGGGACCGCCCCACGCGGCCTCGAACGCCGGCTGCATGCTCGCCACGGCCCCGTAGTTGACCAGGGCCTTGATCAGCGCGGCGTCGAGCATCGAGGCGTGCTCGACGCGGTGCCGGCCGACACGCAGCTTGTCGAGACCGACGGTGCCCGCGGCCAGCGAGAATCCCTCGGCGACGGCGGCGAGCGCCCGGTCCCCGATGGCGTGAAAGCCGGCCTGGGTGCCGTGGCGCACCGAGTCCACCAGGTGCTCGGCGATCTGATCGGCGTCGGCGTAGAGGTGGCCGTTGGTGTTCGGGTCGTCGGCGAAGGGCGCGGAGAGCGCGGCCGTGCGGGAGCCGAGCGCCCCGTCGACGTAGAGGTCGCCCCCGGCGCCGACCGCGCCGAGTTCGCGGGCCTTCGCCGCCGCGCGCCACTCGCCCCAGTAGCCGAAGACGTCGGGGCCGGGCTCGTCGGCGGCCAGCGCCAGGAGGCCGGTGAAGTCGTCCTCGCCGCCGATGTCGGGCCCGCCGCACTCGTGCAGCGCGACGATTCCCCGCGAGGCGGCGTGCGCGCGGGTGGCGCGCTGGGCGTCGGCCCGCTGGGCGGGGGTGACCGACGCCAGCGCGATGCCGCGGACGGCGTGGTGGGCGTCGCGGGTGACCGGCTGATCGGCGTCGTAACCGGTCAGGCCGGTGAGGCCGGGCACGGTGGACCGCAGCGCGCTCGACGCGGCGGCCGAGTGCACGTCGACCCGAGCGAGGTAGACCGGGCGGTCGCCCGCCGCCCGGTCGAGCTCGGCCGTGGTGGGCGCGCGTCGCTCCGGCCACGCGCTCTCGTCCCAGCCGTGCCCCAGGACGACGCCGGGATGCTCCGCGACGTGGCGGGCGACCGCGTCCAGCGCCGCGGTGAGCGACGGGGCGCCGGTGAGGTCGAGGCCGAGCAGGCCGATGCCGGTCTGCGTCGTGTGCACGTGGGCGTCGACGAAGCCCGGCACGACGAGCGCACCCTCCAGGTCGACGACCTCGTCGGCCCCGAACGCGGCGGCGTCGGCCGCATCGTCGGAGCCGACGAACAACACGCGGTCACCCTCGACCAGCAGCGCGGTCGCGAAAGGATCCGCGGGACTGTAGACCTCGCCGTTGCGGTAGAGCGTCGCCATGGGGGTCATTGTGCTCCCCGCCACCGACAGTTCCCGCCCGGCGTCGGACCGCGTGGGCCGGGTCACGCCGCGGCGACCACCGAGGGCGCCGGGGCGGGCGACGGCGCGCGCCAGAGCGTCCACGAAAGCCCGAGAATCCCGGCCGAGCCGAGCAGGAAGCCGACCGAGACCACGAGGTCGGGGACCGCGCCGCGCAGCGCAGCGAGCACGAACCCGACCGCGTACAGCGCCACCGCCCAGCGGGGGAAGGACCGCCAGGACACGATCGCGAACAGCACCACACCCAGCGCGAACACCGCGGCGATCACCAGGAAGCCCGCCCGGGGCCGGCCCTCCAGGAGCGCCTCGACCTCGGTCGTCGAGAGGTCGCTGAACAGGAAGTGGCTCGCGAACTCGCCGACCAGCAGGCCCGCCACACCGGCCAGGTTGAGCGCGTAGGCGACCAGGCCGAGCGTGCCCGCGGTGTGCCGCTGCCAGAGGTAGAGGCCGGTGAGGGCGAAGAGCGCGAGCACCGCAGGCACCGGCGCGATGCTCTCGGTGACGGCGTTCTCCGGTACGAGGTCCTCCCGGCGGAGGTCGTTGAACAGCAGCAGGACGCCGGTGAGCAGGCCGGCGGCACCGGCAAGGCGGTAGCGGGCGGAGTCGGTCATCGGGAGGCTCCTTGTTCTCGAGGGGCCTCGACGGTAAAGACGCGGCGACGTCCGGCGGCAGTGTCACCGGACGCATCCCGGCGCCGTCCGGCACGGGCACCCGTGACTAACGACCTATGCCGTTCGACGGATTCTCCGCAGGTCCCGGGCCGTTTAACGTGAAGGCATGCGGCTGGCTCGGGTGGCATCCACGTTGTACGGCACCGTGCTGGCCGGCGGGCTGTACTTCGGGGTCGCCGGGTTGGCGCCGGTCGTCGCGTGGCGGGCCGCGGTGTTCGTCGCCGGGCTACTGGCGTTGGTCGCGCTCGAACGCGCCGGCCGGGCCACGCTGCTCGGCCGGGCGGCGTTGATCGTCGTCGTGGTCGCGGCCGACACGTCCGGGCTCGCGCGGGTCCTGTTCCTGCTGGTGCCGTTCGCCGTCTACCTGACCCGGGGCCGGCGGGCCGGTCACCTGGCCGCCGCGGGCTGCGGGGTGGCGCTCGTCGGGTGGTGGACGGTGGCCGACCCGGGCTGGCCGTCCGACCGGGAAGCGCTCGGTGACCTGGTGATGTTCACGGTCGGGCTGGTGCTGGCGGTGGCCATGGCCGCGGCCACGGTGGCGGCGGACGCCGACCGCGCCCGCGCCGAGCGGCTGGTGGACGAGCTGGCCGCGTCCCAGCAACGGGTGGCCGCGCTCGCCGCGGCCGACGAACGCAACCGGGTCGCGCGTGACCTGCACGACAGCCTGGGTCACCACCTCACCGCGGTGACGATCCAGCTGGAAAAGGCCACCGCTTACCGGGCCCGGGATCCCGACGTCGCCGACCAGGCGGTCGTCGACGCGCGCGCCTCGGCACGAGAGGCTTTGGCCGACGTCCGGCGCTCGGTCTCCGCCCTGCGCGCACCGCCGCCCGGGCCCGTGCGGACCGAGCGACAGGGCTTGGAGCCGCTGATCGACCCGGTCGGGGCCGGCGCGGCGGGATCGCTGGTGCTGCGTCTGGACGAGCTGGTGGCGCGGCTGGGGTCGACGGGGGTAGCGGTCACCTGCGGTGTTGTCGGCGACGAGCGATGTTCGGCCCCGGTCGAGGACGTGCTGTTCCGCGTCGCGCAGGAGGGCCTCACGAACGCGCTGCGGCACTCGGGTGCGGGTTCGGTCTCGGTGGCCGTCCATTTCGCTGCTGACGCCACGACGCTGACCGTTCGCGACGACGGCTCCGGTCTCCGCTCTCCGATTCCGGCGGCTGTCGCTCACTCGAGCGGCGCTGATCGGACGGCGGTCGGCGCTGATCGGGCGGCGGTCGGCGCCGATCGGGCGGTGGGCGACGCTGATCGGGCGGTGGGCGGCGCGGAGGCATCGCTCAGCACGCGGTTCACGCGCCCGGGGGCGGAGGCGAGCGCGGCGGCGGCGAGCGGGTCGGGGCACGGCTCGGGGTTCGGGCTCGTCGGGTTGCGTGAGCGCGTGAGCGCGGTCGGTGGGGTGCTGGAGCTTGTCGGCGAGCCCGGAGCGGGAACCACGCTCGTCGCGCGCATTCCGGCGCAGACCGCGTTGCGAGCGGAGCCGGGGTGACCGAGACGAGGAGTGCCATCGATTCGTTCGGCGCGACGAGCGCTTCCGGCGCGGCGGATGACGCCACGAGCGCGGCCGGTGCCGTGACCGTCGCTGGGGCCTCGAACGCCGTCGGTGCCGCGGGAACGGGCGGCGGGACCAGCGTGCTCGTGGTTGATGATCAACGGCTGGTTCGGGAGGGGGTGGCGTCACTGCTGGCGCTGGAGGACGGCATCACGGTCGTGGGCACGGCCGCGGATGGGCGGGAGGCCGTGGCGCTGGCCGTGCGGCTCCGGCCGGACGTGGTTCTCATGGACGTACGCATGCCGGCCTCCGACGGGGTCGAGGCCACCGCCGCGGTGCGGCGCCAGGCGCCCGGCTGTCGGGTCGTCATGCTCACGACCTTCGACGACGAGGAGTACGTGGTGCGGGCGCTGCGTGCCGGTGCCAACGGGTACCTGCTCAAGGATCTTCCGGCCGCGGAGCTGGCTCGCGCGGTGAGGATGGCGCACGCCGGCGTCGACCAGTTCGATCCGGCGGTCACCGCACGATTGCTGGCCGCCGCCGACCGGAGCGGCCCGCTGCCGTCCCCCGCGCCGGGTGGGCTCACCGCCCGGGAGGTGGACGTCCTGCGCTGCCTCGCCCGCGGTGCGACGAACCGCGAGATCGCGGCCGCTCTGGTCGTGAGCGAAGGGACCGTGAAGAACCACGTCTCCAACATCCTGAGCCGCCTCGGCCTCCGCGACCGCACCCAGGCCGCCCTCTACGCCCGCGACCGTGGGCTCGCCTGACCTCCTGTCCGCAGTCGGTCGGCTCCGCGCTGCGGTAAGGGGGTGGGCTGGGCGCAGGGAAGAGGGCGCGCCCGGTGCAGCGGTGGGTGCGAGCGACTCGGCCGGCGGCCAGCGGGGCCACGGGCGGCGGTGACCAGCGGGGCCACGGACGGCAGAGACCAACAAGGGCCACAGACGGCAGAGACCAACAAGGGCCACAGACAGCGGAGACCAGCGGCGGCGACCGACACGAGGGCAATCAGCGGCGACACCCAGTGGCGGCACCCACTGGGCGCAACCCGCGGCGCCGACCCGTGCTCGATGATCAGACAGGTGGGATCGTGGCGAGGGCCACGGCCCTCTGCGTGCACCGCGGCCCGAATTCTGCGAGTCGAGACAAGACCCCGCTGCGGTCAGGTAGCCCGGCCTTCTTCGCGCCGGCCCATACCAGGCGGCACGGCCACGAATACCCCTCTCAGCACGCTTCCCATATCCCGGCCTACAGCAAAGTCAGCGTCCGCGGGGTCACGTTCAGGCGGTCGGGGCCCTCTGCGGTGCACACGACGATGTCCTCGATCCTCGCCCCGTACCGCCCGGCCAGATAGAACCCGGGCTCGACGCTGAAGGCCATCCCCTCCTCCAGCACCGTTTCGTTCCCGCCGATGATCCACGGCTCCTCGTGTTCCTCCAGGCCGATCCCGTGGCCGGTGCGGTGGATGAACGCGTCGCCGTAGCCGGCGGCGGTCAGCACGTCGCGGCAGGCGGCGTCGACCTCGGCGGCCGTGACGCCCGGGCGGACCGCGGCGACGCCGGCCTCCTGGGCCTCCTGCAGGACCGCGTAGGCGGTCGCGAAACCCTCGGGCGGGGCGCCCAGGACGTACGTGCGGGTGGAGTCGGAGCAGTAGCCGTCGACGGTGATGCCGCCGATGTCGACGACGACCGGGTCGCCGTCCTCGATCACGCGGTCGGACACCGCGTGGTGGGGGCTGGCGCCGTTCGGCCCGGAGCCGACGATCACGAACGACACGGTGGCGTGGCCTTCGCTCAGGATCGCGTCGGCGATGTCGCGGCCCACCGCGGCCTCGGTGCGCCCGGCGAGGAGCCACTCGCCCATCCGCTCGTGCACGCGGTCGATGGCCTGGCCGGCGCGGCGCAGGGCCTCGATCTCGGCCGGTGACTTCCGCACCCGCAGGGGCCGCAGCACGCCGCCGGCCAGCAGCTGCTCGGCGCCGGGGAACGCGGCCCGGAAGGCGAGGACCTGTTCGGCCCACATCCGGTCGGCGAGGCCCAGCCGCCGCGGCCCCCCGAGCAGGTCCCGGATCACCGCGTACGCGTCGGCGCCCTCGGCGAACGCGCGGATCTCCAGGTCGATGCCGCCGGCCGGGGAGGCCTTCGCGGCCGCCTCCTCGAGTGCGGGTACGACGAGCACCGGGTCGCCGTCGGCCGGGAGCACGAGGCAGGTCAGCCGCTCCAGCGCGTGCGCGTCGTAGCCGGTCAGGTACCGCAGATCGGCGCCGGGCGTCAGCAGGAGCGCGTCCAGACCGGCCGCGGCCGTGGCCCGCTGGGCCACGCGGAGCCGGTCGGACGGATAGAGGGCGTCAGACATGCCGTTCACAGTACGACGGGGCCCCGACGAGAACGCGCCGTCAGGACGAAGCGGGCAACTTGTACCGCGCGCGTGCCCCTTCGGGCACCAGGTCGAGGTAGTCGGTGTGCCGCGCGATCCAGCCGGCGATGTACGGGCAGCGGGGTAAAACCTCGAGGCCGCGGGCGCGGGCGTCGTCGAGCACGAACCGGGCCAGCTGGGAGGCGATGCCACGGCCCTCGAACTCCGGTGGCACCCCGGTGTGGGTGAACATGATGGTGTCGCCGTCGAGCTGGTACTCGACGACGCCGGCCTGAGCGCCGTCCACGTCCGCTTCGTACCGGCTCGCGTCGGGGACGTTGGTGATCTTCACGTTGTCCATGAGTCCCATTGTCCCTGCGCGACCGGTGTGGCGAAGTCTGGCAGGCTGGACCCGTGACCACGACACCCGGCGCACTGATGCTCCTCGACGCGGCCAGTCTGTACTTCCGTGCGTTCTACGGCGTGCCGACGTCGATCACGGCGCCGGACGGTACCCCGATCAACGCCGTGCGCGGCTTCCTCGACATGACGTCGACGCTCGTCACCCGGTTCCGGCCGAACCGGCTGGTCGCCTGCCTGGACGAGGACTGGCGGCCGTCCTGGCGGGTCGCGCTGGTGCCCTCGTACAAGGCCCACCGGGTGGCCGGCGAGCCCGACGAGGAGGAGATCCCCGACGAGCTGAGCCCGCAGGTCCCGGTGCTGCTCGAGGTCCTCGCCGCGTTCGGCATCGCGACCGTGGGTGCGGCCGACTACGAGGCCGACGACGTGATCGGGACGCTGGCCACCCGCGGCCCCGGTCCGGTCGACGTCGTGACCGGTGACCGCGACCTCATTCAGCTGATCGACGACGCGAACGGCGTCCGGGTGCTCTACACCGGCCGGGGCGTGGCGAAGCTGGAGGAGATGGACGCGGCGGCGGTCCGGGCGAAGTACGGCGTCGAGCCCAGCCAGTACGCCGATTTCGCGACCCTGCGTGGCGACCCGAGCGACGGTCTGCCGGGCGTGGCCGGGATCGGCGAGAAGACCGCGGCCGGGCTGCTCGGACGGTTCGGCGATCTGACCGGGCTGCTCGCGGCGGTCGACGCGCGCAACACGGCGCTCCCGGCGTCGTCGTGGAAGCGGTTGGACGCGGCCCGGGAGTACCTGGCGGTCGCACCGGACGTCGTGCGGGTGGCGCGGGACATCGCGATCCCGCCGGTCACCGACGCGCTCCCGAGCACCCCGGTCGACCCGGAGCGGGTCGAGGCCCTGGCGGAGCGGTGGGGGCTCGAGAGCGCGGTCGGCCGTCTCACGAAGGCGCTGTCGGGAACGTGATGCGGAAGGTCGTCCCGCGGCCCGGCGCCGATCGGATGTCGATGTCTCCCTGGTGAGCGCGGGCGATCGCGCTGACCGTGCCCAGCCCCAGGTGGGCGTCGTCGGAGGGGGCGGCGCCCGCGGTGAGCACCAGCGGGCGCAGCAGGCCCGGCTGACGCTCGGGCGGGATGCCGACGCCGGTGTCCTGCACCTCGATCGCCGGGCGTGGCTCGGCCAGCGCCCGCAGGCTCAGCTGCCCGCCGCGGTCGGTGAAGCGCAGCGCGTTGCCCGCGAGGTGCCCGATCGCACGTTCCAGCAGCACCGGATCGCCGACCGTCCACACCGGATCTGTGGCCTCCACGGTCATCGAGATCCCGCTGCCGTCGGCGGCCGGCGCCATCGCCGAGCCGACCCGGTCGACGACCGCCGCCAGGTCGACCGGGACGTGGTCACGCGCCGCCTCGGCGTGCCGGGCCCGCGCGAGCAGCAGCAGCGTGTCGATCACGCGCAGCATCCGGTCGGAGTTCGCCTGCACCGCGCCGACGAGCCGCCGGGCGGTCGCCGGGTCGAGCCCGCCGCCGCTGTCGTCGGCGAGCAGCTCGAGCAGGGTGCGGATCGCGGTCAGCGGCGTCCGCAGGTGGTGGCCGACCAGGTCGACGAAGTCGTCGATGAAGTCGTGGTGGTCCCCCGGAGCGTCGAACGCGGCCGAGAACGCCGCGTGGTCCGCGGCGACGTCGACACCGTCGGCCGACTCCCGGGCACCGGGTACCCCACCCAGTTCGTCGGCAAGGAAAGCGCGGTCATGTCCGTTCTGCCCACTGCCGTCGTGCCGCACCGAACCCCCAGTCAGTAGGAACACCGATCGCCCGGAACGCCGGAATCAAAACACAAGAAACGGCATTAACCGGGCGATCGGCGCGCTACAGGGCGGTGTAGGCGACGACTCCTCGTCGGGTGGCGTCGATGGCCTGGCGGGCGGTGGAGCGCAGCGTGCTGCCCGCCGGGGCCGCGCCCGCGATCTGGTCGAGCAGGTCGAGCACCTGCCGGCACCAGCGCACGAAGTCACCGGCCGGCATCTCGCCCTCGACCCCGGAGGCGGCCGTGAGGACCCGCTCCAGCGGCTCCCCCCGGGCCCACCGGTAGGCCGGCCAGACGAAGCCGTAGTCGGGCTCGCGGGTGAGCGACAGGCCGCGCTCCCCCTCGTCGCGGGCCAGCTCCGACGCCAGCCGGCCGACGACGGCGAGCGAATCGCGCAGCGGGCCGCTCGGCACCGGGGTGGGGCTCTCGTCGGCCCGCCGGGCCTCGTACACCAGCGCGGACACCGCACCGGCCAGCTCCGGCGCGGACAGACCCTCCCAGACCTCGGCGCGCAGGCACTCGGCGACCAGCAGGTCGGACTCCGACCAGATCCGGGCGAGCCCGCGCCCGGCGTCGGTCACCCGCTCGCCGTCCAGATAGCCCCGGCTCTCCAGCAGGCCGCAGACCTGATCGAACGTACGCGCGAGCGAGTTCGTGCGGTTGTGCACGCGCTGCTCGAGCTGGTGGGTCTCGGTGGAGAGCCGGTCGAAGCGCTCGGCCCAGCGGGCGTGCTCCTCCCGGTCGTTGCACCCGTGGCAGGGGTGGCGGCGCAGCGCGGCGCGCAGTTCCCCGAGCAGCTCGTCGTCCGCGGCGGCGGCGCGCCCCTTCTTCTTGCGCACGCCGGCCAGGTCGGCACCCGCCGTACGCAGCGCCGAGGCCAGGTCGCGACGGGCCTGGGGCGCGCGGTGGTTGAAGTGCTTGGGCACTCGCATCCGGGTGAGGACGTCGATCTCGGCGGTGAAGTCGGCGAGTGAGAGCCGCCCGGCCCAGCGGTCCGCGGTGAGCACCAACGGACGGGACTCACCGAGCGGCTGCGTCCCGGGGTCGAGCACGACGGCGAGGCCCGCCCGGCGCCCCGTGGGCACCAGGATGACGTCGCCGATGCGTAGTCTCTCCAGCGAATCGGCTGCCGCCGCCCGGCGCTGCGACGCGCCCTGCTTGGCCAGCGCGTTCTCGCGGTCCTTGATCTGCCTGCGCAGCGCCGCGTACTCGGCGAAGTCACCGAGGTGGCAGGTCATCGACTCCTGATAGGCGTCGAGCGCGTCGTGCTGACGCTGGGCCTGCTTGGCCAGGCCGACGACGGCCCGGTCGGCCTGGAACTGGGCGAACGAGGTCTCCAGCAGCTCGCGGGCACGTTCGCGCCCGACCGACCCGACGAGGTTCACGGCCATGTTGTAGGACGGCCGGAAACTGCTGCGCAGCGGATACGTCCGGGTCGACGCCAGGCCGGCGACGTGGCGGGGGTCGATCTCCGGCGACCAGACGACGACCGCGTGGCCCTCGACGTCGATACCGCGACGACCGGCCCGGCCGGTGAGCTGCGTGTACTCCCCCGCGGTGAGGTCGACGTGGCTCTCGCCGTTGAACTTCACCAGCCGTTCGAGGACGACGGACCGGGCCGGCATGTTGATGCCGAGCGCGAGCGTCTCGGTGGCGAACACCGCCTTGACCAGGCCGCGGACGAACAGCTCCTCGACGACCTCCTTGTAGACCGGAAGCAGCCCGGCGTGGTGCGCGGCCAGACCGCGCTGCAGCCCGTCGAGCCACTCCCAGTAGCCGAGCACCTGCAGGTCCTCGGCGGCGAGGTCGCGGGTGCGCTCCTCGGCGATGGCGCGGATCTCGGCCCGCTCGTCCGGAGTGGTGAGACGCAGCCCGGCGGCCATGCACTGCTGCACGGCGGCGTCGCAGCCCGCCCGGCTGAACACGAACGTGATCGCCGGGAGCAGGCCTTCGCGGTCGAGGCGCTCGATGACGTCGGACCGGAACGGGACGAGGTTCTTCGCCCGGATCGGACGGCCCGAGCGGGTGTACTGGACCTTGCGCAGCTGCTCGCGGACGTACCGGCTGAGGTCCGGGTCGACATCTTTGTTCGTGAGGTTCTCGGTCTTCTTCTCGGTGAAGAGATCGAACATCCGCCGGCCGACGAGGACGTGCTGCCAGAGCGGCACCGGGCGGTGCTCGGAGACCACCACCGCCGTGTCGCCGCGGACGGTGACCAGCCACTCCGCGAACTCCTCGGCGTTGCTGACCGTCGCCGAGAGCGAGACCAGCGAGACCGACTCGGGCAGGTGGATGATCACCTCCTCCCAGACCGCGCCGCGGAAACGGTCGGCCAGGTAGTGGACCTCGTCCATCACCACGTAGGCCAGGTTCTCCAGCGTCGCGGAGTTCGCGTACAGCATGTTGCGCAGCACCTCGGTGGTCATGACCACCACGGGCGCGTCGCCGTTGATCGCGTTGTCGCCGGTCAGCAGGCCGACCTTGTCCGCGCCGTACCGGGCGACGAGGTCGTTGAACTTCTGGTTCGACAGCGCCTTGATCGGCGTCGTGTAGAAGCATTTGGTGCCTTGGCGGAGCGCCAGGTGGACGGCGAACTCGCCGACGACGGTCTTGCCGGCACCGGTCGGGGCGCACACCAGCACCCCGCGCCCGTCTTCGAGCGCCTCGCAGGCCTCCCGCTGGAAGTCATCAAGATCGAACGACAGCTGCGCGGTGAAGTCGGTGTAGGCCGGGTGGCCGGCGCGCCGACGTGCCGCCGCGTACTGCTCGGCGGGGGTGCTCATGCGGCCAAGGCTACGCGAGAACGCGAGAGATAAATTGAGGCGTGTCTCTTCGTCCGATCGACGCCGTCCTGTTCGATTTCTCCGGAACGTTGCTGGCGGTCGAGCCGCCCGCGGACTGGTTGCGCCGCGCCGCCGACCCGCTCGGTCTGGCCTTCACCGACACCGAATCGTCCGCGCTGGTCGAGCGCCTGCTCTGGGCCGGGCGGCCCGGCGGCCCCGCTCCGTCCGACCTGACCGGTGCGCTCGTCGAGGCGTACGCGTCGCGTGACCTGTCGTTCGAGCAACATCGGGACGCGTACACCGCGCTGATGGCGCGCGCGGACCTGCCCGACCCCCGGCTGGCCTCGGCGCTCTACGACGCGATGTTCCCGCCGGAGGCGTGGGTTCCGTACGCGGACACGGCGCCGGTGCTGGCCGCGCTGTCGTCCCACGACGTGCGCGTCGCGGTGGTCAGCAACATCGCGCACGATCTGCGGCCGACCTTCGACCACCACGGTCTGACGCAGTTCATCGACGCGTTCGTGTTCTCGTACGAGGTCGACGCGATGAAGCCGAGCCCGAAGATCTTCCGGGTGGCGTGCGAGGAGCTGGGCGTGGAGCCGGAGCGGGCGCTGATGGTGGGCGACACGACGGCGGACGCGGGGGCGGTCGAGGTCGAGATGCCCGCGCTCGTGCTGCCGGCCAGCCCGCCCGGTGCGGTGCACGGCCTGGCCGCGGTGCTGGCGCTCGCGGGGATCGCCTGATCATCGCCGCGACGCCGGGGCGGCCCGGTTTCGGGGCGGGGGCCGGGCGGCCCGGTTTCGGGGCGGGGGCGGGGTGGCTCGGGGCCTCGGGTGTGGGGGTGGGGCGGGGTGGGCTAGGGCTCGCTCCCGGCGCGCTCCCGGGGTGTGCACCCGGGGGCACCGCGGTGCGCCGACGTCTCCTCCGAATCGACAGTTGTCGTCCGGAGGAGATGTCCCGTGACCCTCGACACCCGCGCTCGCCGCGCCGCCGCCGTCGTCGCCCTGCTGGGCACCGGCGCCCTCGGCGTCGGCACGCTCGCGGCCGCGTCCCCGGCACTCGCCGCGTCGGCGAAACCGGCGGCGGGAGCCAAGGCGCCGAAGCCGGCCGACGCCGTGGCGACCCCGAAGGCGAGCCCGACCCCGAAAACGAGCCCCACCCAGAAGGCGAGCCCGGCGCCGAAGGCGAGCGCGAAACCGGGCGCCGCGGCACCGGCGGTGATCACGGTCGCCGGGCTCAGCAGTGCGTTCGGCAGCACGGCCGGCGGCACGAACGTCGTGATCAACGGCAAGGGCTTCAGCCGGGTGGATCCGGCGAACAAGTCCGCGGTGCTCTTCGGCAAGGCGCCGGCCACGACGTTCCTGGTGCTCTCGGACACGCAGATCGCCGCGACCGTGCCGGCCGGCAGTGGGACGAAGGTGCCGGTCTCGGTCACCGACGGCACCGATACCAGCCCGGACACCGCAGGCGACGACTTCACCTACCTGGACCCGATCAGCGTCCAGGTGCCCGACAAGACCGACCTCTCCGCCGCCGGCGGCACGAAGGTCCGGTTGACGCTCGCCGGGACGAACCTGAGCCTCGGCACCTCGCAGGGCACGTTCGCGCAGAAGAAGATCACCGCGACCGTCGACGGCACCCCCGGAGCCTTGACCTGGGTCGACGCCACCCACGTCGACCTCACCGCCCCGGCCGGTACCCCGACGAGGACCGGCGGGAAGGTCTCGGTCGTCGTGGTGAACAACGGCGTGGCCGGTCCCGCCGACACCACGCACGCCCGTTACGTCGCGGTCGTGACGAAGCTCAGCGTCGCCACGGGACGGACCACCGGGACGACCGGGGCCGCCGGCAAGCCCGCGCTGACGATCACCGGCGTGGGCCTGAACGGCGCGACCGGTTTCTCGTTCGGCTCGGTCAAGGGCACCTGCACCGCGGTCAGTGGCAAGGAAGCCACCACGTGGACCTGCGCGAACGTGCCCGCAGGCACGGTCGGCGCGGTTCCGGTGCTCCCCACGTTCACCGACGGCCGGTCAGCCGGCGTCACCGCGGGCTCGATCTTCGTCTACACGGATCTCTGAGGCCGGGGTCATCCGTTCGGCCGAACTCCTGGTTGAGCCCTCAACCCGGGACCGGTTCGGCCGAACTCCCGGATGTCTGCATCGAAGAGTCATTAGTTGGATGAAGGAGTCCACGTGTTACACCCCCGCAGCCGACGTACCCGTCTCGCCGCCGCCCTCGGCGCCACCGTCCTCGCGGGAGGTGGTGTGGTCGCCGTCGCCGGCGTCGCTCAGGCCGCGACAGCCCCGGCGATCTCGATCAAGTCCCTGAGCACGAGCAAAGGCAGCATCGCCGGCGGCACCGCGGTGCTGATCACCGGTAAGGGCTTCTCGGCCCTCTCGGAAGCCGACCTGAACAGCGTCAAGTTCGGCTCGGTCGCGGTCAGCTCGTTCACGGTCATCAACGACACCCAGATCGCGACGAAGGCCCCCGCCCCCAACTCGACGTCCACCGACGACACGGTGAAGGTCCGGGTCACGATCACCGACGGCACCGACACCTCGGCGAACACGACGGCCGACGACTTCACCTACATCGCGCCGATCACCGCGGTGGCCCCGGCGAACACCGTCCTCTCCGCGGCGGGCGGCACGACCGTGCGGCTCACGCTCACCGGAACCGGCCTCGACCTCGGCACCGCGTCCACGTTCGGGGCCAAGAAGATCACCGCGACCGTCAACGGCGTCGCCGGCAAGCTGAAGTACGTCGACGCCGACGAGGTCGACCTCACCGCACCGGCCGGGACACCGACGATCACCAGCGGCAAGGTGACGATCGCCGTGCTGAACGACGGCGTCGCCGGCACCGTGGACGACACCAACGCGAAGTACGTCGCCGTGGTGACGAAGCTGAGCGTGGCGTCCGGCAAGACCACCGGCACGACCGGCACCGACGCGAAGGCCGCCCTCACCATCACCGGTGCGGGCCTGACCGGGGCGACCTGGAAGATCGGCAGCACCGACCTCACCTGCGTGGCGGCGACCGGCAAGGCGGCGACCACCTGGACGTGCAAGGACGTTCCGGCCGGAAGCGCCGGGCCGGTGTCGATCACGCCCAGCTTCAGCTCGGGCGCGACGGCGGGCGTGACCGCCGGCGCGACGTACACCTACGCCGACCTGTAAGCGACCCGCGGACAGCCGGGGCCATTGAGGCCCCGGCTGTCTGTTTTACAGCGTTTGGTGTTGTTATGAGGCATTGATTGTGTTTGGCTATGCGACAAGCATTCGACGGCGTCACATTGCGTCGTCCAGGCCGGGGCCTGTCCCCGCTGTCGCATGGAGAACAAATGCTGGAAAGTCCTCGCGGCCGTACCCGTGCCGCAGCAGTCTTCTTCGCCGCGTCGGTGGCCCTCGGAGGGGCGGCCGGCGCGACGTCCTTTGCCGGGAGCGCGTTCGCTGCCGCCGGCGACCCGACGATCAAGTCGCTCAGCGTCTCGAAGGGCAGCGCGGGCGGCGGCACCAACGTCCTCATCACGGGTACCGGCTTCAGCACGGTGGACGAGCAGACCGCGACGAACGTCGTCTTCGGCAGCACCAACGCGACGAGCTTCATCGTGCTGTCGGACACCCAGATCGCGGCCAAGGCGCCGGCCGGTACCGGCGCGGTGTCGGTGAAGGTCACCAACGGCACCGGCTCGACCGCCGACACGAACGCCGACAACTTCACCTACATCGACCCGATCACGGTCACGGTGCCCTCGGGAACGCTACTGAGCGCGGCCGGCGGTACGACCTTCATCGGCACTCTCACCACCGGTACCCTTACCACCGCCGGTGACATCACCACGAAGAAAATCACCGCGACGGTGAACGGTGCGGCGGCCAAGGTGGCCTTCTCGGCCGCCGACAAGCTGGCGATCACCGCCCCGGCGGGTACGCCGACCCTCACCAGCGGAAAGGTCACGATCTCGGTCCTGAGCGACGGTGTCACCGGCACGGTGGACAACACCAACGCGAAGTACGCCGCGGTCGTGACGAAGCTGAGCGTCACCTCCGGCCCGACGGCGGGCACCAACGGCACCAGCGACAAGCCCGCGGTCACGATCACCGGGGTCGGCCTCAAGGGCGCGACCGACATCAAGTTCGGGGCCACGACCGCGACCTGCGTCGCCGGTTCCGGCACCAAGGAAGACACGACCCTGACCTGCACCAACATCCCCGGGGGCTCGGCCGGACCGGTCACCGTGGTCTTCACGCCCGCGGGTGGCGCCACCTTCGGCATCACCTCCGGCTCGACGTACACCTACACCGACGTCGGCTGATCTCGCGGCAGTGCCACGGCGGGCCCCTTCGGGGGCCCGCCGTTTTTCAGTGCACGGAGAAGCCGCCGTCGACGAAGATCGTCTGGCCGGTGACGTAGGCGGAGGCGTCGCCGGCCAGGAACACCGCCACGCCCTCGTAGTCGGAGGGTTCGCCGTTGCGGCCGATCATGGTGCGGGCCGCCATCGCCGCGGCCTTGGCCGGGTCGGCGAAGACCGGGGCGGTCAGCGGGGTGCGCACCACCCCTGGGGCCACCGAGTTCACGCACACCCCGCGCGACGACCACGCCTCGGCCTGCGAGCGGGTCAGCGCGGTGACGCCTCCCTTGGAGGCTCCGTACGCGCCGCTGTTCAAGTAGGCCCGCACGGCCTGCTGGGACGCGACGTGGATGATCCGCCCCCAGCCCCGCTCGGCCATCCGCGGGCCGAAGCGCTGACCGAGCAGGAACGGCGCGGTGAGGTTGAGCTCGATCGTGGCGTCCCAGTCGTCGAGCGTGAGTTCGTCCATCGGCGGGCGGTGGTTGATCGCGGCCGCGGTGACCAGGATGTCGGGCTCGCCGAAGATCGACGCGGCCTCGTCGGCGGCCCGCACCACCTCGGCCCGCACCCCGAGATCCGCGCTCACCGCGGCCGCGGACGCGCCCAGTTCCGCGACCGTCGTGTCCAAGGCTTCCTGGCCGCGCGCCGTCACGACCACGCGAGCGCCGGCACGTACCAGCGCCGACGCCATCGCCCGGCCGATGCCCGAACTACCGCCGGTCACCAGGGCCACCCGTCCGGCCAGCGAGAAGAGCTCCACCGTCACCTCCTGTAGGTACTGAGCGTCACCGAGAGCGTGACCTCCACCGGCTCCGGCAGCGCCGCCACCCGGGCCGTGAGCGTCTCCGGGTCCACGTGCCAGGCGGCCGGCCCCATCGCGACCGCGGTGACCGCTTCCGCGTGGCTCAGCCGCAGGGTCGTCTCCACCACCTCACTGCCGGACCGGGTGAAGTACGGCCCGAGCGCGGCGTCGAGACGGTCGGCTTTGCGCGGGTCGACCGAGACCGCGCCCACAGCGGCGGCCAGCTCGCGCAGGTGCCGGCCGGTCGGTGCGACCACCAGAACGACCCCGCCGGAGTTCAGCACGCGGTTCAGTTCCGCGCCGTTGCGCGGTGCGAAAACGTTGACGACGACGTCCACCGCGCCCGATCGGAGCGGGAGCGGCCGCCACGCGTCACACCGGACGGCTCCCGCGCGCGCGTGGGCCCGGGCCGCCCGGCGCAGTGCGTACCCGGAGATGTCCGCCGCCACCCCGACCCACCCCGGCACCGCATCCAGCACCGCCGCGAGGTAGTGCCCGGTTCCCGCCCCGAGATCGAGCACACACCGCCCGGCGGCGTCCCCGCCGGTTCCGGGAACGACCCCGCCACCGGCCGGGGGCAGTTCACCGCCCGAGCCGACCTCGCCACCGCGACCGCCCGGAAGCAGCCCACCGCCCGGGCCGACCCGGCCGCGCGGAGGCGGACCGCCGCCAGAGGGCAGCCCGCCACCCGGGGAAAGCGCGTCGCCCGGAGTGAGCCCGGCGGCGGCAGCAGCCGCGGCCGTGGTGAGGGCGGACGTGATCGGGCTGAAGTGGCCGCCGGAGAGGAAGGCTTCGCGGGCGGCGACCATCGCGGCGGTGTCACCGGGTACCGCGGCGGCGTGGCCGGTGAGCAGGCTGACGTAGCCCTGCTTGGCCAGGTCGAACGTGTGGCCGTTCGGGCAGCGCAGGGTGCGCTCGCTCAGCGTCAGGCCGATGGCGTCGTCGGCGCAGTGCGGGCACCGCAGGCAATCGACGACATCCGCCAGCACCGTTCCCGTCCCCCGCCCGCTCGCCGATCGGCCGGATGCATCCTCGCACCCACCGGCGACAGTTCTCAGGTCGGGATGCACACCTCGGTGGTGGCGACCTGCATGTTGATCGGTCCGCTGCGGAAGTAGCTCGGGTAGAACGCCTGCAGCCAGAACACGTACGCGGCGCCGCGCGTCAGCGAGCCGACCCGGACGTTCGCGGCCCGCCCGGCGAGCGGCGGCGTGACGCTGATCTGCCGGTAGGTCTGCGGCGCGTTGGGGCCGACCTCCTGGGGAACGACCCACACCTTGTAGGCGTTGACCGGGCCGTCCCAGTAGCTGCGGACCCACCGCAGCGTGCAGGACGACTTCCCGGGCGCGACGTAGACCCGGACCCGCCAGTACGGCTCGGCCTGCGCGGGCAGCGGCGCGACGGCCGCGCCGAGGAGCACGGCGAGTCCGATCAGCGCGGCACCCACCCGGGTACGCACGGCGCTCCAGCGGTGTTCGACAGGCACGGCGGGATCCCTCCTCCCGGGCAGCTCACTGCCTCATCGGCCGGCCCGGGCGGGAGCTGAGCGGTCTCACGCTCAGCTCGAGGGTTGTCCCGTGGCCCCGAGCAGGCGCACCGCACCGCGCACGGCGGTCAGCGCGAGCGGCAGCGCCCCGGCCGGCTCGCCGTCGGCGAACACCGCCGCGCCCGGAGCGTCGGCGTGGATGCGGGCGGCGCGGTAGGTACGGACCGCCGGGTGATCGACGTGGGTGCCCGAGTAGAGCCGTGGCTTGACGCGGATCAACTCGAGCCGGCTGACCGGTTCGACGACGGTGACGTCGAGCAGGCCGTCGGTCGGGTCGGCGGCCGGGCACATGCGCATGCCGCCGCCGTAGCTGCGGGTGTTGCCGATCGCGGCGAGCAGGGCCGGCGTCTCCACGGTGGTGGTGTCGTCGAGCCGCAGGGTCAGCCGGTAGGTGCGCAGGCGGGCCAGCTCGGCGAGGATCGCCAGGTCGTAGCGGCGGGGGCCACGGGGCCAGCGCATGCGGTTGGCGCGGGCGTTGACCGCCGAGTCGAAGCCCACCGAGAGGATCGCGGCGTACCAGCTCTCGGCCCCGGGCGACGGCTCGTCCCGCTCGATCCGGACGGCGTCAATCGTGGTGGTCCGGCCGGAGGCGAGGTCGGCGAGGATCGCGCGCGCGGACGCGGCCGGGTCCTTCGGCACGCCCACCGCGTCGGCCAGGTCGTTCCCGGTGCCGAGCGGAACCAGCCCGAGCGGGACCGGGGTGCCGGCCACGGCCTGCAGCGCCAGGTGCGCCGTGCCGTCGCCGCCCACCGCGATCACGCCCCGGGCGTCGGCCGCGACGGCCGCGGCGACCACGCGCAGGGCGTCGGCACGGGTGGTGGCCGGAAGGAGCAGTGGGTCAGCCGGGCCGAGCGCCTCCAGCACCGACGGCAGATGCCGCCCCACCTGCCCGCGGCCGGCCTGCGGGTGGGCGAGCACCACCAGCCGCTGCGTGTAGTCGGGAGGCACGGCGCACTGTAACGCCGAATCCGCCCCCACCGGCAGTTGGTGAGGGCGGATTCGGCGCTACTCGGTCAGAGGTCTTCGTCCCGGGTCGGGCGTGGCGCCTCGCTGGGCTCGACCGGGCCGCTCTTGCGCACCGGACCGCTCGTCTCGACCGGATCGAGCACCGTCTCGATCTCCGACGCCTGGTCGTCGTCGATGCCGGCGTACGAGTTGCGGGCCGCGACCTTCGCCCGCCGCCGCTCGTTCAGGAACGCGGCGCCGACCGCGGCGAAGTACAGCAGGCTCATGCAGGCACCGAGCGCGGTCATGCCGAACGGGTCCGGCGTCGGCGTCACGACCGCGGTGAACGCGAACGTCAGGAACACCGCCGCCCGCCACCAGCCGAGCAGACGCTTCGCGCTCGCCACCCCGGCCAGGTTCAGCATGAACACGATCAGCGGGAACTCGAACCCGACCCCGAAGATGAGCAGCATCCCGGTGACGAAGTCGATGTAGCCGGCGATGTTCGTGGTCAGCTGATAATCGCCGTCCACCGGCAGCAGGAACTGGATGCCCTTCGCGATGACGAAGTGCGCCAGCACCGCACCGGCCACGAACAGCGGCACCGCGATAGCGATGAACCCGTAGGCCCACTTGCGCTCACGCGAGTGCAGACCGGGCGCGATGAACGCCCACAGCTGGTACAGCCAGATCGGCGACGCGATGATGAGGCCCAGGTAGAGCGCGATCTTCAACCGGACGATCGTCGGCTCGAGCGGGGTGGCCGCGTTGAACGAGCACCCCGCGACGAAACGCTCGCAGTACGGATCGGTGAGGAACCGCTCCACGGGTTTCGAGAAGTACAAGCCGATGCACAGACCGACGAGAATCCCCAGGCACGCCTTGAACAGGCGGTCACGCAACTCACGGATGTGCTCCATGAGCGTCATCGAGCCGTCCGGCGAGATCTGCCTCTTCGGCGTCCGCCGGCGCAGCCGCAGCGCTGGGCTCACCGCTGGTCGCGAGTCTCGCTCCGCGAATCGACCACCCGGGAATCGACGACCGGCTTCTGCCGTTCGCCGAACTGGTCGGCCGGATCGACGCGGTCATCGGTCAGCGGCGCACGCTCGTGCTTCGCTTCGGCCTTGCCCTTGACGTCGTCTTTCATCAAGCCTTCGGTCTCGGCCTTGAAGATCCGCAACGAACGGCCGAGACCGCGCGCCGCGTCGGGCAGACGCTTCGCCCCGAACAGCAGAAGCAGCACGACGACGAGCACTGCGATATGCCAGGGCTTGAGAGCACCCATGACGACACCTCTCGAATCGGATACCGGTTCATCGTACGTCTCACCGGCCCACCGATCGGAAGGATAGGCCCTAGGACCGAGGGGAAACGACCAGGCCCGGGAGAATCTCAGCCTGGTCTCAGCGGGCGGGGCGGACGGCCTCGACCTTGGCCTGGACCTCGAGGACACGCGCCTGGAGCGTTTCCAGCTCGGTCTGGAGCGTCTGCGCTTCGTCGGCCTTGGCCTTGAGGACGTCGCCGGCGTGCTTCAAGCGACGCAGCTTCGGCAGCAGGGGCGCGGCCACCAGGCCCAGCAGGACGACGCCCAGCACCACCAACGCCACGACGATCCAGCTCGCAATGGTCACGGTGGCCACCCTAGACGCTGTACGCGGCGAGCGCCGCGCGCGCCTCGGAGCGGACGAGCTCCACCAGATCGGGCGGGCCGACGACCTCGGCGTCCTCGCCGAGCCCCATCACGATGCGCCGCGCCCACTCCAGGTCGCTGGCCTTGAGCGTGACCAGCCAGGTGCCGCCCGGCTCGGCCCGGACGTCCTCGCAGGGGTAGTACTCGGTGACCCAGCGGCTGCCCAGGCCGACACGGAGGGTGACCAGCGGGCTGTCGGCCGGCGGTTCGAACACGGCGCCGTCCGCGAGCCGGAAACCGCCGTCGGCTGCTCCTACTCCGCGGGCGGGCACCGACGGTTCCGCCAGCTCGGTGAGCTCGTCGATGCGGTCGAGGCGGAACATCCGGACCGCCTCGGCCCGGCGGCACCAGGCCTCCAGGTACGCACGACCGTCGACGACGAGCATCCGCATCGGATCGATGACGCGCTCGCTCGTCGCGTCCCGCCCGGCGGTGTAGTAGACGATCCGCAGCGCGCGGCCGCGTTCGAGCGCACCGCGCACCCGGGCGGCCAGACCGGTGTCCTCGTAACCGCCGGTGATCGCCACGCGCTGGGCCGAGCGGCCGGCCTCCCCGGCCGCGCTCTCGACCTTGGCCAGCGCGCGCCCCACCGCGGCCCCGTCGACGCCGGGTGTCTCCCCCAGCGCCCGCAGCGCGACGATCAGCGCGAGGGCCTCGTCGGCGGTGAGACGGAGCGGGCGGTCGAGCTCGGCGTGGTAGGTGAGCGTGACGGTGTCGTCGTCGAGGGACATGTCGATCAGGTCGCCGGGGCCGTAGCCGGGCAGCCCGCAGACGAAGAGCAGCTGCAGGTCGTCGCGCAGCTGGCGCTCGGAGACGCCGTGGTCGGCCGCCACCTCGGAGATCAGCGCACCCGGGCGGGCCTGGAGGTACGGCACCAGGGCCAGCAGCCGGGCGAGCCGATCGGTTCCGGTGCCGCTCATCGCGCGGACTCCTTCCGCGGGCCGGCGGGGGTGTGGGCGATCTCCGGGTGCCGGCGACGGTCTCCCGGGATTTCGGGTGGGCGGGGTGCCGGGATGTCGGCGGCCATCCGGCTCAGGTGGCGGATGACGGCCTGACGGACGTCGGGGGGTGAGAGCACGACGACCGCGGACCCGTAGCCGGCCAGCCGCACGGCGAGCGCCTCCGGGTCGGAGTAGCGCAGGGTGACGACGTCCCAGGCCGCTTTGGCGTCGGGAGCCGGTTCGCCGCACTCGTCGGCGTCGTCCTCGGCCGGCGGCGGGACCAGGGCCGGTGGCGCGGCCGGGTCGTCGACGGTCACCTCGCGATCGAGGCCCGCTCGACTGACGTCGGCATCGAGCAGTTCGGGGTGGGGGTGTTCCTCGGGCCGGACGTCCTCGGCCCAGCGCCGCAGGCCGGCCGCCGCGCCGACACGCACGCGGACGCGGGCGGCCCGCTGCTCGGTGGGCTCGGGGTCGAAGGCCTGGACCTGGGCCAGGAGGTTCAGGTCGTCGGGGGGTGCGAACGCGTCGGCCGCGCCGAACGGGCTCACCGCGCCGACGACGCGTGACAGCCGGAAGCAGCGGGTGGCGGCCCGGTCGAGGTCGTGGCCGACCACGTACCAGCGACCGCGCCAGGAGACCACACCCCAGGGCTGGAGGCGGCGCTGGCGCGGCTGGTCGTCACGCGGGGTGCGGTACTGGAACTTCACCGCGCGGCGGACGTCGATCGCGCCGAGCATGGGGGTGAGCGCGGGATCCGCGTTGACCACCGGTTCGATGCCGAGCGGCGGGCCCTCGACGAGCTCGACGCCACCGGCACGCAGCTTGGTGAGCCCGCTGGACGCCGCCGTGGAGAGCTCGGCGTGGTGCCACAGCCGGGCCGCGATGCCGACCGCGGCGGCCTCCTCGGGATCGAGGTGCACCTCGGGGAGCGCGTAGTCACCCCGGGTGACGCGATAGCCGGGTTCGGTGTCGAAGACACTGTTCGTGCCGGTTTCCAGCGGCACACCAAGGTCGCGAAGCTCGCCTTTGTCGCGCTCGAACATACGCTGGAACGCTTCGTGCGATTTCGGGTCTTCTTCCTCGTGCTCGTACCCCGGCACGATCGCGGCGATCTGCGCGGCGGTGAGGTACCGGCGGGTGGAGAGCAGGCAGAGGAGCAGGTTGACCAGGCGTTCGGTGCGTCGACGGGACACACCGAACGACGCTACTTCACATCAGCGACAAGCGTGGCGCGGCCCGGCCGCCTGTTGATGAGTTCTCCCGTTACCGTGTGCGGCGTGATTCGGTGGCGGCGCGGGGTTGTTTCGTCGGTCGGGCGGAGTTGGGACGGGGCGGTCGAGCTGACCGTGGTCGTCGATTCGGTGGAGATCCGGGCGCTGGCCTATCCGGCGCTGGTGGGGTCACCGGTCGAGGGCGACACGGTGCTCCTGAACACGACAGCGTTGTCGCTCGGGCTCGGAACCGGAGGATATGCGCTGGTCGTCGCCCTGCCGGACCGACTGCCACCGGACCCCGACGTGCTCGACGGGCCGGGCCACATGGTGAAGGGGCGGTACACACCGCAGCAGGTGACGGTGCTGGGCGTGGACGAGCAGGACTCGCCGCACCACGCGCTGCTGGCCTCGGACGTCTCGCTGGACGGGATGCCGGTCGTGGTGGCCGACCTGCACTCGGCGCTGCCGGCGATCGTCGCCGGCGTGGGTCCGGGTAGGCGCGTGGTGTACGTGATGACCGACGGGGGCGCGCTGCCGCTGTGGTTCTCCCGGACGGTGGCTTCGTTGCGCGAGGCCGGGTTGCTGGCCGGCACCGTGACGGTGGGTCAGGCGTTCGGGGGTGACCTGGAGGCGGTGACGCTGCACACCGGGTTGCTGGCGGCGCGGCACGTGCTTGCGGCGGACGTGGTCGTGGTGACGCAGGGGCCGGGGAATCTCGGAACGGGGACGCCGTGGGGGTTCTCGGGGGTGGCGGTGGGCGAGACGGTGAACGCCGTTTCGGTGCTCGGAGGGCGCGCGGTGGGGTCGCTGCGGATCTCGTCCGGGGATGCGCGGGAGCGGCATGTGGGGGTGTCGCATCATTCGTTGACGGCGTACGGGCGGGTGGCGCTCGCGCCGGCGGAACTGGTGGTGCCCGATCCGTTGCCGGCCGCGCTGGCGTCGCGGATCGAGGAACAGCTGGCCGGTCTGCCCGATCGGCACCGGGTGGTGCGGGTGCCGATCGAGGGGTTGGAGGAGGGGTTGCGGGCGCTTCCGGTGAAGCTGTCGTCGATGGGGCGGGGCTTGGACGAGGACCGCGTCTACTTCGAGGCGGCCGCGGCAGCCGGCCGTCACGCGGCGAGCCTCGGGTAGGACACGGCCCGGCCCGGGCCGCCGTAGCGACCCGGGCCGGGATGCTCACCTGGTCAGATCAGAACGGTGCGACGGTGAACGCCGAGCCGCTCGTGATGATCGTCTGCCGGGTCGGCGCAGTGTCGTCGTCGTCGACGATGACGACCTGGTACGACCCTTCGGGCAGGCGAGTCGTGGCCGGGGAGGTCGAGATCGCCGCCGGGTTGGTCGACGCGGAGGCGCCCGCGTTCAGGGTGCAGATCACCTCGGTCTCCGACAGCGCGACCACGTTGGTGCACTCAGCCGCCTTGGAGTTCGCCGCGCCCGCGTTCGCGCCCACGTCGAAGAGCTTGGTCGGTGTCGTGTTCGTGGGGTCGGCGGTGCCCTGGACCAGCATGATGTGGTCGTCGCCGGACACTGTGAAGACGAACTGGTCCAGCCCTCCGCCGTAGATGTCCAGGATCGTGCTGCCGGTCGAGGTGACCGAGTTCGGCGAGACCGAAATCGCGTCGTAGTACACGTACGGCTTGACCACGTTGCTCTCGGTGTAGGTGACCGAGCCGCCCTCGTTGGACAGGACGATGTTCGCGTTACCCGGCGCGTTGGAGGGAACGAGACCGGTGATCGTCTGGTTCGCCGTGCTCACGGTCGGGTTCACCAGCGCCACGCCGCCGATCTTGACCGTCGTGGCCGCGGTCAGGTTCGTTCCCCGGATCGTGATCGATCCGCCGCCGAGCGACGGGCCGGAGGTCGAGGTCACCGACGTGATGGTCGGCGCCGCGTAGACCTTGTACGGAGCCGTCGTCAGCGTGTTGGCCGCAGCGCCGTCGCCGTCATCCCAGACGCAGATGTTGTACTGCGTACCGGCCGGTACCGACTGCATCGAGGCCGGCGCCGTGATGACCAGCTTCGAACTGCTCACCACGGTGACCGAGCTGCCCGGCAGGCCGTACGGCGCCGACAGGGTGCCGATGGTCGCGGTCTGCGCCGTCCCGGTCCCGGACGCGTTGGCCGTCAGCACCGCGGTCGTCGGGCTGGTGACCGAAGCGATCGTCGTCGCGACGTTCGTCGAGTAGACCGTCGACCCGATGTCGGCGGGGCTGAACGCCGCGGAGGCCGACGAGATGTTCTTGCTGCCGTTGGTCGTGACCAGGTCGGTGACTCGACGGGCGCCGATCAGCACGGTCACGCTGCTGGCCGATGCCGTGGTCGCGGTCGAGAGGACGACGGTGGTCGCGTTCGTGACCGTCGAGATCGTGGTCCCCGGCGCAATACCGGTACCGGCGACCACGCGTCCGACGTCGGAGCTGACGAAGTTCGCCGTGGCCGACACCAGGGAGGTGCTGGTAGCGATGACACCGTCGGAGACCGACCGGCTCACGGCCGGGATGGCCTGCGCCGTGGTCGGGCAAGCCCCGGTCACGAACTGCACCGCGTTGGCGTCGATCGCGCCGTTCGTGTTGGCGACGTTCAGGGTCGTGCCCGACCGGAAGGTGTTCGCCGGCGCGTTGATGCTGATGATCGCCCCGGCAGCGCCGCTGGAGGGCGTCGCGGTGGCGGTGACGATGGCCTCGGCCGGGTTCCCGACGCTCACGAGCGCGGCGGTGGCGACGAGAGCAGTAGTGCCGACCACGGCGGGCCAAAGCGCTCTGCGGGTAGTTTGTCTGCCCATCTGAATGCGTTTCCTCCTAATACCAGGGGCGATCGCGGCCCCTTCGATTGCCTGCTCAACCGACCGCGGCGCACATCGCACAGCGCGGTAGGGACGCTCGAACCGAAACCCCGGCGTCGGACGCCGGCCCGCTCGACGAGCCGTGTGACTACGTCCTGCTTAAGTCGCGCAGCACGATGTCCGCCGCGGCCGGTTGTCGACGACACCCGCTGACCGAACGCGACATGCCCGCCGGTTCGAGCCGGCCCTGGTCTTCCGCGCAGACCGGATCGGCCGTCACGAACGCCTCGTGACAGCACGTCGTCCACCGTGAGACATGGGTTCTCCGTCGAGGCACGGCACCTGGACCGAATCGGACAGCCGATCCACGTGCGAGAAAAAGCTCATCGATACGCGTTTCGGACAATAACGTATGTAAGCCGCACATACGAGAGCCCGATGCGACCGATTCGCACGGATATTGCCCTCTATCGCCCCCGCGAGTCTTGCTCACGGCGCGCCTAGTACCCAGTAGACGATTTTGGTGCAATCTGGTCATCGATCGGTACCTGGAGGAACGAGTTCGAGCATCGGGAGGAGCCGGATGGTGAATCGCCGCGCGAGCGCGAGTCTGCGGCTGGCCGTCGCCGGGGTGCTGCTCACCGGCTGCGTCGGCGCGTGTGGGTCGGACGACGACTCACCGTCGACGGAATCGCCGAATCCGTCGTCCACCGCGGCGGCACTGTCCCCGGTGCCGACGTCAGTCCCGACCTCCGCCGGAAGCACGGCCGCACCCACCGAAGCCGCACCCGACGCACCGGAGGCTCCGGTGGCCGCTGGTACCGGACGGGCCGTGCCGTCGGATTCGGGACCGTGCACGTCGAACCAGTTGACCACCCGGGTGATCCGCCAGGCGAGCCGCGAGGGCGGCACCCAGGCATCCGCGCTCGTCACCCTGACGAACGTTTCCAACCGGGGATGCACGGTCGAGGGCTGGGCGGCGTTGCGTCTCGCCGACGGCGACAAGTCCGCGCCGCTGCGAGCGGAAAAGGTGCTTCAGCCGGCACCGCCGAACCTGGTCGGCGTGCCACCGGGGCGGAGCGCGTTCGCCGGCCTGCGATGGCGTGCTTGCTCTCCGCCGGCGCCGACCTGCCTGACCGGCACCCGGATCGAGGTGACGCCTCCGGGCACCAAGTCGGCCGACCGAGCCACGTTGATCGGCCTCTCCGCAGGCGGGAAGTCGATTGCCATGGAGGCCCCGCAGATCAGCCCTTTCCAGCCATCCACGCAGGACATCGTCAACTGGTAGGCCGCATCAGCCTCGGAACCATCCGATCCGGAACCGCGAACACTGTGAGCTGGTAGTCAGGAGATCGTCGTGCGCCGTTGTTTCGTCGTGGGAAGCGGGCTGATCCTGACGCTCTGTGCCGCGAGTGGCTGCGGCGGATCCGGGGATTCTGGCACGCCCAACGTGCGGCCGCCCGGTGGCGTCGCGCCCTTCACCACGCCCGCCGACGAGGAGGAGCAGGCGCGCTCGCAGCCGCTCGAGCCGGTCCTCACCACCGCGCCGCCCTCGCTCGGGCCTACCTCGCCGCCCACACCGGCCACTCAGGCGCCGCCGCCGGCGCCGGGCAACCTCGCGCCGTGCAAGACCGCGGGGCTCAACGTCCGCGTGATCCGTCAGCTCGGGACGAGCAAGAACGCGCCCGGCGTGGGGCTGATCGCGCTCCGGAACACCGGTACGAAGACTTGCGCGCTCAGTGGGTGGCCTGCGGTCGGGCTCACGAAGGCCGGGGCGCTGCTCGGTGTGCCGGCGACGAACGTCAACAAGCCGCGCAAACCGGTCGGGATGGCGCTTCAGCCGCAGCGGACCGCGTTCGCGGGGCTGCAGTGGCGTGGGTGCGCGCCGACGGCGACCGGGTGCAAGAGCGGCGACGGGTTCCGGGTCGGGGCGCCGGGGTCGGGCACCGTGGCGGCCGAGCTCAGCGGGTTCTCGACCGTCGAGCAGAAGGGGTTTCCGGTGAGCGCGATCCTGGTCGGCTCGCTCCAGCCCACCACCACGGACATCATCAGCTGGTGATCGGCCCGCGCCGGCTGCGGCGCGGGCCGATCAGGCTCACATGCTCGCGATCAGTCGGTCGACGCGCTCGTCGACCGAGCGGAACGGGTCCTTGCAGAGCACCGTGCGCTGGGCCTGGTCGTTCAGCTTCAGGTGCACCCAGTCCACGGTGAAGTCGCGCCGGCGCTCCTGCGCTTTACGGATGAACTCGCCGCGCAGGCGGGCCCGCGTGGTCTGCGGCGGCACCGACTTGGCCGCGAACACGTCCAGGTCGCGTGTGGTGCGTTCGACCGCGCCGCGCTTCTCCATCACCTGGAACACGCCCCGGCCGCGCCGGATGTCGTGGTAGGCCAGGTCGAGCTGGGCGACCCGCGGGCTCGACATCGACAGTCCGTGCCGCTCGGAGTAGCGCTCGATCAGCTTGAGCTTGGTGACCCAGTCGATCTCGCGTTCCACCGACGCCAGGTCGTCGCCCTCGACGGCCTTGAGCACGCGGCCCCACAGGTCGATGATGCGACGCGCGGCCGGCCCGCCGCCGTAGCGCTCGACGAACTCCGAGGCCTTGGAGTGGTACTCCATCTGGATGTCGAGCGCGCTGATTTCCTTGCCGTTGGCCAGGCGCACGGTGCGCCGGCCGGTGATGTCGTGCGACACCTCGCGGATCGCCCGGATCGGGTTCTCGAGCGTGAGGTCCTTCATCGTGACGCCGGCCTCGATCATGCGCAGCACGATGTCGGCCGCGCCCACCTTGAGCAGCGTCGTGACCTCGTTCATGTTCGAGTCACCGACGATGACGTGCAGCCGGCGGAAGCGCTCGGCGTCGGCGTGCGGCTCGTCGCGGGTGTTGATGATCGGGCGCGACCGGGTGGTCGCCGACGAGACGCCCTCCCAGATGTGCTCGGCGCGCTGCGAAAGGCAGTACACCGCGCCGCGCGGCGTCTGCAGCACCTTGCCGGCGCCGCAGATGAGCTGACGGGTGACGAGGAACGGGATCAGCACGTCGGCCAGGCGTGCGAACTCACCGTGCCGCGAGACCAGGTAGTTCTCGTGGCACCCGTACGAGTTGCCGGCCGAGTCGGTGTTGTTCTTGAACAGGTAGATGTCCCCGGCAATGCCCTCGTCACGCAGCCGGCGCTCGGCGTCGACGAGCAGACCTTCGAGGATGCGCTCGCCGGCCCGGTCGTGCGTGACCAGGTCGGCGACCGAGTCACACTCCGGGGTGGCGTACTCGGGGTGGGAGCCCACGTCGAGATACAACCGGGCACCGTTGCGGAGAAAGACATTGCTCGACCGGCCCCACGACACCACGCGCCGGAACAAATACCGCGCCACCTCGTCAGGCGAGAGACGCCGCTGGCCCCGGAACGTACACGTGACTCCGTACTCGGTCTCGAGACCGAAGATCCGCCGCTCCATGATTGAACATTAGCCGTCGTGGCACGCCCGCACCCGGCAACAGCGAGCGTGCCCGATTTGCCCCGTAGGACAGTCGCTCTCCGTTTCGGTTCAGCCCTGGTTCAGCAACGCGTAGTAGCGCTTGCACTCTTCGTAGTTGGGCAGCGATCCGTCCGCGAGCGCGGACGCCAGCGACGGAGCGGCCGCGTCCTTCGCCGACAACTGCGGCTCGGACGCCGGCCAGTCGATGCCCAGATCCGGGTCCAGCGGGTGGATCGCGTGTTCGCGCGCGGGTGCGAACGGCTCCGAGCACAGGTAGGTCAGCGTGGCGTCGTCGCTCAACGCGCAGAACCCGTGCCCGAGCCCCTCCGCGATGTACACCGCGCGCCGGTCGGTCTCGTCGAGGCGAACCATCTCGTGCTGACCGTAGGTCGGCGAACCCACCCGCAGGTCGACGATGACGTCGACCACGGCACCGCGCACGCACGTGACGTACTTGGCCTGGCTCGGCGGCACGTCGGCGAAGTGGATCCCCCGCACGACACCCCGCGCCGACACCGAGAGGTTGCCCTGCGCGAGCCGCAGCGGATGCCCCACCGCCTCGGCCAGATGGTCGAACCGGTACCACTCGGTGAACAGACCACGCGGGTCGCCGTGCTGGACCGGCGTGATCTCCCACGCGCCGTCGATGCTCAGGGGTCGAATCTTCACGCGGCCACCGTAGCGGCCCGGGCTCAGGGCTTGCGGCCCACGGTCACGAACTCGTTGTAGGCGAAGAACTTGCCCGCGAACCGCGGAAACGGGAACGAATACGTCTTCTCCACCGACAGGCCGACGTCCTTCGCCAGCGCCGAGACCTCGTCGAAACCGCTGAAGCGGACGTGGGTCGCGTCGGTGGTGTAGCCCTTTTCCTGCGGGGTGATGAAGACGATGCGCCCACCGGAGCGCAGGTACGGCAGGTAGGACTCGACGACGGCCTTGGCCTCGGGCTCCAGCAGGTGCTCGACCAGGTGGGACGCGAGGATCGCGTCGAACGAGTCGGGCTTGGCGTCCGCGGAGGCGTGGAACTCGTCCACCGTGTACGCGGTGAACCCGCGCTGCCGGGCGATCTCGATCGACGTGGCGTTGTGGTCGACCCCGACCGGCGCCGGGTTCTTGCCGTCGGCGAGGTGCGACAGGTTACGCCCGATGCCGCAGCCGACGTCGAGCGTGCGGCCGAGCCGGAGCCGGCGCAGGTTCCACCGGTACGGGGCCTGGACGTTGAGCACCTGCTTCCAGCGCGCGGTTTCCAGCCGCTGGAGCCGCTCGGCGTAGTCCGCTCCGGCGGTTCCCGGACCGTCGTTGGTGGCCACGGTCACCCTCTCTGGTCGAGCCATGTGACCCCGGCACCCTATCGCCCGGTGGACACGAGGGTCCCGCGCCCCCGGGACCCTCAACCTGGATGGGTAGCCGCCGATAGAGCAGCAAAACTCGCGGGACTGTGAAAAGGGGGGCACGATGGCCATTGCCTCGATCCACCGGATGAGCATTCGCAGCAACATGGTCGTCACCGCCGCCGTCGCACTTCTCGCGGCCGCAGCCATCGGTGGCGTGAGCCTCGTGCAGATGAACCGGATCGCGGACCGGGCCAAAGCGATCCACAGTCAATCGGTCGAGCCGCTGAGGGTCATCGGTGAGGTACAGCAGACCGTCTGGCACTTCCGGTGGGCCAGTCTCTCCGCCACGACCGCCACCGACGCGGCGAGCGAGGCGAAGTACAAGACGATCACCAGCGAGCAGCTGGACGCCCTCGACGGCTACATCGCGGACTTCCAGCGGTCGGCCGCATCGCCGGCCGAGAAGGCGGCCTTCGCGAAATTCACCGAGGCCTGGGGCGTGTACCTGGAGCTACGGAAGCAGTCGACGGCGCTGAAGGCCGCCGGGCGCCTGGCCGAGTGGCAGACGTTCCGGTCCGAGAAGCTGAACCCGCAGACCGCCGTGGCGATCGAGGCCCTCGACAAAGCCAAGTCGCTGCTGACCGAGGACGCCGCCGCCGCGGCTGCCGACGCGAAGAGCACGGCCGGGAACGCCCGGATCATGATCCTCGTGGTGTTGTGCCTCGGCATCGCGCTCACCGCGAGCCTGGCGCTGGCCGCAGCGGGATCCATGGTCCGCCGCGTCCACGCGCTCCGCGATCAGCTCCGCGCGATCTCCGAGGGTGACCTCGCGCAGCGTCCGGTGGACGAGGCACCGAACGAGATCGGTGAGATGTCCCGCGCGGTGCACCAGGCGGCGGAGCGGATGCGGACCACGATCCTCACGCTCGCCGAGACCAGCGTCGGGCTCTCCCGCAGCGCGGCGTCGCTGCAGGGCGCCAGCCAGGAGCTCACCGAGAACGCCGACCGGGCCAGCCAGCAGGTGTCGGCGCTGGACACCGCGGCCGGCGAGGTGACCGGTGGCGTGCAGGCGGTGGCCGGCGGTGCCCAGGAGATGGGCGCGGCGATCCGCGAGATCTCGGTCAACGCGTCGGACGCCGCCACGGTGGCCAATCAGGCGGTGGAGTCGGCCGCGGCGACCCAGCAGGTCATGGTGCGCCTCGGCAACTCCTCCAGCGAGATCGGCAGCGTACTCAAGGCCATCACCGCGATCGCCGAGCAGACGAACCTGCTCGCGCTCAACGCAACGATCGAGGCGGCCCGCGCGGGCGAGAGCGGCAAGGGGTTCGCGGTCGTCGCCGGCGAGGTGAAGGACCTCGCGCAGGAGACCGCGAAGGCGACCGACGAGATCGGCCGCCGGATCGACGCGATCCAGCAGGACACCCGCAGCGCCGCCGACGCGATCGCGAGCATCAGCGAGATCATCGGCAAGATCAACGACTACCAGACGACGATCGCCTCGGCCGTCGAGGAGCAGAGCGCGACGACGGCCGGCATGACCGGCGACCTCGACCGGGTCGCCGGGGGCACCGGGGAGATCAGCGGTCAGCTGAGCCAGGTCGCCCAGCTCACCCAGGCGACCGAGGGCGCGGCCCGGGCCACCCGGACGGCGGCCGGTGAGCTGGACGTCGCGTCGGAGCAGCTGCGTGCCGCGATCGGCACGTTCCGCTACTAGGCGCCTCGGCTAGGAACCGAGTAGCTCGATCAGGTAGTCGCCGTAGCCGGACTTGCGCAGCGGCTCGGCCAGGGCGCGCAGCTGCTCGTCGTCGATGTAGCCCTGTCGCCAGGCCACCTCCTCGACGCAGCCGATCTTGAAGCCCTGCCGTTCCTCGATGACCCGCACGTACTCGGCGGCCTGCACCAGCGAGGTGAACGTCCCGGTGTCCAGCCAGGCGGTGCCCCGATCGAGCACCGTGACCTTGAGCTGCTGCTCGTCGAGGTAGGCCTGGTTGACCGCGGTGATCTCCAGCTCGCCCCGGGCCGAGGGCTGCAGACCCTTGGTGATCTCCACGACCCGGTTGTCGTAGAAGTACAGCCCCGGTACGACATATTTGCTCTTCGGCTTCTCCGGCTTCTCCTCCAGGGAGAGCACGGTGCCGGTCTCGTCGAACTCCACGACGCCGTAGGCCTCGGGGTTGGCGACCGGATAGGCGAAGACCCGACCCCCGGTCAGACCGTTGTGGGTCGAGAGCTGCCGGCCCAGGCCGGCCCCGTGGAAGATGTTGTCACCCAGCACCAGCGCCACCGGCTGGTCACCGATGAACTGCTCACCGATGAGGAACGCCTGCGCGATGCCGTCGGGAGACGGCTGCACCGCGTACTGGATGTCCATGCCCCAGCGCGATCCGTCGCCGAGCAACCGCTCGAACTGCGCCGCGTCACCCGGTGTCGTGATCACGAGGACCTCACGAACACCCGCGTACATCAGCGTCGAGAGCGGGTAGTACACCATCGGTTTGTCGAAGACAGGCATGAGCTGCTTCGACACCGCGTGAGTAATCGGCCACAAGCGTGAACCTGTGCCGCCGGCCAGGAGGATTCCGCGCACGGCGGGAAGCCTACGCGATCGGGGTGACCGCGCGTGTTCCCCGCCGGACGCCTCCGCCGGCTGCCGTGAGCCGCGTTACTCCTTCTCGCCATTGAGCTCGGGGATCGCGTCGACGCCGAGATCCCCGGCGGCGACGGCGCCGGCGGCCCCGAGCGTGCCCGGCGCCACCTGCGTCTCGCGGTGGGCGTCCTCGGCGGTCCGGCCGGCCGACGGGTCACCGGGGCGGGGCAATCCGGATCCTTCACCGACCGGCTGGTTGTGAAAATCGGATGACGTTGTCATGGAACGGACATACCCGGCAGTGACCGCCGTATGCGTGGCTCGGCGATTCACGATCTGTCGCCCCTGGTGACTACACTCCGGTCCCCGTGAGGATTCTTGTCACCGGCGGCGCCGGATTCATCGGATCGCATTACGTTCGCACGCTCCTGAGCGGCGGATACGCGGGTGCGGACGACTGGTCGGTGACGGTGCTGGACTCCCTCACCTACTCCGGGAACCTGCCGAACCTCGACCCGGTCGCCGACCACCCCCGGTACACGTTCGTCAAGGGCGACATCACCGATGTCGATCTGGTGAACGATCTGATGCCCGGGCACGACGCGGTCGTGCACTTCGCCGCCGAGTCGCACGTCGACCGGTCGATCCTCGGTGCCGCGCAGTTCGTCACCACGAACGTGCTGGGCACCCAGACGCTGCTCGAGGCCGCGCACCGCCACGGCACCGGCCGGTTCCTGCACGTCTCCACCGACGAGGTGTACGGCTCGATCGAGCTCGGCTCCTGGCCCGAGACCGACCCGCTGGCGCCCAACTCGCCGTACTCGGCGTCCAAGGCCGCCAGCGACCTGCTGGCGCTCGCCTACTTCCGCACCCACCACGTCGACGTCGTGGTGACCCGGTGCAGCAACAACTACGGGCCGTACCAGTTCCCGGAGAAGGTCATCCCGCTGTTCGTCACCAACCTGCTGGACGGCAAGCCGGTGCCGCTCTACGGCGACGGCGGCAACGTGCGCGACTGGCTGCACGTCGACGACCACTGCCGGGGTATCCAGCTGGCGCTGCGGGGCGGGCGGGCCGGCCAGGTCTACAACATCGGCGGCGGCACCGAGCTGACCAACCGCGAGCTCACCCAGCTCCTGCTCGACGCCACCGGGCGGGACTGGGAGTCGTTCGTCACCCCGGTGGAGGACCGCAAGGGCCACGACCGGCGGTACTCGGTCGACATCACGAAGATCCACACCGAACTGGGCTACTCCCCCGCCGTGCCGTTCGAGAAAGGCCTGGCCGAGACCGTGGCCTGGTACCGCGACCAGCGCGACTGGTGGGAGCCCCTCAAGCAGCGCGCAGCCCTGGAGAAGTAAGTCGTGCGCTGGCTGATCACCGGCGCCGGAGGCGCCCTCGGACACGACCTCCGCTCGCTGCTGCCCGACGCGACGGCGGCGACGCGCGCGGAGCTGGACATCACCGATCCCGACGCCGTCCGCGCCGCCGTGGACGGGCACGACGTCGTGGTCAACACCGCCGCGTACACCGCGGTGGACGCGGCCGAGTCGGACGAGGCCGCCGCGACCCGGGTGAACGGGTTCGGCGTCGCGTTCCTCGCCGAGGCCTGCGCCGCCACCGGGGCCACGCTGCTGCAGGTCTCGACGGACTACGTGCTGCCGGGGGATGCGTCCTCCCCCTGCCCCGAGGACTCCCCCACCGACCCGGTGAACGCGTACGGGCGCAGCAAGCTGGCCGGCGAGCAGGCCGTGCTCTCGGCGCTGCCCGAACGCGGCTACGTCGTGCGCACCGCGTGGCTCTACGGCGAGAACGGCACCAACTTCGTGGCGACGATGCTCAAGCTGGCCGCCGCGCGCCCCACCGTGAGCGTGGTCGACGACCAGCACGGGCAGCCGACCTGGACGGCCGCGCTGGCCGCACAGCTGGTCGCGCTCGGGCAGGCCGCCCGGGACGGCCGGGCGGCCCCGGGCGTCTACCACGGCACCGCGAGCGGGCAGACCACCTGGCACGGGCTGACGCAGGCGATCTACTCGCTGGCCGGGCTGGATCCGGCCCGGGTCGAGACCACCACCAGCGACGCGTTCCCGCGCCCGGCGAAGCGGCCGGCCTACAGCGTGCTCGGGCACGACCGCTGGGCCGCCTCGGGGGTGGCCGTGCAGCCGCACTGGCACGACCAGCTCGAAGAAGCGCTCAAGCGGCCGGCGTTCGCCCAACTCGTCGACGCGGCGCACACCTCGTGACGTGGGCCCGGCTACGCGCGCTCCTCGGGAGCGCCGCGTCCGTGGGCGCCGGGTACCTGGTGCTCGGCGGCGCCGGGTACCTGTTCCTCGCGGTCGCCAGCCGGGTCTTCGACGAGGCCGCGTACTCGGCGCTCGCGTCGGTGTACCTGCTCGTCAACATCATCGGCCCCGGGTTGTTCGCGGCCGTCGAGCAGGAGACCAGCCGGAACGTCTCGACGCGGCTGGCCCGCGGCGAGGACCCCGGGCCGGTCGTACGCCGGCTCGCGCTGCTCTCGGCCGGTCTCTTCGCCGGCATCGCGGTCGTGACGCTGGCGCTCTCCCCCGTGCTGCTGCCCGACGTGCTGCACGGCAACACGGTGCTGCTGGCCGGCTTGCTGGTCGCGAGCGCGTCCTACGCCGTGGTGTCGGTGACCCGCGGCAACTTCGGCGGGCGCCACGCGTTCGGCCGGTACGGCACCTCGGTGGGCACCGAGGGCACCGTGCGGCTCGTGGCCGCGGTCGGGCTGGCCGTGCTCGCGCTCGCCGGCGCGGCGGTCGCCGGGGCGTCGAGCCTGTACGGCCTGGTGTTCTGCGTGGCACCCGCGGTGGCGGTCGTGCTGACCGCGGGTTGGTTCACCCGCGACCTGCGCGGCGGCCCGAGCGCCACGGACGCCGCACCGGAACCGATCGGGCCGCTCGTCCGCAGCACCGGGCTGCTCACCGTGGCCTGGGGGCTGTCGCTGGCGATCGCGAACGCGGCGCCGGTCGTGGTCAGCGCGCTGTCGGAGAACGACGCCGCGAACGCGGCGTTCGCGTCCGCGGTGGTGCTGGCCCGGATCCCGCTGTTCGTGTTCCAGGGCGCGCAGTCGCTGGTCCTCCCGTCGTTCTCCCGGGCCGCGGCCTCGGCTGATCCGGGCGCGCTGCGCCGGGCGGTCCGGCCGGCGTTGCTGCTCGTCGCCGTCGTCGGTGCGTTGGCGGTGCTGGTCAGCGCGGTCCTCGGCGGTTGGCTCGGGCGCCTCGCGTTCGGCCCGTCGTTCACCAGTTCCGACGCGCTGGTCACCGCGCTGATGGTCGGTACCGTCGCCGGCATGGCCGTGCAGATCGTCCAGCCGGCGCTGCTCGCACTGGGCCGGCACCGCTGGGTCGCCGGCGGCTGGGTGGTCGGCCTGATCGTGTTCGCGGCCTCGTTCGCGTTGCCGTTCGAGCCGGTCACCGACGCCGTGATCGCCCAGCTGGCCAGCGCCGCCGCGACGATCGGCGTGCTCGGCGCGGTCCTGTACCGGGCGCTCCGGCCCGCCCCCGCCCCCGCGCGTGAGGAGTTCAGCGATGTCCAACCCGCCTGAGCGGGTCAGCGCGGTGGTTCTGGCCTACAAGGCCGAACCCTGGCTGCAGCGTGCGGTCGAGGCGCTGCTGGCGTCGGAGAAGGTCGCGGTCGACGTCGTGCTCGTCGACAACGGCTGCACGACCGACGACGTCGAGATCCTGGAGAAGCTGGACGGGGTCACCGTGGTGCGCCCGGGCATCAACACCGGGTTCGCCGGCGGCTGCAACCTGGGGGCGAGGTCCGCGACCGGTGAGTACCTGGCCCTGGTCAACGGCGACGCCGTGGTCGAGCCGACGACGATGGCCCGCCTGGTCGAGGAGGCGTCGAAGCCCGACGTCGGCATCGCGGTGGCCAGCGTGCGCCTCGCCGAGGACCCGACGCTGCTCAACGCGGGCGCGAACCCGATCCACGTGCTCGGGTTGTCGTGGTCGGGCCGGATGGGTGAGCCGGAGACGCTCACCGAGCCGGTCGAGACCGCCGGGGCGTCCGGCGCGTGCGTCGTGGTGCCGAAGGCGCACTGGGACGCGCTCGGCGGGTTCGACGAGGAGTACTTCGCCTACCACGAGGACGCGGATCTCTCGATCCGCACCTGGCGCACCGGGCTCCGGGTGCTCTACGTGCCGGACGCCATCGCGGTGCACCGGTACGAGTTCTCACGCAACGACTTCAAGATGTACCTGGTCGAGCGCAACCGGTTGCTGTTCGTCTCGACGCTGTGGAGCGGTAAGGCGCTGGTGCTGCTGGCGCTGCCGCTGGCCGGGCTGGAGGCCGCGATGACGCTGATGGCGGTGTCGCAGGGCTGGTTCCCGGCGAAGGTGAAGGGCTGGCGGTGGCTGCTGAGCCATCGCGGGCACATCCGGGCCCGTCGCCGGGAGCTGCGTGCCGAAGCGACGGTTCCCGACCGCGTCTGGATGCGGCGTCTGACGACGAAAGTCGACGCTTCGGTCATTCCGGTACCAGCTTTGGCCGGCACGGTCAACAGTCTGGTCACGATCTGGTGGAAGGTCGCTCACCGGTGGGTATGAGTAGCGACGCGCGATTAGAGTCCGTGGGAATCGAGAGCGAAGGCGAGAGCATCGTGACGGACGAGGATCCGGCTCTGCTGAGTAGCGCGGAGGTGGCCGAGAGCACCGGCGTCGAAACGCCCGCGGTCGCCGAAGGTGACCTGCACGAGGCGCCGCCGGTCGACGTCCCCGACAACAAGGACGTCTGGCTGGTGATCCCGGTCTACAACGAGGCCCAGGTCATCGCCGACGTCGTCGAGCACGCCCGCCGGACGTTCCCGAACATCGTCTGCGTCGACGACGGGAGCCGGGACGGTTCGGCGGCGGCGATCGCGCCGACCGGGGCCCACCTCGTCCAGCACCCGATCAACATGGGTCAGGGCGCCTCGCTGGAGACCGGCCTGCGGTACGCGCTGTCCCGCCCGGGCGCCGAGTACTTCGTGACGTTCGACGCCGACGGCCAGCACCGCGTCGAGGACGCGCTGCGGATGCTGGAGGTGGCGCGCTCCGGCCAGGCCGACGTGGTGCTCGGTTCACGGTTCCTGGAGTCGAAGGAAACCGTGCCGTGGCTGAAGCGGTTCGTGCTCAAGACCGTCGTGGCGCTCAGCCCCACGGCACGCAAACTGAAGCTCACCGACGCGCACAACGGGCTGCGGGTGCTCAACCGGCCGGCCGCCGAGGGGCTGCGCATCCGGATGAACGGCATGGCGCACGCTTCCGAGATCGTCGGCAAGCTGGCCCGCTCGGACCTGCGTGTCACCGAGATCCCGGTGACGATCCTCTACACCGACTACTCGCGGGCCAAGGGCCAGTCCCTGGTCAATGGCGTCAACATCCTGTTCGAGCTCTCCATGCGGCACCGAGGCGTCTGAGTCATGGTCAACGTCATCCAGTTCCTGCTGCTGCTGTCCGTGGTGGCGGTGCTCTTCTACTTCGTCCGTAGCCAGCACGGCGTGCGGCTGCAGGCCAGCAAGCGGCTCGCGTTCATCGCGTTCCTGATCTTCACCGCGTACGCCGTGCTCCGCCCGGACGACGTCACCTGGGTCGCGCACAAGGTGGGCGTCGGCCGCGGTGCCGACCTGGTGCTGTACGCCACCGTCGTCGCGTTCGTGTTCGTCGTCATCAACTTCTACCTGCGCACGCGGGAGATGGAACGGCGGATCACCGAGCTGGCGCGGGCGGTGGCGCTGCGCGACGCCGAGATCCTCAACCAGCACCGTCTGCCGCTGACCCCGTCGGCCCAGCCCGACGCGGACGAGGCGATGCTGGCCGCCGTGGTGGCCGAAGGCGGCCAGCGCTAAGGCGGCCAGTTCTCGGGGCGGCCAGTTCTCGGGGCGGCCAGTTCTCGGGGCGGCCAGTTCTCGGGGCGGCCAGTTCTCGGGGCGGCCCGGCTCGGAAGGCGGCCCAGCTTCGGGGCGGCCCGGCTTCGGGGCCGGTCAGCTGTGGGGGCGCATGCCGGCCAGGGCGTAGCCGAGCATGCGGACGGCGCTGCGCTCGGCGTCGGACGCATCGGCATTCGCCAGCGCCAAGCCGTTGATGAGCCGCAGCAGATCGCTGACCGGCACCTCGGCGCGCAGCGCGCCGGCGGCCTGGGCGCGGGCCAGCAGGCGCCCGGCCGAGTCCTGCATGGTGGCGTAACACCAGGTGCTGTCGGTGCGTTCGGTGCGCAGCGCGGCGGCCATCCCCCGGTTGCGGATCGAGTGACGCAGCACGGCCTCGAGCCACGTGCCGAGCGCCGCGGCCGGGTCGGGGTCGTCCAGCCGGGCGGCGGCCTGCGCGCACAGTTCGTCGATCTGCTCGTGGAACACCGCTTCGAGCAGCGCGGCCCGGGTCGGGAAGTGCCGGTAGAGCGTTCCCGACCCGACGCCGGCGCGGCGGGCGATGTCGTCGAGCGAAGCCTCGGCGCCGTGCTGGGCGACGGCTTCGCGGGCGGCGTCGAGCAACCGGTCGTAGTTCCGGCGGGCGTCCGCGCGCTGCGGGCGACGGGCGGTTACCGGAGACATGCCCCGGATAGTACTAGCGCAGCTGCCCCTCGATCGCGTCCACGATCTCCGGGGCTTCCGGCCCGGTCTGCGGGCGGAACCGGCGCACGACCGCGCCGTCCGCGTCGACCAGGAACTTCTCGAAGTTCCACTGGACGTCGCCGGCCTCGCCCTCGGCGTCGGCGTGCGTCGTGAGCTCGGCGTAGACCGGGTGCCGGTTCTCGCCGTTGACCTCGATCTTCTCGAACAGTGGGAACGTCACGCCGTAGGTGGCCGAGCAGAACTCCTGGATCTCCTCGGCGGTGCCGGGTTCCTGGCCCATGAACTGGTTGCACGGGAAGCCGAGGACGGTGAAGTTCTTGCCGGCGTACTTCTGTTGCAGCCGCTCGAGGCCCTCGTACTGGGGGGTGAGGCCGCACTTGGAGGCCACGTTCACCAGGAGCAGCGTCTGCCCCGCGTAGTCCCGGAGGCTGGCCGCTTCGCCGGAGAGCGTGCGCAGCGGGATGTCGTAGATCGCCATGGGTGGAGATTAGCTCTGGACGGCAGGTATCGAGCGCATGCGTCGATGCATGAAGCGTGGGTGTGGTTCCGGGCAATCATCTCCTCACCGCTCAGGTTCGAGGGAGGCCCATGAGCCAGCCGATATCGTTCCCCCGCCCGCGGATGCGGCCCGAGGACTCGTACATCCGCTCCGCCCCCGAACGACTTCCCAAGCGTGTGCCCGGCGCCGCGTTGCGCGGTGTACCCGGCGCGCGCCGGGCCGAGCAACCCCGGCTCGACTGGCAGCCCTATCCGCCCCGGCGGCGCGGGTTCTTCGCCCGGCTGCTCACACGGGCAATCGGAGCACTTCGTCGATAGCCGCGAGCAGGTCACGCCGGTTGAACGGCTTCTCGATGAGCGTGACTTCGGGGTCGATCGTGCCTTTCGAGGTGAGCAGCCGCTGGGCGAAGCCGGACATGTACAGCACCGCGACCGCCGGATAGAGCGCCCGCACCTGGTCGGCGACCTCCCGGCCGGAGAGCCCGGGCATCGTGATGTCGGTGAGCAGCAGGTCCAGCCGGCCGGAGTAGGTGGCGGCGAGGTCGACCGCCTCGGCTCCGGACGCCGCCGAGATCACCGTGTACCCCGCCCGGGTCAGGATGGTCTCGATCGACGCGCGCAGGTCGCGCTCGTCGTCGACGAGAAGGATCGTGCCGAAGCCGGCCCTGGGCTCCGTGCCGGGCGCCTCGCCGGGCGCCGGTATCGCCGCGTCCGCCGCCGGGAGCAGGATCGTCATCGTGGTGCCGACGCCGGGCGCCGAGTCCAGCCCGATCGTCCCACCGGCCTGCGACACGATTCCGTAGACCGACGCGAGCCCCAGGCCGGTGCCCTGTCCGTCGGCGGCTTTCGTGCTGAAGAACGGCTCGAACGCGCGCTCGGCCACCTCGGGTGTCATGCCCGTGCCGGTGTCGGCCACCCGGAGCCGCACGTAGGGGCCCCGGTCGAGGCCGTGCAGGGCCGCGTCCATCGCCCCGAGCACGGTGTGGTCGGTGTGCACGCTCAACGAGCCGCCGGCCGGCATCGCGTCGCGCGCGTTGACGGCGAGGTTGACCAGTACCTGCTCGATGCGTCCCGGGTCGGCGCTCACCGCGGCGGGGCGCATCGCCAGGTCCGCGGTCAGCACGATGTTGGCGCCGAGCGTGCCGGTGAGCATGCGCTGCACGTCGCGCACGACGTCGTTCAGATCGAAGACCTGCGGCCGGACGATCTCCCGGCGGCCGAACGCGAGCAGTTGCCGGGTCAGCCGGGCACCGCGCTCGGCGGCCGCGAGAACCTGGGCGACGGCCTCGCGGGCGCCGTCGAGGGCGGGGCCGGCGGTTTCCTCGAGATCCTCTTCGAGGATCGAGGCGTGGGTGCTGATGATCGCGAGCACGTTGTTGAAATCGTGGGCGACGCCCCCCGCGAGCTGTCCGAGGCTGTCCAGACGCTGGGAGCGCTGCAGTTCGTTCTCCAGGCGCTGGTGCTCGGCCTCCTGGCCCAGGCGCGCGGAGATGTCGTGGACGGTCGCGGCCACCAGGAGGCCCTGATCGGTCTCGATCGAGGCGAGTGAGATCTCGGCCGGGAACTCGGTGCCGTTCTTGCGCCGGGCCGCGAGCTGGAGCCCCTCCCCCATCCGGCGCATCCGCGGGTCCGTGACGTAGATCCCCCGGTGCCGGGCGTGGCGTTCCCGAACGTTGACCGGGAGGAGGACCTCCACCGGCTGACCCTCCAGCTCGTCGGCCGCGTACCCGAAGATGCGCTCGGCCTCGGAGTTGGCCAGCTGGATGACGCCGTCCACGTCGACGCCGATGATCGGGAGCGCGGTGGCGTCGAGCAACCAGCGGAACTTGGCCTCACCGCGGTGGCGGGCGGTGACGTCGCGGGAGACGCGGGCGGCCCCGACGATCCGGCCGTCGGCGTCGGTCACCGGGGACACCGACAGCTCCACCGTCATCCGGTGGCCGTCGCGGTGGATGCGCTGGGCTTCGTAGACCTGGACGCTCTCGCCCGCGCTGATGCGCCGGAGGATGTCGGCCTCCTCACCGGCGGTCTCCGGGGGGTAGAGCTCGGCCATCGCGCGGCCACGCATCTCGTCGGCGGTGTAGCCGTAGAGCTGCTCGGCGGCCGCGTTCCACGAGGTCACCTGGCCTTCCAGCGATTCGCCGATGATCGCGTCGCGGGCCGAGCGCACGATCGCGGCCGACCAGCTCTGCGCGGCGCCGACGCTCGCACCGGTACGCAGGGCGAGCGTGGTGCAGGGCCCGGCGGTGGTCGTCGCCGTGCCGCGGGTGACGGTCGCGGTGAAGACGGTGCCGTCCGGGCGGCGGAAGGTCGTCGTGGGCGTTTCGCCGGTGTGGTCCGGTGGGGAGAGGAGATCGGCGAGTGGCCGGTCCACGAGCTCGTGGGCCGGACACGCGAACAGCTCGGCCGCGGCCTCGTCGGCCAGCGCGACCCGGCCGTCCGGGCCGACAGCGATGAACGACAATGTTCCCATTTACCCCATAATGCCAGGCTGCGCTCAGACGAGCGGATCGGGGAACGGCTGCGTCGAGTCGGGGTAGCTGGCCAGCTCGGCGTCGACGTTGCTCTTGTTCACCAGCCAGCTCTGCGTCGTCAGCCGCGGCTTGACGGCTTTGCCGGCGGCGACCTGCCGGCAGGCGCGGACCAGGATCGCTCCCACCGACGCCGGATAGGTGGCCACGGTGGCGTCGAGCTCGCCCGCTTTGACCGCCCGGAGCCCCTCCCGGGTGCCGCCGACCGAGATGACCTTGACCGTGCCGGTCGCGTCAGCTTCGGCGATGGCCGCGGCGGCCGCGCGCCCCGTCGTGTCGCTGCTGACGAAGAGGCCGCGCAGGCCCGGGTGGGCGCCGATCGTCTCGCTGACGATGCGCTTGACGTTGGTGAAGTCGTCGTTCGTGGCGTCGGTGACCACGACGTCGAGCTTGCCGCCGGCCCCGTCCTCGAAGCCTTGGCGCTGCTGCGCCGCGTTGGCGTCGGTCGCGCTGCCGACGACCATCGCGACCGTGCTGCCGGCGGGGACGACGTCGAGCATCTCGCGGACGGCCTGATGGCCGATCTCCAGGTCGCTGGGGCCGATGAACGAGGCGATCGTGAGCCCGGCCTGCTGCGCCACCTGCTCGTCGAGCCGCTGGCCGACGTTGAAGACCTTCACGCCCTTCTTCGCGAACGCGGCGAGCGGGTCGACGAGCGCCTTCGGATCGACCGGGGCGATCGCGAAGCAGGTCATCTTCTCCGGCATGAACGCCTCGACCTTGCTGACCTGGGCGCTGGCCTCGAGGTCGTCGGCGGAGTCCGGTGAGAGGTCGACGTCGGCATCGCGGCCTTCCGCGGTGGCGGCGTCGAGCAGGGCGCCCCAGGTTTCCGACGTGGAGTCGGGGACGACCAGCCCCAGCGTGGTCCTGGTCTCGCGATCGTTCGACCGGGCGGACGCCCCGGCGTCCCCGCAGCCGGCGACCACCAGCACCAGGCTCACCCCGGCCGCGGCCACGGCGCCGCGTCGTAGTCTTCGACCCGGGCGCTCGCGCTCTGTGATCACTCTCACGGTGCTCGAAGCTAGCACTTGCGAACGTTGTTCGCCTCGATGTTCCCTACTGCATCAGCAGGTCAGACGGCTCCCTACCCCCGCAATTCTTGCGAACTGACTCTATTTCGCTCATCACTGTTAGTGAGCGCCCAGTGACAAATGCGCAATCGTCGGTGGGGTCGGGTACTTTCGCGGCGACCTGGTTCTCGGGAGGGGGCACGATGGGCGTGCGGATGGGCACTGCGGCGGGGCGCTGGGTGCTGCTCGCGACCGTGCTCGGCTCGAGCCTCGTGATGCTCGACGGCACCGTCGTCAACGTCGCGCTCGAGCGCATCGGCCAGGATCTGGACGCCGATTTCGCCGCTCTGCAGTGGATCGTGAACGCCTACACGCTCGCGCTCGCGGCGCTGATCCTGCTCGGCGGCGCGCTCGGCGATCGCTTCGGCCGGCGGCGGGTGTTCCTGTTCGGGGTCGCCTGGTTCGCGCTGGCGTCGCTGCTCTGCGCGGTGGCACCCACCGCCGAGATGCTGGCCGGCGCGCGGGCGCTGCAGGGCATCGGCGGAGCGCTGCTGACGCCGGGAAGCCTGGCGATGATCGCGGCGACGTTCGACCCCGCCGACCGCTCGCGGGCCGTCGGGGCGTGGTCGGCGTTCGGCGGTATCGCGGGCGCGATCGGCCCGTTCGTCGGCGGGTGGCTGGTCGAGTGGGACTGGCGAGCGGTGTTCCTGCTGAACCTGCCGCTGGCGGTCGTGGTCATGATCGTGGCCCGCGTGCACGTGCCGGAGTCACGCGACCCCGACACGGTGCGCGGCTTCGACGTGAGCGGCACGGTCGTCGGGGCCGGTGGGCTCGGCGTGCTCACGTACGGGCTGATCGCCGCCGGGGGGCGTGGGTTCGACGGGTTGGTCGGCGCGCTCGTGGCCACCGGCCTGGTGCTGCTCGGCGTGTTCCTGGTCATCGAGCGGCGGTCGCCGCACCCGCTGGTGCCGCTGGACCTGTTCACGAACCGCACGTTCAGCGCGGTCAACGGCGTCACGTTCGCGGTCTACGCCGCGCTCGGCGTCTTCTTCTTCCTGCTGGTGCTGCAACTGCAGGTGGTGGCCGGGTTCTCGCCGCTGGCCGCGGGCACCGCACTGCTGCCGGTGACCGCGGTGATGCTGCTGCTGTCGTCGCGCACCGGCGCGCTCGCCGACCGCATCGGCGCCCGGATCCCCCTGACCGCCGGCCCACTGGTGGCCGCAGCCGGTTTACTGCTCGTCACCCGGGTCGGAGAGGACGCGTCCTACGTCACCACGGTGCTGCCCGCCGTGCTGGTGTTCGGCCTGGGCCTGTCGCTGACGGTGGCGCCGCTCACCGCCACCGTGCTGGGCTCGGCGGAGTCACGCCACGCGGGGATCGCGTCGGGCGTGAACAACGCGGTCGCCCGGGCGGCGGGGCTGCTGTCGGTGGCCGTGATCCCGGTGGTGGCGGGGTTGTCGGGCCAGGCGTACGCGAATCCCGAGGTGATGGCCGACGGATTCCGCATGGCGATGACGATCTCGGCGGGGCTGCTCGGGGTGGGTGCGGTGCTGGCGTTCGCACTGATCCGGACGCCGGCGCGGGTCTCGACGGCGGCGGCGCCGACGGGGGTGGCGCCGACGGGGGTGGCCGCTGCTCCGGAGGTGGTACCCGGGTCTGTTGCCGGCGCGGAGGTTGGCGCTGGTTCTGCTGTGGCGCCTGATGGTGGGGTGGCGCGAGGAGACAGCGAGACGGATGGGGTGGGAGCCGGCTTCGATCTCGCGAAGTGCCTGCACTGCGGCATCACCGGACCTCAACTGCATCCGGGGCCAGCGGTGTCCGCCGAGGCGCAGCCTGGTTCGCGCTAGCGGCGCTGTGTGCGCGGAGTGAGTCGTTTTGCCCTCGGCGATGAGTGTGCGCCGGGGGTCGTCGGGTTCCGGCGGTTCAGTGCTTGCGCGCTCTGGTGTTCGGGGCTTGCGCGCTCTGGGCTCAGGCGCTTGCGGGTTCTGCGCGCACCGCCGTCGGGCGGTGGGGTGTGCCGCCAGGCCGGAGACGCCGCCCGGCGAAGGGGTTAGGTGCCGCCCAGCGATCGGGTAGTTAGGGCGGACCAACTGCGTGGACACCACCGCGGGAACGCCACTGCGGGAACGCCACCGCACGGAGGCCCGGCGCACGGAGGCCCACCGCACGGAGGCCCGGCGCACGGGCACCGCCGCGCGGATGCTCGCCGCGGGGACACCGCCCGCTGCGTGGGGCCCGCTGTGTTGAGGCCCGCTGTGTGGAGGCCCGCTGTGTAGAGGCCGCTGCGTGGAGCACCGCTGTGTAGAGGCCCGCTGTGTAGAGGCCGCTGCGTGGAGCCCCGCTGCATAGCGGCCCACCACGCGGACGCCACCACCGAGAGGCACGCCGCATAGTGGCCGCCTTGTGGACGCCACCCACTTGGACACGACTGTGTGGAAGCCCAGCGTGCGGAAGCCCAGCCGGATGGAGGCCCACCCTGGGACCACCGCTGGGAGGTGGCGCCGGGGAGGTCTGCCGCGGAGGACTTCTGGATGAGCGCCGCCAGGGAGGCAACGCCGGACAGGAACTTCTCCGAGGTCCGGCGCTGAAGTGAAGAAAGTTCAGCTGGGTGCCGCTAGAGACCACGCCGAGGAGGTTCACCGGGGGGCAACGCCACTCAGCACCACCAAGGACCGCCGTTTGCCGCCGCCGCCTGCCATCGCCGCCGCAGGCTGCCAGCGTCGCCGGTACGAGGCACCTGCGAACGCGACCGGCAATGGGGCACCTGCGAGCGCCACCGACACGGGCACCGGCCGTTGATACCGGGCAACACCGACAGCCGGTGCCAAGCACTACCGAGGGCTAAGGGCCCGGCACGCCGAACACCAGGGCCGTCATGCCGAACGCCAGGCCGGGCACGCCGACAGCCAAGGCGGGCACGTCGAACGCCACGGCCGAGGCCACCTCGAGCCCGGCGCCACCCGAACACCGGGACCGCCCGAACACCAGGCCCGCCTTCTCGGAGGCGAGACGGATGGGCGCCGCCGGGAGGGGCGCCCATCCGGTGGGGTCAGCGCTTGCGGTTGCGCTTGTCGTCGGGGGATTCGGTGCCGCCGCCTACCAGGCCCGCGCGGCGCAGGGCGTCGGCGAGGGCACCCTCGGGCTCGGGGCGGCCTCGGCGCTGGCCGTCGCGGGAGCCCTGGCCGCCGCGTGGGCCGCCGCCCTGGCCGCCACCGCCGCCGTAGCCACCGCGGGAGCCGCCACCGCCACCGTGGCCGCCACCGCCACCGTGGCCGCTACCGCTGCCGTGGCCACCTCCGCCACCGTGGCCGCCACCGCTGCCGCGCTGGCCGTCGCGGCCTCCGCTACCTTGGCCGCCGCCCGGGCCACGACCATCACGGCCCTGACCACCCGAACCACGACCATCCCGACCCTGACCGCCGGAACCCTGCCCGCCGGAACCCTGACCGCCGGAACCCTGCCCGCCGGAACCCTGACCGCCGCCGCGGGGGCCTCGGTCGCCGGGGTTGGCGCCTCGGTCGGGGCGCGGGCCGCGGGGGCCGCCCTGGCCGCGAGCGTTGCGGGGCGAGCCGCCGGCACCGGCCTCGTCGTCCAGGCGCAGGGTCAGCGAGATGCGCTTGCGCGGGGCGTCCACGTCGAGAACCTTCACGCGGACGATGTCGCCGGGCTTCACGACGTCGCGGGGGTCGTTGACGAAGGACTTGGACATCGCCGACACGTGCACCAGACCGTCCTGGTGGACGCCCACGTCGACGAACGCGCCGAACGCGGCGACGTTGGTGACGACGCCCTCGAGCACCAGGCCCGGGGACAGGTCGGAGAGGGTTTCGATGCCCTCGGTGAACGTGGCGGTCTTGAACTCCGGCCGGGGGTCGCGGCCGGGTTTCTCCAGTTCGGTGAGGATGTCGGTGACGGTGGGCAGGCCGAAGCGGTCGTCGACGAAGTCCGTGGGCTTCAGGGCCCGCAGGGTCGTCGTGTTGCCGAGCAGACCGCTGACGTCGCTGCCGGTGGTCTCGACGATCCGCCGCACCACCGGGTAGGCCTCGGGGTGGACGCTCGTGGAGTCGAGCGGGTCGACACCGCCCGGGATGCGCAGGAAGCCCGCGCACTGCTCGAACGCCTTCGGGCCCAGCCTCGGCACCGCGGAGAGGCCGGCGCGCGAGCGGAACGGGCCGTGGGCGTCGCGGTGGACGACGATGTTCTCGGCCAGGCCGGTGGTGATGCCCGAGACCCTCGCCAGCAGCGGCACGGACGCGGTGTTCAGGTCGACGCCGACCGCGTTCACGCAGTCCTCGACGACCGCGTCGAGCGACTTCGACAGCTTCAGCTCGGACAGGTCGTGCTGGTACTGGCCGACGCCGATCGACTTCGGGTCGATCTTCACCAGCTCGGCCAGCGGGTCCTGCAGGCGGCGGGCGATCGAGACCGCGCCGCGCAGCGACACGTCGAGACCGGGCAGTTCCGCGGACGCGTACGCGGACGCCGAGTACACCGACGCGCCGGCCTCGGAGACGACGACCTTGGTGAGCTTCAGCTCGGGGTGCTTGGCGATGAGCTCGGCGGCCAGCTTGTCGGTCTCGCGCGACGCGGTGCCGTTGCCGATCGCGATCAGGTCGACGCCGTGCGCGGCGGCCAGCCTGGCCAGCGTCGCGAGCGACTCGTCCCATCGGCGGCGCGGCTCGTGCGGGTAGATCGTGTCGGTGGCGGTGACCTTGCCGGTGCCGTCGACGACCGCGACCTTGACGCCGGTGCGCAGGCCCGGGTCGAGCCCCATCGTGGACCGGGTGCCGGCGGGCGCGGCCAGCAGCAGATCACGCAGGTTGCCGGCGAACACCGCGACCGCGTCGTCCTCGGCGGACTGGCGCAGCCGCAGGCGCAGGTCGATGCCGAGGCGCACGAGGATGCGGGTGCGCCAGGCCCAGCGGACGGTGTCGATCAGCCACCGGTCGGCCGGGCGCCCGGCGTCGCGGATGCCGAATTTGGCCGCGATGCGCACCTCGTAGTCGCTCGCGCCGGTGGGCGGCGGGGCGCCCTCGGGGAGCGGTTCGTCGGACGCGAAGTCGAGGTCGAGCACCTCCTCCTTCTCGCCGCGGAAGAGCGCCAGGATGCGGTGCGACGGCAGGCGCGTGTACGGCTCGGAGAACGCGAACCAGTCGGCGAACTTGGCGCCGACCTCCTCCTTGCCCTCGCGGACCCGTGACGCGACGTGCCCGCGCTCCCACATGCGCTCGCGCAGCTCGCCGATCAGGTCGGCGTCCTCACCGAAGCGCTCGACGAGGATCGAACGGGCGCCGTCGAGCGCGGCCGCGACGTCGGCGACGTTCTTCTCCGCGTCGACGTAGCGGGCGGCGAGCTCCTGCGGGTCGTTCGCGGGCTCGGACAGCAGCGTCTCGGCCAGCGGCTCGAGCCCGGCCTCGCGCGCGATCTGCGCCTTGGTGCGCCGCTTCGGCTTGTAGGGCGCGTAGATGTCTTCCAGCCGGGCCTTCGAGTCGGCCGCCTGGATGCGTTCGAGCAATGCGTCGTCGAGCTTGCCCTGGCCGCGGATGGACTCGACGATCGCGCCGCGCCGCTCCTCGAGCTCACGCAGGTACCCCAGGCGCTCCTCGAGCGTGCGCAGCTGGGCGTCGTCGAGAGCTCCGGTTTGTTCCTTGCGGTACCGGGCGATGAACGGCACCGTCGAGCCACCGTCGAGAAGGCCGACCGCGGCATCGACCTGCCGTTCCGCGACGCCGAGCTCGTCGGCGATGCGCCGGCCGATCGACGCCGCTCCGGTCAGCCCGACACCGGCCGGGCCCGCCTCGCGTGCCCTCACCGATTCTGTTCCCACGCAGCTCCGCCTATCGCTCTGCGCCGGCGGGTACGCCGGCGCGGTTCCGTTCTCCGTGCGAAACCGTAGCGTCCGGGGCCCCGGTGCGCGCGCGTCGTCCACAGGTTCGAATTTTCAATGTTTCGTTGACAACGAAGTATGTATAGTGGCGGTCATGGCTGACGCATTCACCCCACCGAGCGCGAGCCGGGCCCGCGCCGAACGCACCTACACCGCCCTGTTCCGCCTGGCCGAGCGGCATGCGGCCACCGAAGCCGACCGCGCCCGCCAGATCAACGGAGCCGTGCTCGGGCCGCACGAAGCGGTGCGGCTGGTCGCCTTCCTCGCCGGTGGTTCGGCGGCGTACCGGGAGGGCGAGCCGCCGGTCGACACCGACGACCTCACCGCCGCGCTCACCCTCGTCCCCCTGGTGCGCACGGAGCTCGACGAACTGGAACTCGGCCTGCTCACGATGGCGCGCGGACGGGGGATGACCTGGGCCGACATCGCGTTCGGGCTCGGGCTCGGCAGCGCCCAGGCCGCCTCCCAGCGCCACGACCGGCTCGCCGCCCGCGCCACCGACCCGGACCAAAGCGAAGCACGTTAAGACCCTCGAACACGGGCACCCCTTTCCCGTCATAACCGGAGGAAGGGGTTGAAATGAGACGACGCATCATCGCCGCGCTCACGTTCACCGGGCTGATCGGCGTCGGGGTGGCGGCCTTCGGGGCCACCGACGCGGGGCTGAACGCGCAGGACCGGCTGTTCCTGCGCTCGGCCCACCAGGGCCACCTGGCCGAGATCAGCGGTGCGCGGATCGCGCAGCACCGGTCCGCCACCACCAGCGTGCGCGAGCTGGCCACCCGCTGGATCACCGACCACACCGCGCTCGACCTGCGGCTGTCCCAGGCCGCGGTCGCGCTCGACGTCGTCCTGCCGGCGGGCCCGGACGCCGCGCAGGAGGCGGTCGAGGCGCGGTACCGGGCGGCGGCCACCGCCGAGTTCGACGAGCTCTGGGTGAGCGCGCAGATCACCGCGCACCACCGGGCCGGCGCGCTGGTGGAGGCCGAGCTCCGGGTGGGGTCGTCGGCCGCGGTGAAGACGCTGGCGCGTGAGCTGCGCCCGGTGATCGCCACCCACCACCGGCTGCTGGCCGCCGCCGCGCCCGCCGCCGGGGTGGTGGTGCCGGCCGAGGAGAACGCGCCGCCGCCGGGGGCGGTGCGCACGACCGTGCCGACGCCACGGTCGGCGCCGCCGCCCGGCTGGCGGGTCACCGAGTCGCCGGGCACACCGGGCTGGACCCGCCCCTCACCGGAGACGTCCGGGGCGACGCTCTCCCCCATCCCGATTCCCGGCGGGCCGGGGCCGTCGCTCACCGTCGGAGCCGGTAGCTGACCAATTGGTCACAGTTGGTGGGGTCAACCAGGCCCCCGCCGAGGACGGGCGGCCACGGCTGACGGAGAGTGGACCGGTGGCGTGGACCGACGGCGGGACGGCGACCCGCGCTCCGCGCCTGCGGGCGGCGTTCGCCGGTACCCGGGCGCTGCGTGTGCCCGCGTTCCGGGCGTTGTTCGCCGCGCAGATCGTCTCCGGGGTCGGTACCTGGTCGCAGAACCTGGCGACCTCGCTGCTGGTCCTGCATCTGACCGGTAGCGCGGCCGCGCTCGGGCTCGTCACCGCGATCCAGTTCGCCCCGATGCTCGTGCTCTCGCCGGTCACCGGGCGCGTTCTCGACCGGTTCGACGTCCGCCGCGTCCTGCTCACGACCGGGGTGGCCGGCGGGGTGACCGCGCTCGGGCTGGCCGTGCTGGCCGCGGCCGGGCACGCTCCGCTCTGGGCGGTGATGGTCGCGGTCGGTCTGTTCGGGGTGGCGGGGGCCTTCGACCGGCCCGGCGTCTACACGCTGCTGCCCCGCACGGTCGACGAGGAGCGTCGGCCGAGCGCGATCAGCCTGGTCACCGCGAGCAACGCGGTCGCGCGGCTCGGTGGTCCCGCGCTCGCCGGTCTGCTGTACGCCACGCTCGGGCCGGCGGCCTGCTTCGGGTTCAACGCCGTGTCGTACGTGTTCGTCGTCGCCGCCCTCGTCGTGCTCCCCCGGCTCCGACCGACCCTCACCGGCGGGCCGACCGCGGCGGACGCGCCCGTCCCCACCGGCGGTGACGCCGGGCCGCAGGGAGGTGGGCTGGGAATCGGGTACGCGTGGAGGCATCCGGACCTGCGTGCCGCGCTGCTGGCCAACGCGGCCATCGGGTGTCTCACCTTCAACTTCGCGGTGATGCTCGCGGCGATGGTCACGTTCACCTACGACGGCGGTTCCGGCACCGTCGGGCTCGCGTACTCCACCGACGCGGTCGGCGCGGTCCTCGGCGGCCTGCTCGGCGTCGGAGCCGTGGTCACCCGGCGGCGCACGGCCCTGGCCTGCGTCGGCCTCGGCGTCACGATCGCCGCCGCGGCCGCCGCCCCGAACCTCGTGCTGTTCCTGGTGGCCCTGCCGGTCATGGGCGTGGCGATCACGCTCTACCAGTCGTCGGTGACCGCGCTGGTGCAGCAGTCGTCCGCCCCGGCGATGCTCGGCCGGATGATGACGCTGCTCACGCTGGGCTGGTTCGGCACGACTCCGGTCGGGGCACTGCTGATCGGGTGGATCGCCGACGCGCTGTCCCCGCGGGCCGCGATGGCCGTCGCCGGCGCCACGTGTCTAGTCTGCGCTGCCGCATTAGCGCTGCGAAAGGAACGCACACCGTGACCCGTTACGTCCTGATCGGCGCCGGAGCGATCGGCGCGCCGGTCGCCGCGCAACTGCACGAGAGCGCTACCGACGTCGTGCTCGTCGCCCGCGGTGCGCACGCCAGGGCCATCCGCGAGCACGGGCTCACCTACGCCCGGCCCGACGGCGACCGCCAGGTACGGGTACCGGTCGTCGAGTCCGCCGCCGAGCTCGAGCTCCGGACCGACGACGTGCTCGTCGTCGCCACCAAGACCCAGGCCACCGAGGCCGTGCTGCAGGAGTGGGCCTGGCGCCCGGTGACCGGAGCGTCCACGGCCGCCGAGACGTTGCCGCTGATCAGCCTGCAGAACGGCCTGGAGAACGAACGGGCGGCGCTGCGCCGGTTCGCCCGGGTGTCGGGCGCCTCGGTCTGGATGCCCAGCAGCTACCTGCGCCCGGGTGAGGTCGTCGCGCCGGGTGAGCCCCAGGTGGGCACGTTCTGGCTCGGCCGGTACCCGGGTGGCCTCGACCCCGACACCGAACGCTGGGCCGACGACCTGCGCCGGGCCAACTTCGTCGTCCGCCTCGTCGACGACCTGCCGCGCTGGAAGGCCGGCAAGCTGCTGGCCAACCTCGCGAACGCGGCCGACGCGCTGTTCCCGGACGACGACCGGGCCGGCGAGCTGAACCAGGCGCTCCGCGCCGAGGCCCGGCAGGTGCTGGCGGCCGCGGGGCTCGACCCGGCCGACCCCCGGGACGACCCGGAGGTCGATCTGCGGGCCTTCGGCCTCGCGCCGGCGCTGCTGGACCGGTACGGCGGCAGCTCCACGCGGCAGAGCTTGAGCCGCGCGTCCGGGGACACCGAAGCCGACTTCCTCAACGGCGAGATCGTGCTGCTGGGCCGTCTGCACGGCGTCCCGACGCCGTTGAACTCACGCATCCAGGCCGCAGTGGCGTCGGTCGCGCGCGACGGCGTCCCGCCCGGTGGCGTCGGCACCGCGCTTCTGGACGACCTGCTGTGCGACGCCGCACAGCAGGGAGCCCCCACCGGGTGAGGTGGGGGCTCCCGGACGCGGCCCGCGGGATAGGCGCGCGTCACCGACCGAATGGGTCGGCGGTCAACGGGGCGGAGCGGCTCAGCCGGCCGCGCGCAGCGGCGTGCCCAGCGGTGTGGTGTGCGTGAGGCGGCTGTGCAGGTTGCCGCGGGCGGCGACGTCGCTGTAGTAGGTGTGGCGGCGCCGGGCGATGCACCCGTCCTGACGCGTGTGGGTCGGCAGCTGCTCGGGGTCGAGCTGGGAGTTGATGCCGTCGCGGAGCAGGGTGAGTGCTTCGGCGCGGAGTTGGGAGACGCGTGATTCGGTGACGCCGAGTTCGGTGGCGATGACGGCCATGGGGCGTTCGTCGAGGAAGTAGGACTCGACGACGGTGCGGAGGCGTTCGGGGAGGGCGGAGATGGCTTGGTGGAGGTAGCCGATTTTTTCGCGGTGGAGGAGGAGTTCTTCGGGGCCTTGGGTGCGGTCGGGGACGAGGTCTTCGGCGGTGCCGGCGGCGAAGCCTTGGAGGGAGAGGACGACGGCGCGTTGGACGTCGTCGGCGGCGGAGTGCAGTTCGGCGACGGCGACGCCGAGGGTTTCGGCGAGTTCGGTGTCGGTGGGGGTGCGGCCGAGTTGGGCGGTGAGTTCGGCGGTGGCGGTTTCGATTTTGCGGGCGCGGTGGCGGACGGAGCGGCTGGCCCAGTCGAGGCCGCGGAGTTCGTCGAGGAGGGCGCCGCGGATGCGGACGGTGGCGAAGGAGCCGAAGGGGGTGCCGCGGGTGGGGTCGAAGGAGCGGGCGGCGGCGGCGAGTGCGGCGAGGCCGGCGGAGGTGAGGTCGTCGCGGTTGACGTGGGCGGGGACGCGGCCGAGCATTTCGCGGACGAGGTGGCCGACCAGCGGCAAGTGCTCGCGGACGAGCGTGTCCAGCTCACGGTCGGTCAGGCGCGCCGTGGCGGCGAGAGAAGTCGTGCTCATGCGTTCCCCCTGTGTGTTCACCGGTCGGAGCCGTTCGCTCCCGCTCCCGCAGCGGGGCCGTTCCGGCCCGACACCACAGAGCTTCTGACCGTTCGGGTGCGGGAGCGGGTGCCGCTCAGTTGCACTCCGGTTGCAAGGAGTAGTTCCACGAACACCCTGCGTAAACACCTGAAACCACGAAAAAGGCCGGGTACGGAGATCCGTACCCGGCCTTTTCCTGGTTCTGCGTCAGCGCACCGCGCCGACCTGCTGGGCCTTCTTGGCCCGGCGGTGCCGGAGATACCAACCGCCGCCGATGACGACGGCCGCACCCAGCGGCGTCCGGGCCGCGATCTTCTTGAGAATCGCGCCCTGGGCGAGTTCTTTCAGCATGGGGACCTTCCTCGGGTAGCCAGCTCTGGTTGCTGAATACCCGGTGAACGGCCGGTCATGCCGAGCGAACGTCAGTTCGAGAAGTCCTGGGTCATCCAGAGCGTTCCCTTGGCGTCCCGGTACAGGTCGATACCGATGCGGCCCATGGAGGGGTTCAGGATGTTCCGGCGGTGACCGTCGTTCGGCGCCACCTCGTCGATCATCGACTGGGTGATGCGGGTCGCGGTGGCCGTGTGCGCGGCGTCGGTGGAGGTCGTGGTGCTGCCGTACCCGATGTTCTCGGCCCAGGCGCTCCACTTCAGGCCCTGCGCGCTGATGCGCGTTCCGGCGTTGCCCTCACCGGCGCACTGGTGCGACAGGCCGCACCCGCCGGCCATCGTCAGGTTGTGCTGGTGCGCGGCGGCGCTCAGCTGGCTGTTGAGCGTCAGCGCCTTCGCGCCGTTGGCGGCACGCACCTTGTTGATCTGGGTCAGGACGGCCTGCACCGGGGCGGACGCCGCGGTCGTGGTGTTCGCGGTGCTGCCGACCGGAGCGGAGGTGACCGGAGCGGTCGTAACCGGCGCGGTGGGCGCGGTCGGCGTCGTGGGTCGCGTGACCGGTGTGGTGGTGACCGGCTTCGCCGGACGCGTGTAGCGCGGCCCGCCCCACGGGCCGTAGTACTCGTCGTCGTACTGGTGCTGCGACGCGTAGCGGTCGTAACCCCCAGCCGGGAGCGGAGCGGCGGAAGCCGCGGAACCCGCACCGACAGCCATCGTGGTAAAGACGGAGGCGGCGACGATGCCGAACACGATCTTCTTACCAACGGTGGTTCGCACTAATTGTCCCCCTGTTTTCGGCGCTGACCGCGGTTGCCGTCGGCGTCACCGATCACATCGGCGGGGGTGCGCGGGCGGCGAGAAAACCGTCGGTGAGCGTCCGGGGGTAGCTGGGTTGCGGCAAAGTTGTCGGAGGCGTGGTGCATGCTCGGGCACATGGACATCGGATTCGGCCTCCCGGTCGCGGGAGGGTGGGCGACCCCGGGGAACGTGATCACGGTGGCCCGGCACGCCGAGGAGCTCGGTTACCGCACGCTCTGGTCGTTCCAGCGGCTACTGGTGCCCGAGGGCAAACGGCTCGCGCCGACGTACCACAGCGTCCTCGATCCGGTCGTGGCGCTGGCCTTCGCCGCCGGCACCACCGAGCGCATCGGCCTGGGCACCGCGATCGTCAACGCGCCGTTCACCACGCCGGCCGTGCTCGGTCAGCAGCTCGCGTCGCTCGACGTCCTCTCCCGGGGCCGCCTGCTGGCCGGTCTCGGCCTCGGCTGGATCCCCGGCGAGTTCACGGCGGCCGGCGTCGCGTTCGAGCGCCGCGGCGCCCGGTTCGAGGAGTACCTGCGTTGCCTGGACGCGGTGTGGGGTCCCGACCCGGTCGCGTTCGAGGGCGAGTTCTACCGCGTCGAGGCGTCCTCGGTGCTCCCGAAGCCGGTGCAGCGGCCACGGCCGCCGGTGCTGATCGGCGGTGACGCTCCGCGTGCCCTGGAGCGGGCCGGCCGGCTCGCCGACGGGTGGATCAGCCGCAGCACGTTCGATCTCACGAAGTTGCGCCCGGCCGTCGACACCGTCCGCGCGGCCGCCGAGAAGGCCGGGCGCGATCCCGGCGCGCTGCGATTCGTCTGCCGGGGCGTCGTGGTCGTCGGCGAGCGCACCGGTCCGCTGACCGGCACGTTGGAGCAGGTGAAAGCCGACTTCCCGGCGCTCGAGGAGCAGGGCATCACCGAGGTCTTCGTCGACTTGAACTTCGATCCGGCGGTCGGCGCGATCGAGGCCGACGCCGGTGCGGGGCTGCGTCACGCGCTCACCGTGCTGGACGCGCTGGCCCCCGAGCGGGCCCGTCCGGCCGGGCAATTGGGCGGGTCACCTGAGAAAACGTTGCGCGACCCGGGACACTGGACCTCATGAGCTCGCCACGACGCCTGTTCGCGATGCTCGGTGCGGCCACGGTCGCCACCGTCTTCGCCGTACTGATACCGGCCCAAGCCTGGGCCGCCGAGAACCCCGCCCTCGCCAACCTCGCCGTCGAGACCGCCCGCGGTCGTCGCAGCCGGGGCGGGTTCGGCGGCATCTGCGGCCTGGTCTGCTGCCTGCTGTTCATCGCCGTCATCGTGATCGGCGTGGTGCTGTACATGCGCCGCCGCGGTGGCGGCCAGGGCGGTCCCGGCGGGCCCGGCGGCTTCGGCCCCGGCCCCGGCCCGAACCCGGGTGGCCCCGGTGGTTACGGGCCCGGCAACTACGGCCAGCCGACGAGCGGCCCGGGCTACACCCCGCCGCCCACCAGCGGGCCGGGCGCGGGTTACGGGCCGCCGCCCACCAGCGGTGCCGGCTACACCCCGCCGCCGAGCAACGACCCGGGGCCCGGGTACCCGCCGCCGAGCAGCGGTCCGGGCTACACGCCGCCCCCGGGAGAGCCGGGCTCCGGATACCCGCCGCCCGGAAACGGCCCGGGGTACACGCCGCCGCCGACGAGCGGGCCGCCCGGGCCGCCGCCGGGCTCGGGTCCGCTGCCGCCGTCGGCTCCGTACTGATCGCTCGTTGACGAAGGCCCGGTTCCCCTCCAGCTTTTCCGGAGGGGAACCGGGCCTTCGCCGTTCCGCCGCACTGTTCGTCCGCCCGCGGTGGGTTCGCCGGGTGGCGTCGGCGGTGCTGTCCGAAGCGGACATGGTTCGCCTCACACCCACGTCGCAAACCGTGGGCGGCACGGACGGCGCAAGAAGTGGCACGCGGCTGGGCTCCGTGCCGGCTCTGGAGAGTCCGGAGGTAACCCGTGCGCAGAGCGTCGCGGCTCGACGGGAACCCGTACGTCTACCGGGAAGTGGCGTACGGAGCCGGTGCAGCCGTCGCAGTACCTCGGCAACGGTGCCGTGATCGAGTTCCGGTACGGGCAGCAACTGGGGACGGCGTTCCGGAGCGGGTCGCAGGCGTCGCTCGGGTCGGGGCTGGAGCCGGGGGGTGTGTTCGTCGACAACCACGACTCGCAGCGGGCAGGAGCTCTGACCTACCAGGACGGTGCGCTGTACACGCCGGCGAACGTGTTCGAGCCGGCGTGGCCGTTCGGGACGCCGGTGGTCATGCTTGTTCCGCGACAACGATCCGGGGCCCCCGTCGGTGGCCGGGCGCACGTCCGATGTGACCTGCGGCAACGGGTGGGAGTGCGAGCACCGGCAGACCGCGATCGCGCACCTGGTGGGGTTCCTGACCGTGGGGCCGGACGGACAGGTCTCGGCGCGCGTGCCGGCGATGGGGCGTCGGCGATCCAACGGCTGGCGCGGGTGTGACTCGCGGGCACTGACGGCCCCGGGTGGGGTGCGTCCGCGTGGTGCGGGCCGGACTCCACCCCGGCTCGTGCGCCGGGCGCCGTGCCATCGGCGTCCTCGGATTTCCGATCGCGGCCGGGCACTAGAAGTGCGGGCATGACCCCGCGGCTTGCCGACGTCGCCGTGAAGGCCGGTGTGAGCGAGGCGACGGTCAGCCGGGTCCTCAACGACAAGGCGGGCGTCTCCCCCGCTACCCGCCAGGCCGTGCTCGCGGCGCTCGACATCCTGGGCTACGAGCGGCCGCCGCGTCTGCAGCAGCGTAGCGCGGGCCTGATCGGGCTGATCGTCCCCGAGCTCGACAACCCGATCTTCCCGGCGTTCGCGCAGGTCATCGAGCAAGGGCTTTCGATGGCCGGCTTCACCGCGGTGCTCTGCACCCAGGTGCCCGGCGGCATGACCGAGGACGCGTTCACCGACGTTCTCACCGACCGGGGCGTCGCCGGCATCGTCTTCGTGTCGGGGTTGCACGCCGACAGCACCGCCGACGTCGAGCGCTACAACCGGCTGGCGGCGCGTCAGTTACCGATCGTCCTGATCAACGGGTACCGGCCCGGCGTCGCGGCCCCGTTCCTGTCCACCGACGACCGCGCGGCGATCCGGCAGTCGGTGTCCCATCTGGTCAGTCTCGGGCACGAACGGATCGGGTTGGCGGTGGGGCCGCGGCGGTTCGTGTCGGTGCTGCGCAAGGTCGAGGCGTTCACCGGGACCGTCGGGGACGCCGGCCGGGTGGAGCACACGTTCTTCACGGTCGAGGGGGGCCGGGCGGCTGCGGCGTCGCTGGTCGCGGCCGGCTGCACGGCGGTGATCTGCGGCAGCGACCTGATGGCGCTCGGGGCGATCCGCGCGATCCGGGACCGGGGGCTGTCGGTACCGGGCGACGTGTCGGTGATCGGGTTCGACGACTCGCCGCTGGTGGCGTTCACCGATCCGCCGCTGACGACCGTGCGCCAGCCGGTGCAGGCGATGGGCGTCGCGGCGGTGCGGATGCTGCTGGACGAGATCAACGGTGTGCCCGGGCCGAAGTCGGAGTTCATGTTCGAGCCCGAACTGGTGGTGCGGGGGTCGACGTGCTCCGCGCGGCACTTGCGCGGCTGAACCCGGCGCTCTGGCATGCTGGGTCGGTGGCGAGCATATTCACGCGGATCATCGACGGGGAATTGCCGGGACGTTTCGTCTGGAAGGACGAGCACGCGGTCGCGTTCCTGAGCATCGCGCCGATTCGGCCCGGTCACGCGCTGGTGGTGCCGCGGCAGGAGATCGATCAGTGGACCGACGCTCCGGTGGAGCTGATCACGCATCTCACGACCGTGGCGCAGACGATCGGGCAGGCGCAGAAGGACGCGTGGGAGGCGCCCCGGGCCGCGTTGATCATCGCCGGGTTCGAGGTGCCGCACCTGCACCTGCACACCTACCCGGCCTGGGACCTGGACGACCTCGACTTCGGGAACGCCGACCCACGGCCGGACTCGCAGGACATGGACGAGGCCGCGGAGCGGCTGCGTGAAGCCCTGATCCGGAACGGGCACGCCGACCAGGTTCCCACTAAGTAGGAACTCCGTTCCGCTATTTAGGAACGGCGAGTTAGCCTCGAGACCGGACCCGACCAGGGCCGCACCCTACGCCCGGGCGGCACGGCACCACCGTCGCCGCCCGCGCTTCGTTCGCGCCCTGGAGGTCGTCGTGTCGTCGTTGCCCCCGCTCGCCGCCCGGTTGCACGGTGTCGCGAGCTCGCCCGTCCGGGATCTGCTCGCGCTGCTCGAGCGGCCCGAGGTGTTGTCGTTCGCCGGTGGGCTGCCCGCGCCGGAGCTCTTCGACCTCGACGGGGTGCGGGAGGCGTACGCGCGGGTGCTCGCCGGGCCCGGTGCGCGGCTCGCGCTGCAGTACGCACCCACCGAAGGCAACGCCGACCTGCGGACGCTCGTCGCGACGCGGCTCACCGGCCGGGGACTGCCCACCGAGGCCGGCGACCTCGTGATCACCACCGGGTCACAGCAGGCGCTGACGCTCGTCACGACCGCGTTGCTCGACCCGGGCGCGGTGGTCGCGGTGGAGTCGCCGACGTATCTCGCCGCGCTGCAGAGCTTCCAGCTGGCCGGCGCCCGGATCGTGGCGGTGCCCGGCGACGAGGACGGCGTGGACCCCGACGCGCTGGCCGACGTCGTCGCGCGGCACCGGCCGGTGCTGTTCTACACGGTGCCGACGTTCGCGAACCCGACCGGCCGGACGCTGCCGGCCGCGCGCCGGGCGGCGGTCGCGCGGATCGCCGCGGCCGGTGGGATGCGGGTGGTGGAGGACGATCCGTACGGCGAGCTGCGGTATCGCGGCGAGGAGGTCGCGCCGCTCGCCGCCGGGTCGGAGCAGGTTTTCCACCTGGGGAGTTTCTCGAAGATCGGGGCGCCCGGGCTTCGGCTCGGGTGGGTGCGGAGCCCGGCGGACGTGCGTCCGGCGCTCGTCGTCGCGAAGCAGGCCGCGGACCTGCACACGTCGACGATCGACCAGGCCGCGGCGGCGGCGTACCTCGCGGTGGCCGACGTCGACGCGCACGTGGCGCGCCTGCGGAAGGCGTACCGGGAGCGGCGGGACGCGATGATCGCGGCGCTCCCGTCGGTGCTGCCGGACGGGAGCACGTGGACGGACCCGGACGGGGGGATGTTCGTGTGGGTGCGGCTGCCGGACGGGTTCGACGCGACCTCGGTGCTCGCGACCGCGCTCGCGCACGACGTGGCGTTCGTGCCGGGTGCGCCGTTCTACGCCGGGGATCCCGATCGCGCGACGCTCCGGCTGTCGTTCACGACGAACTCGCCGGAGGAGATTCACGAGGGGATGAAGCGGCTCGGGGAGGCACTGAGCTAGGCGGGGGCCGGCCGGACCCGGGGGGGTGGTCCGGCCGGCGGGAACAGCATCACCCGGACGGTGGATCACCTGGGCTCGAAGAGCCACGGCTTAAGACAGTCGTTAGGTCCGCTTAGGACAGTGGCCACCAACTGGGCCTATTTCGGCTGCTCCGGGTACGGAACGGGCCTCCACGGGCGAGCCGGGGCGCGGCTCGCTGACCGGCCATGGTTCGATCGAGAGCGCCCTATCCGCTCTCTAGGAGGCAACTGATGCAGAAGCCCGACGTCGGCCCGATCGAGGGTGCTCCCCCGGCCGACCTGGTCGTCGAGGACCTGGCCGTCGGTGACGGTGCCACCGTGGGCGCCGGCCAGGTGGCCTCGGTGCACTACGTCGGGGTGTCCCACTCCACCGGCAAGGAGTTCGACGCCTCGTACAACCGCGGTGCCCCGCTCGATTTCACCGTGGGCGCCGGTCAGGTCATCTCCGGCTGGGACCAGGGAGTCAACGGCATGAAGATCGGCGGGCGGCGCAAGCTGACGATCCCGCCGCACCTCGCGTACGGCGACCGCGGTGCCGCCGGCGTGATCAAGCCCGGCGAGACGCTGATCTTCGTCGTCGACCTCGTCGGCATTCGCTAGTAGGCCGGACGCCGCCCGGCGGGAGGGGTTTCGCCGGGCGGCGTCCGACGGCTCAGAGGTGATGCACGCGCACCGGGCGGTGGGGGTTCGTCGTCAGCGCGATCGGCACCGCGCCGGTGAGGACCACCCGGCCGGGACCGGGATCGTGCACCCAGGCCGCGGCCAGGGCGGCCAGGCCGGTGTCGTGGAGCGCGCCCGCGTCGGTCAGCCGGGGGTCGTCGACGACCAGAAGCACCGGCCACTTCGCCAGCACGTGCACCGACAGCAGCTGGAACCGCGCGGGCCACGGATGGGCGCGGTTGCGTAGCGGCGCGGCCAGCGCGTGCCACGGATGGGCCTCCGGGAGCCCGGCGGTGCGCGCGGCCTCGACGAAGGTGTCGGCGGCCGCGTCGAGCACCTGGTCGGCGCTCGCGGGGTGGCGGACCCGGACGACGGCCGCCGCTCGCGGCCCGAACGCCCGCACGAGCGCCGCGGCGAGGACGTGCCGACCGGGGCCGATCAGCTGCACGCCGCCGTTCGCGGGCTCGCCGAGCGACCGGAGTACCGGGCGGAGGTCGTCGTCGCTCGGCGCCGCCGGGCCGGAATCGACGACGTAGCCGGGACAGTTCACAGCTTTCCCCAGGGCAGCGTGCTCGGATCGGCCCCCGCCACACCGGCGCTGCCCCTCCATCATGCCCGCCCACCGGACCCTGCGGCCCTCCGTCCACAGCGATTTCACGCGTCGGACGAGAGGCGCATCGGCCGAGTGGCCGATCAGCGGTACGCCGGGGCGAGCGGCATCGGCTGCGGCCCCCACACGCGAACCGTCGCGTCGTAGGCTTCGGCGCCCAGGCGGCGCAGCGGTTCGTACCCGGCCGGGAGCGGGAGCTGCGCGAGCGTGTCGAGCCGGGACTGCACCATCTGCCGGCGCGACGGTCGCGGGCGGGTGGGCTCGGTGGTGGGCGGGTCGCCGGCGAGCGCCAGGGGCAGGAACCAGCTCACCGAGAGCAACGCCCAGGCGGCGGTCACGAGGTCGAGCGTGGCCTCGAACGCGGGCGTGGCCACGGCGGGGACGGTCGGAGCCAGCGTGGTCCGCCACCGGTCCAGGGCGCGGCGCGCGACCTCCGGGGGCAGACGCCAGCTGCACCAGCAGGTGGGCCAGGGCACCCGGAGGTAGGCGGCGTGCCAGGCGACGTGGCGGTGTGCGGCGAACTCGAAGTCGAGCAGGATCAGCCCGTCGGCGGTCTCGACGTTGTTGTCGGGGCAGGCGTCGCCCGGGTCCAGGGCCGACCCGTCGGCGGGGAGCGCGGCCGGAACCGTGCGCAGCGCCTCGAGCGCCGCCGGGCCCGGGGTGACGCCGAGCTGCGGCAGATGGGTGGCGAGGGCGGCGGCGGCCTCGGCGAGGTCCTCGGCCGAGGTGTCGGCCGGAGGCGCTCCGAACGCGGACGCGGCGGCGAGCGCCTCGGTGAACGGCACGGCCAGCCCGGCCGTGGACGCCTGGAGGGTCGCCGTCGCCCCGGCCCAGGTCAGCAGCGCGTCGGTGGCGGCGTCCGGATCGGTGCCGAGGAGACGGTCGGCGAGGGACGGGCCGGTGCCCGCGTCGGCGAGGACGATCAGCGGCGGATCGTCGCTGCCGGCCAGGAGCTCGGGGACACCGCCCACTCCGGCGCGCCCGAGCACGTCGAGCGCGGCGCGCTCACGCCACGGCGCGGAGCCGGTCGGCGCTTTGACGACGACGCTCCCGAGCACGCCGGCGGGGCGCAGGTGGGCGCGGAAGACCGTGGATCGCGAGCTGGTGAGGGGCGTGGTGGGGGTGAGCGTCACCGCTCCGAAGCGCGGATGCAGGGCACGCGCGGCGACGGCGGCGAGCTCTGACAGATCGGGCATCGCGTCAGCGTGGCACCGTCGTCCGGTCGACGCATCCCACTTCTCCGGGACCTACCTGCCGCGGCCGGAGCACGGCCGGGCCACAATCGGTGCGTGCGCGACAACACGGGAGGGCAGCATCGGCGACGCGAGGAGCCGGAACCCGCGCGACCCGACGAGTTCGTCTGGCGGCTGACCCCCGCCGAGACCGTGGCCGCGTTCGTCCGCGGTGCCGTGCTCATCGACATCCGGACGATCGTCGAGCGGCGGGCGCAGGGCTGGTTACCGGGCGCGATCGTGCTCGAGCGATCGGTGCTGGAGTGGCGCGCGGTGCCCCACAGCGGGGGTCATCTGCCCGAGGTGACGAGCTTCGACGTCGAGATCGTGCTGGTGTCGCGTGACGGCGAGGAGTCGAGTCTGGCCGCCGCACGCCTGCGCGAGCTGGGGCTCTGGCGCGCGACCGACCTCGCCGGCGGGTTCGGCGCGTGGATCGCGGCCGATCTCCCGATCGGCGGCGACCCCGCCGCGATCCGCCGATGACCCGGGTACCCGGAGCGTTGGTGCGCAACGCCGTCGCCGCCTGGGGCGACGAAGGGCGCCGGTGGGTGGCGGCGCTGCCCGGCCTGATCCACGACGTCGCTCGTGACCGGACGCTGAGCGTCGGCGAGCCGTACACCCTCTCGTTCCACTGGGTCGCGCCGGTGACGGACGCCGCCGGGCGCCCGGCGGTGCTCAAGCTCGGGCCACCCGGCCCGGGGCACCTCCGGGACGAGGTCGCCGCGCTGCGTGCGTTCGACGGGCGCGGCGCGGTCCGGCTGCTCGACGAGGACGCCGGCCGGGGCGTTCTGCTGCTCGAACGCGCCGAGCCCGGCACGCTCGCCCGCGACCTGCTCACCGGTGGTGCCCGGCGCCGTCCGCTCGCCGCTCGCGACGCCGATGCGACCGCCGCGCTGATCACGGTCGTGAACCGCCTCCATCGCGCAGGCGCGACCCCACTGCCGCAGGTGGAGACGCAGCGCGAGGCGTTCGGGCAGTACCTCCACCGGTTCGGCGACCACGGACCGCTGCCGCGGGAGCTGGTGGAGCGGGCCGACCGGCTGTTCGGCGAGCTCTGCGCCGACCGCACCCGCACGGTCGTGCTGCACGGCGACCTCCACCACGACAACGTGCTGCGGGCCGAACGCGAACCCTGGCTCGCGATCGACCCGCACGGCCTGGTCGGCGACCCCGCGTACGAGGCCGCGGCCCTGCTCTACAACCCCGACCCCGACCGTCGCGACCCGTCGTTGCTCGCGCTGGTGCCGGCCCGGATCGAGCAGCTCGCGGACGGCCTCGCCCAGCCGGTCGACCGGGTCACCGCGTGGGGGTTCGCGGTCGCGATGCTCTCGGCGGTGTGGGACACCGAAGGCCAGGACGAGCCCGGCCCGCCCGGGCGCGCGCTCGACGTGGCCAGGCTGCTCAGCCGCTCAGCTCCCGTTCGGTAGGGGTGCGGAACCGCGGCAGGACGCGGACGCCACCGGCGGCGGCCAGCCACCCGGCCACCCGCTGCGCCTCGGCCTCGATGAGCGCGGACGCCTCGCGCCCGACGTCCTCGAAGACCCGGACGGCCACCTCACCGTCGGGCCGGTGCGCCCATCCGCCGACGATGCGGCCGCTGAGCCAGATCGCCGGGCCCGCGTTGCCGGCGCGGTCGAAGAGCAGTGGAGCGTACTCGCCGAGGTACCAGTCGCGCCCGGCCCAGCCCATCGTCGTGGGGTCGAGCGCCGGCAGGAAAGCCACCCACGGGCCGGGGTCGGGCGTCTGCTCCCGGTCGCCGGGGAGCACCAGCCCGGTGGCGCCGCCGGCCAGCGCGACCGGCATCGCCCCGGCGTCGGAAACCGCGCGGGTGACCTGCGCCCCCGTCCAGCCGGTCCACCACCGCAGGTCCGACGCGGGCGCCGGCCCGTACGCGGCGAGCCAGGCCGCGGCGAGCCGGGCGCGGGCCTCGGCGGGCGGCGGCCGGTCGAGCGGTACCGGCAACCACTGCTCGGCCAGCGCCCACTGGTAGCGCTGGGAGAACAGGGTGCCGGTGGGGCGGCCGCGGACGATCCGCCCGTCGGCGCCGAGAATCGTCAGCACGCGGCTGGTGATCGCGGGGCGGGCCTCGTAGGGCTTGCCCGGTGCCAGGTGCAGGGTCGTTCGTAGCCGCGGCTCGGCGGCGGCCAGCTCCACGGCCGAGGCCGTGCCGCCCCGGGCGGCGAGCGCGGCGAGCGTGCCGGCCTCGACGTCGGCGAGCCAGGCCTCGGTATCCGGCACCCCGGCCGTGACCAGGTCCTTGAGCAGGGCGCGGCGCTGGGTGGCGACGACGCGCTCCATCGTCGACGCCTCGATGACCGGGAGCAGCGGGCTGGGTACGACGAACACCGTGCGCCGCATGCCGAGCATGCGCACGAGCGTGCGCCGTGTGTACAGCGCGTCCTGGAGGTCGGCCGGTGTACCGCGGGCGGCGCGGGCGCGCACGGCGAGGAACACGCTCGCGGCGTCGGTGGCGTGCAGTGCGACCACCCGGGCCGCCGCCTCGACCGGGTCGGCGGCGCGCGCCGCCGGCGCCAGCGCATGACGCACGCCGAGCCGCCGCCGGCGCTCCTCGTCGCTGAATTCAGGCATGGCCCGGATGGTGCCGGACCCCTCCGACAGTTCTGGTCAGCCGGCGGGCGACCGCGTCGCGAGGAGACCCCGTGTCGGTCGGGGGGTCACTCGTGGCCCCGGTCCACCGCGTCGCGCAACGCGTCGAGGCCGGACGGTATTTTCTCGGCCGGGACGAGGCCGAACCCGAAGACCAGCCCGCCGTGCTCGGGCAGTGTCTCGAGGTGGACGCCACGGCGTGCGGCCCCGCGGGCCAGTCGCGCCACGTCGACGCCGGGCGCGGCGCGGACGCTCAGGTGCAGCCCGGCGGCCGACGGGATGCGGGTGAGCACGTCGGCGAAGTCGCGGTCGAGCCGGACGGTGAGCGCCTGGTGGCGGGCGGCGTAGACCCGGGTCGCCCGGCGGACGTGCCGGGCCAGCCGACCCTCGTCGAGGAAACGGGCCAGCGCGTGCTGGGTGACCGGGTCGCCGTGCCGGTCGGCGAGGCGCCGGGCCGCCACCAGCGCCGGGCGCAGCGACCGCGGCGCGACCAGGAAGCCGAGTCGCAAGGCCGGGGACAGCGTCTTCGCGAACGATCCGACGTAGACGACACGGCCGTCGGGGTCGAGGCTCTGGAGCGGTTCGAGCGGACGGTCGGCGTACCGGAACTCGCTGTCGTAGTCGTCCTCGACGACGATCGCGTCGTGGTGGTCGGCCCAGCGCAGGAGGGCGGCGCGGCGGGTCAGCGAGAGCGGGACGCCGAGCGGGTACTGGTGGGCCGGGGTCACGTACACCAGGCGGACGTCGCGCGGCAGCGCGTCCACGACGAGGCCCTCGGCGTCGACGGGGACGTCGACGATCCGCGCGCCCCGGGCCGCGTAGAGGGCCCGGGCGGCGGGGTACCCGGGTGCTTCGATCGCGACGCGGTCGCCCGGAGCGAGCAGGACCCGTCCGATCAGGTCGAAGGCCTGCTGGGCGCCGGCGGTGACGAGGACGTCGTCGGTGTGCGCGCGTACCGCCCTGGCCACGCCGACGTGGTGCGCGATCGCGGCGCGCAGCGCGGGGACTCCGGCCGGGTCGCCGTACGCGTCGTCGCGGAAGACCGCGGCGCGGAGGGCGGCGCTCATCAGACGGCGCCAGGTGGCCAGCGGGAAGAGGTCCGGGTCCGGCATCCCGACCCGGAAATCCCAGCCCGCACGCGGAGCGCCGCCGGGCCCACCGCTGTCCGCCGGCACGGCGACCGGGAGGGGCGGGCCGGGGCGGGCGGACGCGGGGGCGGGCAGCGGGGCGTCGCTGACGTAGGTTCCGGCGCCGACCCGGCCGACCAGGAAGCCCTCGGCGGTGAGCCGGTCGTAGGCCACGCCGACCGTGGTGCGTGAGATCCCGAGCTGCGCGGCCAGCTCGCGGGTGGCCGGAACCTGCTCACCGGGGCGCAGGCGGCCCTCGAGCACCGCGGCGCGCACCTGCCGGTAGATCTGGGCGGCTAGACCACTTCGGCCGCTGACGTGGATCTCCATCCTGCGCCGACCGTACTGCGTTGCGCCCACCGCGCCGCGGGCACCATCAGCGCGGCGGCCAGCGCGAAGATCCCGCCGAGGACGAACCATCCGGGTGTCCCCCAGGTGACGACGAGCGTGGTGAGCAGCGCCGGGCCGACCATCCGGGCGAGGGCGACGCCGCTGGAGAAGAAGCCCTGGTACTGGCCGTGGCGATCGGGTGGGGCGAGGTCGAAGCTGAGCTGCCAGGAGCCGGCCGAGTGCAGCATCTCGCCGGCGACCTGGACCGCGGCCGCGGTCACCAGGCACAGGGTGGCCAGCCAGGGCGACGCTCCCCCGCCGGACAGCGCGAACACCAGGCAGGCGACGAAGAGCAGCAGGCCGGCCCGGCGGACCGCGGCGGCGCCGGTGCGGACGTCGCGCACCACCCGGGCCACCCGGACCTGCAGCAGCGCGACGCTCAGCGTGTTGAGCACGAGCACCGCGGCCACCATGCCGCGCGGCGCCTCGGTGCGCTCGGCGATCCACAGCGGCAGCACCCAGCTGAGCAGCGGCATGTTCAGCAGCAACACCGCCTGCAGCAGCGTGATCACCGCGTACGGCCGATCACGCAGCACCGCCAGGGCCGACCCCCGCGTACCGGGAGCCGCCGGGGCGGCCGGCGTCCCCGGGGGGAGCGTGCGCAGGATCAGCGCGGCCAGCACGAACGCGGCCGCGTCCACGGCCAGCACCGACACGTAAGCCGCGGCGGTGTCCCGCCACAGCGCCGCCCCGCCGAGCGCCGCGCCCAGCGCGAGCCCGGCGTTCGTCGTCGACTGCAGGTACGCCCGGGTCTCGGTCCGCAGCGCGGGTGCGATCAGGCGAGCCAGCAGCGCCTGCCGGGCCGCGTGCAGCCCGGCCTGGCTGCACGCGTACGCGCACATCGCGACGACGAACAGCGGCACCGACCGCACGCCCAGCAGCGCCAGTACCGACAGCGCGGTCGCCGCCGCGAGCACGACCGCGGTGCCGCGCGGGCCGCGCCGGTCGGCGAAGTGGCCGAGCGGCACGCCGGCCAGCAGCCCGGCGACCCAGCCGATCGACACCCCGAGCCCGAACTGCCCGGCCGGTAATCCGACGATCCGGGTGAAGAACAGCGCGAACGTGACGAAGAACGCCCCGTCGCCGACGGAGTTCGCGAGCTGGGCGAGCGCGAGCCGACGCGCGGGACCGGGAGCGGGCAGCAGTTTCACGGGTCCAGCCTGCCGACCTATCGGCCCACTCCGAAGATCCAATTCGGCCCGATCCAACTGGGCCATTGCGTCCCTCCCCTCATGGCGACAAAACCCTTCGAAGCAGGTTGTATCGCCGACGGCCGGGGGTATGCCGGGCGCATGCTCGTGCACCTGATCGCCGACTACGGCCCCGGGGACCTGGCCTTCGCCGAGGTCCGGCAGCAGCTCGCACTGCACCTGCCGGGCGCGGACGTGGTCTACACGCCGGTACCGCCGTTCGACACGCTCGCGGCCGGGTTCTGCATCGCCCAGCTGGCGCTGACGCCCGGCCCGGCGGATCGACTGGTCTACTGCAACGTCGCTCCGCGGGCCGACTCCGACGCGCCCCGCCCGGAGAACGAGGGCGAGCGGCTCCTCGCCGCCCGGCTGGGCGACGGCACGCGGGTCGTCGGGGTGGACGCCGGGCACGTCTTCGCGTTCCTGCGGGACGAGACCGACGAGCTGACCGAGATCGTGATCCCCCCGACCGGCTCCCAGTTCCGGTCCCGCGACGCGTTCCCCCCGCTCCTGCCACGGATACTCCGGGGCGACGCCGAGCAGGCCGGCCCCGTCGACCCGGCCGCGATCCCGGCCCCGCCGGAACGCTCGCTGATCTACGTCGACGGCTACGGCAACCTGAAGACGAGCTGGACGGAGCCGCCGGCGCCGATCGGGTCGGTGGTGACCCTGCGGGTGGGTGGCATCGGCGCCGAGGCGATGATCAGCGACGGCACGTTTGACGTCCCGGCGCGGACGCTGGCGTTCGCGCCGGGCAGCTCGGGCTGGACCCGGCGGGACGGCTCCGCGGTGCGCTGGTACGAGGTGCTGCTGCGCGGCGGGAGCGCCGCCGAGCTGCTCGACCACCCCGAACCGGGCACGCGGGTCTCGGTGCGGGCCTGACCTCAGACGACCGACGCGGTCCAGAGCAGGTACTCCCACTCCATTCCACCGCCGACCAGCGCACCGTCGCCCAGCCGGGCGAGCGCGGCGTCGAGCGCGGCGGTCCGATCGGCGTCCAACCCGCGGTACGCCGCGATCGTCGGCCCGTAGTTCGCCGCGAAGTAATCGCGGAACTCGGCCCCGGACGCGAACGCGGAGACCGTCAACGTGCGTTTCTCGGCCACGACGCCGCTGACCCGGTCGCCGAAGAGGGTCGCCACGTGTTCCTCGGAGCCCCAGAGCGGCGGGGCCTGCACGCCGGGCGGCGGTGCGGCGACGAACGGCTTCATCGTGGCGAACAGCTGCCCGACGAACCCGCCGGGCGTCCAGCTGATCAGCCCGATCGTGCCGCCGGGACGGGTGACCCGGACGATCTCGTCGGCGGTCGCCCGGTGGTGCGGCGCGAACATCGCGCCGACGCAGGAGACCACGACGTCGAACGAGTCGGGCGCGAACGGCAGGTCCTCCGCATCGGCTTCGCGCCAGGTCAGGGACGCGCCCCGGTCGGCCGCGAGCGTCTGCCCGGCCGCGAGCAGCTCCGGGGTGAGGTCGGCGGCGACGACCGCGGCTCCGGTCAGCGCGGCCGGGATCGCCACGTTGCCGGAGCCGGCCGCGACATCGAGGACGCGGTGACCGGGCCCGATGCCGGTGGCGGCGACCAGGACCGGGCCGAGCGGAGCGACGAGATCGGCGGCGACGGCGGGATAGTCGCCGAGCGCCCAGAGTGCGCGGTGGCGCGCTTTCAGTTCGTCCATGGGTCGAGGCTAGGAAAACGGAGCGTGCTGCCCTAGTACACGATCTGTACCGTGCTCCCATGGGCGCGTCGTACCACCAGTTCTGCCCGGTCGCGAAGGCGATGGAGCTGCTCGACGAACGCTGGACGCTGCTCGTCGTCCGGGAGCTCGTCGCGGGGAGCCGTCACTTCAACGAGTTGCGCCGCGGCTTACCGCGGATGTCCCCCACGCTGCTGTCCAAGCGGCTGCAGCAGCTGGTCGCGGCCGGTGTCGTCGAGCGCCGTCCGGGAGGGCGCGAGGTCCAGTACGTGCTCACCCCGGCGGGTGCGGAGCTCGCGCCGATCGTGCAGGCGCTCGGCGCGTGGGGCGTGCGGTGGGTCGGCCGGCTCGGGGACGCCGACCTCGACCCGAAACTGCTCCTGTGGGACCTGCACCGCCATGTCGACCAGGACGCGGTGCCGCCGGGACGCACCGTGGTGGAGTTCCGCTTCCCCGGGGTGGAGGCGGGGAAGCGGACCTGGTGGCTGGTGATCGCGCCGCCCGACGTCGACGTCTGCGATGTCGACCCCGGCCACGACGTGGCGGTGCGGGTGACCGCCGACCTGCGCCGGATGGTGCTGGTCTGGCGGGGTGACGTGTCGTGGGCCGAGGCCGTGCGCGCCGGCGACGTCGTGCTCGACGGCCCGTCGGCGGTGCGGAGGGCGGTACCGTCCTGGTTCCGCCCGACGATGTTCGCCTCCGTGCCTAGGCCGGCTGGCTGACCAGGGTCGAGACCCGGCCCATCAGGCCGGGGACGTCGCCGCGGACGCCGTCGATGAGCCACTGGCCCAGCTGCACCGACGACTCGACCACGGTCTTCGCCCGCTCGTAGCGGCGCACCGTGAACACGTCGAAAACGCTCTGCTCGAGCTGTTCGGCGCTGAGCAGGAGCTCGGCGAGCACCGCCGCGTCCTCCAGCGCCATCGCCGCGCCCTGGGCCAGGGTGGGTGGGCAGGTGTGGGCGGCGTCGCCGATGAGCACGACCCGGCCGCGGTTCCAGGGCGCGTCGAGCAGGTGCTCCTCGAACCGGGTGTAGTTGACCCGGCTCGGGTCAGTCAGGCCGGGACGGATGTCGTCCCAGGGGCCGTGGTAGGCCCGCGACAGCTCGACCATCGTCGCGAGCTGTTCCTCGGGCGACAGGCCGCTGCGGTCCTGCGCCTTCTCGACGATGTACGCGTAGAGCGTGTCCTCGCCGGTCGGGCAGTACCCGGCGATGTAACTCGGGCCGCCGTAGATCAGATCGGTGCGCGTCACGCTGGCCGGCCGGGGCGCGAAGACCCGCCAGATGCCCATGCCGGTGGCGCGGGTCTCCAGCTCGACGCCGACCGCGCGGCGCACGGCCGAGCGGATGCCGTCGGCACCGATGACCAGGTCGTAGCGGCCGCTCGAGCCGTCGGCGAACCGCACGTCGACACCGCTGTCGTCCTGGGTCAGCCCGGCGAACGCGGCGCCGAAGCGCACCGTGACGCCCACCTCGGCGGCCCGGCCGAGCAGGATCGCGGCGAGGTCGGGCCGGTACATGCCGAGCGTCGCCGGCAGCTCCGGGCCGCCGGTGCGGGCGTCGGGGAACTCGGCGACGATCGTGCCGGCCGGGTCGGGCGCGCGGATGCCCAGATCGTCGAACGCGTAGCCCTTCGCGCTGACCTGCTCCCACACCCCGAGCTGACGCAGCACGCGCAGCGCGTTTCCCTGCAGCGTGATGCCGGAGCCGAGCGCGCCGATCCCGGGCTTGGCTTCGGCGATCTCCACCGTCACGCCACGCTCGGCGAGCAGGACCGCGGCTGCGGCACCGGCCGCGCCACCGCCGACGACCAGGACGTTCGCTACAGCTGGCATGGCATTCTCCGCGTCGTCACGGGCAGGGGAACCCACTATGCGAGACCCAGGTCACATGAAGGAAATCGATTCTTCCCATACCGAGTATTTCCCACGTCGATGTTTCGTGACCACTGTGGACGACCATAACGCTGCGACACTGGAAGGGCAGCGATCGGAAGGAGCAACGTGGCTTCTGACCCAGCTCTGCCAGGCCTCGACCTGGCGAGGTTCACCGCGTGGGCGTCGACCCACATCCCCGAGCACGGTTCGGTGCAGGACGCCGAGCTGATCGCCGGTGGGCTCTCGAATCTCACGTACCGCATCACGCTCGACACCGGGTCGCTCATCCTCCGGCGGCCACCGCGCGGCCCGGTGCTCCCGAGCGCCCACGACATGGCCCGCGAGTACCGGGTGCTCTCCGGCCTGCAGCGCAGCGCCGTCCCGGTCGCGCGCACGATCGCCCACCACCCGTACCCCGACGTCCTCGGGGCTGAGTTCTACCTGGTCGAGGACGTCGCGGGTGCGGTGTACCGGTCCGTCGAGCAGACCGCGTCGCTCAGCGTCGACGAGCGGGCCGCGGTCGGGGCGGCCGTCGTGGAGGCGCTGGCCCGCATCCACGAGGTGGACCTGGCCGCGACCGGGCTGGCCGACTTCGGGCCGCCGAGCGGCTACCTGCAGCGCCAGGTGCGGCGGTGGGGCCGGCAGTGGGACGCGTCGAGGACCCGGGACCTGCCGGTCCTCGACGAGGTGCTGACCCGCCTCGCCGCGGCGCTCCCGGCCGACGGCGAGACGACGCTCGTCCACGGCGACTACCGCCTGGACAACATGATCGTGCGCGGCACCCGGGTGGCCGCGGTCGTCGACTGGGAGCTCTCCACCCTCGGCGACCCGCTGGCCGACCTGGCGCTGACGCTCCTCTACTGGGGTGACGACGGCACGGTGTCGTCGGCGGGCGGCGTCACCGGGCATCCCGGTTTCCCCACCGCCGACGAGTTCGCCGCCGCCTACGCCGCCCGCACCGGCCGGAGCCTGGAACTGCTGCCGCTCTACCGCGCGTTCGCCGCGTTCAAGCTGGCCGTGATCCTCGAGGGCGTGCACGCCCGCTACCTGGCCGGTGGCACGGTCGGCGACGGGTACGCGCGCGCCGGTGCGGCGGTCGGCGAGCTGGCGTCGCGCGCGCGGGCGCTACTGGACTGAGAGGTGGACGTGGTTGGTGTGCGCCGCGGACGGGTCACCGCCGCTCTGGTAGGCGCGCCAGCCCGAGCCGGGTAGCCAGATCTGCCGGTACCAGATGACGTAGAGCACGCCGAGCCGGTCGGCGTTGTCGACGTACCACGCGGCCAGGCGGTTGCCGTAGGTGCGGTCACCGCCGGTCGCGGCCCCGCCGAACCCGCCGGCCGCGGCGGCGAAGTCGCACGCCCGGCCCTTGGGGTGCTCTCCGAACGACGCCTGCCGGAAGCAGTGCACGTAGCGGGTGAAGCCGGCCGCCTTGGTCTGCTGGAGCGCGTGCAGGGTGCGCGGGGTCAGACAGCCGCCGGAGGTCGGGTCGTCCTGCGAGCAGCCCTCGGAGCCGTACGAACCGTCGCCGCGGCGGGGCGCCGAGGTCGCCTTCCGGGCCTTCTTCCCGGTGCGCTTCTTCTTCGGCGTGGACTGCTCACCGTTGCCGGTGGCCTCCGGTACGTCGTTGTTCTCGCCGTCGCTGGTGAAGCCGCCCGACTTCTGGCCGCCGACCTTCGCCTTCGCCAGCGCCCGCTCGGCGTCGGCGCGGCGCTGCTGCATCGTCCGCTCCTCGCGACGCTGCTTCGCCAGTTCGGTGTCGATCCGGCGGCGGGCGGCGACGAGGTCCGACCGGGTGTCGACGAGGTCGTCGAGCGTCTGCCTGCGCTGGCGGGTGAGGCTGTCGACCAGGCCGACGTTGCCGATCATGTCGGGCAGCGAGCGGGAGTTGGCCATCGCGGTGGCCGGGTCGGGCAGGCCGTGCCGGTAAGCGGCCGCGCTCAGTTCCTGAACCTGGTCCTCCAGCGCCGTGATGCGTTTCTCGGCGCTCGCGATCCGGGTGACCAGAGCCGAGCGGCGTTTCTGCGACGCCTGCGCTTTCGCCCGCGCGTTGTTGTATCCGGCCGTCGCGGTGTCGAGGTCACGCCGGAGCGCCTCGGTGCCGCCCTCGTCGTCCTCCGCGGCCGGCCCCGGTGCCGCCGACGCCGGACCGGGAACCGCGCTGAGCAGCAACGCGAGTCCGATCAGGACGATGGCCAGCAGACGAGCGGGGGAAGTTCCGAGCACACCCGCACCGTAGGCAGAACGGAAACCGCGCCCCCGTCCCGCACGAGCGAATTTGCGTCGGCCTTAATCGCAAACTAATTGCGCGTGTTACTCGTGTGGTCAATGTGATTAATGGTTCGCGGAATACCGGAGAAGCACTACTCCGGATCGGAACGTGCGTGATTCGAGCAGCCGCAGCCCCGGGCGCTCGACGCCGTCGGGGAACAGCCGGGCACCCTGGCCGACGACCGTCGGGTAGACGAACAGCCGGTACTCGTCGACGAGGTCCTCCGCGACGAGCTGACGCACCAGGTCGATGCTCCCGGTGACGACGATGTCGCGGCCCGGCTGGGCTTTGAGCGCCGCGACGTCGCTACGCAGCGGCCCGCGCAGGATCGTGGTCGGTTCCCAGCCGGCCTCGGTGAGGCGGCGCGAGACCACGTACTTGCGCACCTGGTTCAGGTACGCGCTGACCCCGGTGGTGTCCTCGGTCTGCGCCGGCCAGAAGCCCCGCATCTGTTCGAACGTGACCCTCCCGACGAGGAACGCGTCGGCGCCGCGCATGTGCTCGGCCAGCGCCTCGGTCAGGTCGGACGTGTCGAGGCCGGGGTTCGTGCCGGCCGGGTCGAACCAGCCGCCGGTCGCGTCGATCACGCCGTCGAGCGTGATGTTCTCGGTCACCACCAGGGTTCGCATCGGGCTTACTTCCGGTTGTAGCGGTGCATCGTGAGCGAGCCGAAGACCACGACGAAGAAGGCGCCTGCGACGAACGTCCAGAGCACGGCCGGGCCGTCGAACTCGCCGGCCATCAGCCCGCGGATCGCGGTCACCAGCTGGGAGATCGGGTTGACGTTGACGAACGCCTGCAGCCACCCGGGCATCGTCGACGGGTCCACGTAGACGTTGCTCAGGAACGTCAGCGGCATCAGCACCATCATGCTGACACCCATCACCGACTTCTCGCTGCGCAGCACGAGCCCGAAGTACGTCCAGATCCAGGAGAACGCGAACGAGAACACGACGAGCAGCGCGATACCGGCCGCGACGCCCGGGACACCGCCGGCGGGGCGGAACCCGAGGGCCAGGCCCACGGCCAGGATCACCAGCGACGCGATGACGTAGCGCAGCAGATCGCCGAAGATCATGCCGACCAGAGCGGCCGGCCGCCAGACCGGCAGCGTGCGGAACCGGTCGAACACGCCCTTCTCGATGTCGGTGTTGAGCCCCACCCCGGTGTACATCGTGATCATCACGACGCTCGAGACCAGGATTCCGGGCAGGAAGAACTGCAGGTAGTCGCGCGGCGAATCGGCGAGCGCGCCGCCGAACAGGTACGTGAACATCAGCGTCATGATCAGCGGGAACGCGGTCACGTCGAAGAGCTGCTCCGGGACGTGCTTGATGCGCAGCATCGCCCGCCAGCCGAACACGATCGACGCCGCGAACGGCCCGGGCGGCGTGGGGCGCCCGGCCGGCGAGAGGACGGCCTGCAGCGTCTCGGCCGTGGGAACGTAGACGGTGGACTCGTCGGCCGTGGTCGTCATGGTGTTGCTCCCTTGGCGGTGAGGGCGAGGAAGACCTCGTCGAGGCTGGGCTGGCCGAGTGAGAAGTCGTCGACGACGATGCCGGCCGCGGCGAGCTCGGCCAGCGCCCGGGACGCGTGCTCGGCGGCGCCGCGCTCGGAGCCGCCGCCGATGCGCACGGAGAGCGCGACCGGATCGGCCTCCTGCAGCACGGTGGCCTCCAGCGACCGCCCGAGGATCTCGGCGGCCTCGCCGCGCTGGTGGGCCTCCCGCAGGCGGACGTGCACGGTGCCGGCACCGATCGAGGACTTCAGCGCACCCGGGGTGCCCTCGGCGATGACCTTGCCGTGGTCGATCACCGCGATGCGGCCCGCGAGCCGATCGGCCTCGTCGAGGTACTGCGTGGTGAGCAGCACGGTGGTGCCGTAGGCGACGACCGCGCGCACGATGTCCCACACCTGGTTGCGGCTTCGGGGATCCAGACCGGTGGTGGGTTCGTCGAGGAAGAGCAGGTCGGGGGTGTTGAGGATGCTGGCGGCGATGTCGAGCCGGCGCCGCATGCCGCCGCTGTACTTCTTCACCTGGCGGCCGGCCGCGTCGGTGAGCCCGAACGCGGTGAGCAGATCGTCGGCCCGCGACCGGGCCGTGCGTTTGTTGTGCCCGACCAGGCGGCCGAGCAGGAGCAGGTTCTCCAGGCCGGTGAGGTCCTCGTCCACCGACGCGTACTGGCCGGTGAGGCTCACCTTGCTGCGCACGACGTCGGCCTCGCGCACGACGTCGTGGCCGAAGACGCGCGCCTCCCCGCCGTCGGGGCGCAGCAGCGTGGCCAGGATGCGCACGGCGGTGGTCTTGCCCGCGCCGTTCGGGCCCAGCACCCCGTAGACCGTGCCGGTGGGCACGCTCAGGTCGATCCCGTCGACGGCTCGAGTCTCTCCGAACGTCTTGACCAGCCCGACGGTCTCGATCGCTCTCTCCATGGTCCCCATGCTCCCGGGTCTATCAATTCGGTACGACAGAATTAGTGACCGTGGACGCTGTGTCACCCTAACGTCGGCGCATGCGCGTTCTGGTGGTCTCTGCACCACTGTCCGGTCACGTCCTCCCGCTCCTTCCGTTGGCCCGTGCACTCGCCGGAGCCGACCACGACGTCCTCTTCGCCACCGCCGCCGACGCCGCGTCCGCGGTGAGAAAGCTGGACCTGCCGGTGGAGGACGTCGCCCCCGACTTCGACTTCGCCGCGATCGCCCGCGGCGTCGCGCTGAGACACCCGTTGACCGCCCGCGCCGAGCTCGCCGGCAGCGGCGGGACCAAGGGGGTCGGTGCGCTGTTCGGGACGATCAACGCGAGGCTCGCCGGGGCGGTCCGGGACGTCACCGAGAAGTTCGATCCGGACGTCGTGGTCACCGAGCCGCTGGCCGTGGCCGGGGCGATCGCGGCGGCCGGCCACGGGGTACCGGCGGTCCGGCACGAGACGAATCTGTTCGACGGGGCGGAGCTCGCCGCGGCCGCGGCCGGTCCGGCGCTGCGCCGGCTCGCGATCGACCGGCTGCCCGACCCGGCGGCCGTGATCCAGGTCCTGCCGCCGAGCGTGGTCGGGCCGCGCCCCGGGTGGCCGATGCGCTACGAACCGCCGGCGCCCGCGTCACTGCCGTCCTGGCTCACCGAGACGCCGGCGCTGCCGCGGATCCTGGTCAGCCGCAGCACGGTCGCAGGGCCCGGCAACGGGAACCTGATGAAGGCGCTGGTCGCGGTGGCCGGTTCGATCGACGCCGAGTTCGTGCTGGTCCGCCCGGAGCCGGACCTTCCGCCGGAGCTCCCCGACAACGTCCGCACGATCGGGTGGGTGTCGCTCGACGCGGTGCTGCCGACCTGTACCGGCCTGGTCCACCACGGCGGGGCCGGCACCGTGCAGGCCGCGCTCGCGGCCGGGGTACCGCAGCTGGTGGTGCCGGGCCCCGGCGACCGGCGGCACAACGCCGAGCTGGTCGCGGAGATCGGCGCCGGTCTCTGCGCCCCGCGCAACGGCCCCGCCGCCGAGCACCTGCAACGGCTCATCACCGACGACGAGCTGCGCCGGGTGAGCGTCCGGATCCAGGACGAGCTGGCCGCCCGCCCCTCCCCCGCGGAGATCGCGGACCGCGTCGCTACGTTGGCGAACTGACACTGCGGACGGTGGCGCGGGCACAGAGCGCCCGCGCCCCGGACGCTTCAATTCCGGTATGGCCGCGACGACGAGCACCACCCGCCCCCAGACCTCCGGGCTCGACCACCTGGAGCCCTACCTCCTCGCCCCCTCCTCGCTGACCCCGAGCGCGCTGCGCGAGCGGGCCGAGCTCATCACCGCCGAGATCGCCGCCGCCGGTGGCGCCGAGGCGATGCTGGCGGAGTCCGGCGGGGAGCCGGTGGCGCTGCGCGGCAACTTCCTCTACGACGCCTGGCTGGTGCGCTGGGCCCCGGGCGACGCGACCGACCTGCACGCCCACAGCATCGGCTTCCAGACCGTCACCGTGCTCGGCGGCCACCTGACCGAGACCGTCGCGACCGCCGACGGCCTCGACGAGGCCGAGCACCCGGTCGGCGGGCAGCTCGCCGCCCGTCCCGGCCACACCCACCGCCTGGTCGCGGGCGGGAGCGGCGCGGTCAGCCTGATGCTCTCGTCGCCGCCGCGCCCGGTGCCGGTGATCAAGGGCTGAACGTCACCCGCAGCAGTTTCTGGGCGCCGCTGAACTGCTGGTAGTACGTCACGTACTGCACCAGCCCGTCGCGCTCGGCGTACTCCGGGTGGGCGTAGGCGGCGTAGTTCGTGCCGTACTCGCCGGGGTCGGTGTCGGTCACCGTGAACGGATCCGACCACGGCCCGTAAGGGGCCCCGCCCACCTGCGCGCGCACCTCGTGCGAGCCGTACTCCATGTAGACGTTGACCCAGGCCTCGAGCGCCGGGTTCCAGAGCACGGTGTTGCCCGCCCCGCCGGCCCGGATCGTGGCCACCGCGTCGGCCGGGTCGGCCGACCACCAGCCGTCGCCGCCGTAGAACCGCCACGCCGACCGGTCGGCGATCTTCGCCAGCGGCACCTTCGCCACCCGGCACCGGACGTCGTCGGTCCGGCAGTCGCCGTAGACGTAGACGTCGTCGCCGGCCACCACCGCGGCCGACGCGTACCGGGTGTCCGGGCCGAAGAACAGCGTCGGGTCGCGACCTTCGATGCTGCTCAGCGGTTCGACGTTCCCGGCGGTCAACCGGGTGACCCGGTACGTGCGCATGTCGACGGCGGCCACGCCGGAGCCGATGTCCTGGCCGTACCTCTGCGAGCACGGCGCCTTCGCCGCGCCACCCCGGCAGAGCTTGTGGTAGAGCACGATCACCCGGTGCCGTTGCGGGTCGGCGATCACCGGGCCGGGCCAGAGCGCGAACGTCACGCCGCAGTACCTCACCACGCAGTTCTTCGCGTGGGCGCGCTCGAAGGTGCGCTCGGCGTCGGCCCAGGGCAGGAACTCGTCGTGCAGATCACCGGCGGTGCCGCCCACGTCGGCCGCGGTGAGCGTGATCCCGTCGCCCCCGGTCAGGTCCACGGTGGACGCCGCGGTGTTCGAGAGGAACGCGTCGGGCTTCGTCAGCTCGGTGTCGGCGAACACCCAGACCGACCGGTCTCCGTACCGGGTGCTCTGCCCGTTGTCGCGGCCGGTGACCCGGCCCTGCTGGTGCACCGGGTCGAGCCGGTCGACGCGGGCCACGCCGGGCCGGTCGGGGATCACGTCGCTCATCGGCGGCGCGGGCTCGCGGGTCGGTGCCGCGTGCACCGGCGCCGGCCGGGACGGCGAGGGCGGGGGCGCCGCGGGTTGCTGCGCGTCCCCGGCATCGATCACGAACCCGGCCGCGACCAGCGTGACCAGGTAGGCCAGCAGCGCCGTAACGATCGGCCGGCGTAGCGGGCGGCGCGTGCGGCCACCGTTCGGGGGCGCCTCGGCCGCCTCCGCGTCCGGGAAGGCAGCGGTCGGCACGGCTGCTTCCTCCCGGCGGAACGAGCGACGCTGACACTGGCTGGTGGTAACTACTGGGTGGTAGAGCTGACACTTCCATAGAAAAAACCACGCGTGGGCGAGTCAGGAGAGTCAACGTGTGATCTGTGGTACCCCGCGGTTCCAGAGCCAATCGCGACCGCCCGGTCCTCAGAGGACCGGGCTGCGCACTGTTTCAGTTCACTTTTGTCAACTGGATCGGTAATGCCCCCGAGCCAGCAGCCGGCCGCCGTCGTACAGCTCCACGTCCGTGCCGCGCCCGACGATCCGCAGCGCGGCGTCGACGAGCACCGGGGACCGGGATCGGACCGACCAGTGGGTGATCGACAGGTCCGGGCGAGCCGCGCGGAGCGCGTCGAGCAGCAGGATGCGCACCAGCGGACCGTGCACCAGCAGGCCGGGCAGCCGCTCCACCTCGACAGCCCAGTCCCGGTCGTAGTGCACGCGGTGGGTGTTGAACGTGATCGCGGAGAACCGGAACAACTGCCTGATGTCGACGCTCAGCGCGGCGGCCCAGTCCCCGGCCGGAGCCTCGCCGGTGACCGGAGCAGCCGCGGCGGCCGCGCCCCCCGCGGTCAGGAACACGTCGTGCCAGACGCTGCGCACCGCCACGGTCCCGCCCACCACGAACTCGCGGGTGATGTCGGCGAACAGCAGCGGGCCCGACCGCCCTTCCTTCCGCACCACCGAGGTCAGCGACGACCGCTGCTCGACCTGATCGCCCCAGCGCAGCGGGTGGAGGAACTCGGTGTCCTCGCCCGCGTACATCCGGCGGGGCGGCGCGTCCGGCGGGGTCAGGCCGTCGCCGGCCGGGCTCCCGTCGGCACGCAGCCCGGCGAGCGGCGCGTCGAACGGGAAGTACAGGCCCTCCCAGGCCGGGGGGAGGGCGGCGCCCGCCTCCACCGGTTCACCCGGCGCGAACGTGCCCGCGAACCGAACGGCGGGCGCGAGGTCCAGTACCGAGGTCCGGGCGATCACACCACACCGGCCGCGCGCAGCTGGGCGATCCGCTCGTCGGAGTACCCGGCCAGGGCCGTCAGCACGGCCTCGGCGTGCTCGTTGAGCTCGTTGGCGCGCCGCGCCGGGGTGGCCGGGGTGACGCTGAGCCGCACCGGCTGCCCGAACATGCGCAGCGGTCCGAGCGCGCCGTACCCCACCTCGACGACCATCCCGCGCGCCGCGGTCTCCGGGTCGTCGACCACCTCGCCGATGTTCTTCACCGCGGTCAGCGGCACCACGTCGCCGGCGAGTTCCTCCAGCTCGGCGCGGGTGCGCCCGGCGAACCAGCCGAGGATGAGCGGCTTCACGCGCCGCTCGTAGACCTCTTCGTCGAACCGCTTGCGCATGGTGTCGATCTCGGGGTCGTCCGCGACCTCGGGGCTCCCGAACAGCGCGCAGGAGACCCGCCACAGCTTGTCGGTGTAGCCGCCGAAGAACACCTGGCCGTCGGCGCAGGGGAACAGCTCGTACGGCCGGACCCAGGAGTGTCTGTTGCCCGCCGGCCGCGCGACCTTGCCGTCCACGGTGTAGTCGACGACCGCGGTCTCGGTCATCGCGAGCACGCTGTCGACCTGGGCGACGTCGACGATCTGGCCCTGGCCGGTGCGCTCGGCGTGCCGGAGCGCGGCGAGCGTGCCGATGACGCCGAACATCGTCGCGGACAGGTCCCCGATCGTGACGCCCACGCGCACCGGCGGCTGGTCCGGGTAGCCGTTCATCGACCACAGGCCCCCGGCGGCCTGCGCGGTGTTGTCGAACGCCGGGCGGCGGCTGCGGGTGCCGGTGCGGCCGTACCCGGAGATCGCGGTGTAGACGAGCCTCGGGTTGACCGCGGCCAGCGTCTCGTAGGAGAGGCCGAGCTTGTCCATCGTGCCCGGGCGGAAGTTCTCCACCAGCACGTCGGCCCGGCGGACCAGGTCGGTCAGGACCTCCCGGCCCTCGTCCGACCCCAGGTCGAGCGCCAGCCCGAGTTTGCCCCGGTTGTACTGGGCGTAGTAGCCGCTGACCTCGGTGTCGCCGGCCCGCAGGTAGGGCGGGAAGCCGCGCGCGACGTCGGGGTCCTTCGGGTTCTCGATCTTGATCACGGTCGCGCCGAGGTCGGCCATGATCTGGGCCGCGTAGGGCCCGGCGAGCACCCGGGACAGGTCGAGGACGACGACGCCGTCCAGCGCACCGGTCATTGCTGGGCCTCCTGGGAAGTCAGCGCCGCGAGGACGCGGGACGGGCCGGTTCTCCCGCGCTCGGCGGCCAGCCACTGGGACGTGCGCACCAGCGCGGTGAGGTCCAGGCCGGTGTCGATGCCCAGGCCGTGCAGCATCCAGACCAGTTCCTCGGTGGCGAGGTTGCCGGTCGCGCCGGCGGCGTAGGGGCAGCGCCCGAGGCCGCCGACCGCGGCGTCGAACTCGGTGACCCCGACGCGTAGCGCGGCGAGGACGTTCGCGAGGCCCTGACCGTAGGTGTCGTGCAGGTGCAGGGCCAGCGCGGTCACCGGCACGCCGGCGTCGACCGTGCGCCGGACGACGTCGGCGACCTGGCCGGGCGTGCCGAGGCCGACGGTGTCGCCGAGCGCGACCGTGGCGCAGCCGGCGGCGTGGAGTTCGGCGGCCATCGCCGCGACCGTCGACGCGTCGACGTCGCCCTCCCACGGGTCGCCGAACGACATCGAGAGGTACCCGCGGACGGCACGGCCCGCGCTGCGTGCCTCGGCGGTGACCTTCGCCGCGGTCTCCAGCGAGCCGCGCGCGGTCGAGTTGAGGTTCGCGGCGGCGAACGAGTCCGTCGCGCTGGCGACGACCGCGACGTCGTCGTAGCCGGCGGTCATCGCGTCGGAGAGGCCCCGGGCGTTCGGGACGAGCGCCACGGTGCGGCCGCCGGCGGGCAGGACGGCGGCCGAGACCTCGGCGGCGTCGGCGAGCTGCGGTATCCAGCTCGGTGGCACGAAGCTGGTGACCTCGAGGCCGGCGCGTCCGGCCCCGGCAGCCAGCAACCGGCGGCACAGCTCGGCCTTGGTCGCGGCGGGAACCACGTCAAGCTCGGCCTGCAACCCGTCGCGCGGCCCCACCTCGTACACCCGCACCGCCACCGGCAGGTCGGGGTCACGCACCGGCCGCGGCACGGGCGTCCAGAGACCGCCGGGCTTCCCGGGAGCGCCGGGCTTCCCGGGAGCGCCGGGCTTCCCGGGAGCGCCGGGTTTCACGGGACCGCCGGGGGCGTCGAGCCGCGGAGTTCGGCCAGGACCTCGGCCGCGTACTCCGCGCGGATCTTGCGCTCGGCGACGATGCGGCTCGCGACCGGCGCCACCTCGTGCGGCTCGGCGCCGGCGCTCGCCGCGATCGTGCGCGCGTGCAGCGTCATGTGTCCACGCTGGATCCCCTCCGCGGCCAGCGCCCGGCAGGCCGCGAGGTTCTGCGCGAGCCCCACCGACGCGATCACCGCGCCGAGCTCGACCGCGGTGCCGATCCCGAGGATCCGCACCGCGGCCCGCGCGACCGGGTGCGCGCGTGTCGCACCCCCGACCAGCCCGACCGCCAGCGGCACCTCGAGCGTGCCGGCCAGGTGCCCCTCCGGCGTCTGCTCGAACCGGGACAGCGCCCGGTAGCCCCCGTCGCGCGCCGCGTGCGAGTGGCACCCGGCCTCGACCGCGCGGGTGTCGTTCCCGGTGGCGAGCACCACGGCCGTGATCCCGTTCATGATGCCCTTGTTGTGGGTCGCCGCCCGGTACGGGTCGGCCTCCGCGAACGCCGACGCGTGCACGATGTCGCGCACCACCTCGGCGCCACCGAGCAGGTCCCGGTCGAACGTCGCCCGGGCCCGCACCAGCCGCTGGTCGGCCTTGTTGCTCAGGATGCGCAGGATCGCGCGCCCACCGGCGATCTCGGCCAGCCGCGGCGCGAGCGCCTCGGCCATCGTGTTCACCGCGTTCGCGCCCATCGCGTCGCGCACGTCGACGTGCAGGTGGACGATGACCTGCACGCCGGTGCGGGTCGGCAGCTCGCGGACCTCGACCGCGCGGGCCCCACCCCCGAACGAGACCAGCACGGGGTCCTGGAGGTCGGCCAGCGCCAGGATCTCCGCCGACGCCTCGCGCAGCCGGAACGCCGCCGCCCCCGGGTCGGGCACGTCGACGAGCTGGATCTGGGCGATCATCACCGACCCGGAGTTCGACGTGGTGAACCCCCCGTGCTCTCGGGCCATCCGCGCCGCGTTGCTGGCCGCGGCCACCACCGACGGCTCCTCGGTCGCCATCGGTACCAGCCGGTCGACCCCGTCGACGACGAAGTTCGTCCCGACGCCGAGCGGGACGCCGAGGAGCCCGACGACGTTCTCGATCATGTGGTCGGCCTGCTCGATCGAGAGCCCGGCGCCGGGGTCGAGCACGTCCAGCTCCGCGGGCGGGAGGCCGGCGCTCCCGGCGACGCGCTCGCGCCGTCCGCTGACGTCCGAGTCCCGGAGTCCGGTCAGTCGACTGGTCACCACGTGTGTCCTCCTCGCTGGGGCCTCGGCCCAGGCTAGGAGCGGGCGCGGCGATCACCTATGGATGTTCGGCCCACTGATCGCCCGAGTTGATGTGCGGATCGACCCGTGCCGCCAGCTCGTCCAGCCGGACCGCCAGCGAGATCCGGAACAGCCGTTCCTCGTTCCGCCAGGTGGTGCCGAGCACCCGGTCGAGGCGGTCGAGCCGCTGCAGGATCGTGTTGGGGTGGAAGTTCAGCGCGCGGGCGGTCCTCGTCGGGCTCGCGTTGTGACGCACGAACGCGCGCAGCGTCGTCAGCAGCTCGGTGCCGCGCTCGGCGTCGTACGCGCGCACCGCACCGATCGTCGCGTCGAGGAACTCACGCAGCGACCGGGGATCGGTGTCCAGCACCGCGGAGTAGGGCAGGTAGTCGTCGGTGTGTTCGGTCGTGCCGGCGATGCCCAGCGCGGAGAGCAGCCGGGCGGTGCGGGTGGCGGTCGCGACCGCCGCCGCCAGCCCCGCCACCGAATCGACGCCGGGCGGGCGCACGCAGCCCACCGGCTCCCCCACCGCGCCGGCCAGCCGCGCCCGGACGCCCTCCGCGTCGGTGTCCGACGGCACCAGCGCGACCACCGCGCCGCGGCGCTCCCCCACCAGCGCGCCGGGCAGCTGCTGCTGGGCCGCACGCACGAGCGCGCCACGCCCGGCGCCGGTCACCGTGAACAGCAGCACGGTGTCGAGCCCGGCCACCCCGACGCCGAGCCGCCGGGCCCGCCGCTCGCCGTCGGCGCGCCGCTCCGGGTCGCCGTCGACCAGGTCGGCGACCAGCTCGGCCCGGATCCGGCTCTCCGCCTCCGCGACCGCCTCGCGCTGCAGCGCCAGCAGCGCGCCGACCTGCATGGCCCGCTCCACCGTGCGCCGGTCCACCGGCGTCAGCTCGAACGTACCGACGCCGAGCAGCGCCGCGCCGAAGTAGCGCGCCCCCGCGGTCATCGACGCCACCGCGGACAGCCCGTCGTCGTCGACGAGCACGCAGCGCCCCGAGGTGCGCGCGGCGTCGAGAGCGCCACGGGTGACCGCCCCGAGCGTGAGCTCCCCGGACGGTTCCGAGTCCGCGATCGGCCGGTCCCGCTCGTCGATCACCACGACCCGCCGCCCGAGCGCCGCGCCGAGCGTCCGCGCCACCGGCCCGAACCCGCCGCCGGCCAGCACCGCCCGGAGCAGGTCCTGGTGGACGGTGTTGGCGCGGTCGCGCTCACCGAGGTGGGCGGTGAGCCGCTCCAGTGCGCTGCGGGCCTCGTCGTCGGAGCGCTGGAGCTCGCGGATGCGCTGCGCGGTCTGCAGCACCACCGACGCGTGGTCGGCGAGCGCGGAGAGCAGCGCGATCGCCTCCTGGGTGAACGCCATCTCCTGGCGGTTGGCCACGAACAGCACGCCGAGCACGTCGGCGCCGGAGAGCATCGGGACGCCGAGGATCGACACCAGCCCCTCGGCCGCGACCGCGTCGTCGACCCCGGCGTCGTGCCGCTCGGCGGCGTAGCGGGTGTAGTCGGCCACCCAGTGCGCGGCCCTGCTCTCCACCACCGCGCCGGCCAGCCCCGCCCCCGGCGGCACCTCCAGCTGCTGGAACAGCGGGCTGACCGAGCCCTTGGTGGTGCGGACCCGCAGCGTGCGGGAGCGGGAGTCGAACTCCGAGAGGTACGTGACGTCGCAGCCCATCATCGTGTGCGCGCGGTCGACGAGCCGGTCCAGGAGCGTGCCGGTGTCGTGCACCTCGGCCAGCTCGCGGGCGCTGGCGAACAGCGCGGTGAGCTCGTGCTCGCGCCGCCGGAGCCGGCCGAGCTCGCGGCGGGCCCCGAGCAGGCGGTCGAGCACGGCGGCCGCGGCCCCGGGCTCGAGATCGAGGCGCTCCAGGGCCGCGCGCACGCGGTCGTCGTCCCCGTCCGCACCGGCCACCGCGTCGATCACCGCGAGCAGCGCGGAGGACATCGCCGCCTGGGTCATGGAGGAAAACGCTAGCAACTACCGCGAACCATGGGTACCTACCACACTTCACTTACGCTGTAAGATCGCGGGCGTGAGCGCGCCGCGGATCCCGCTGAGCCGGGACCGGGTGCTCCGGGCCGCGATCGCGATCGCCGACGCCGACGGGGTCGGAGCACTCACGATGCGCCGCCTGGCCCGGGAGCTCGACGCCGAGGCGATGTCGCTCTACCACCACGTCACGAACAAGGACGACGTGCTCGACGGCGTCGTCGACGTGATCGCGGGCGAGATCAACGCGGCGGTCGAGCACATCACCGCACCGACCTGGAAGGCCGCCGCACGGGAGCGGATCCTCACCGCGCGCTCGATCTTCCTGCGCCACCCCTGGGCACCGGCGGTCTTCGCCGGGCGCACCACGGTCAGCTTCGAGGTGGTGCGCTACCACGACCGCCTCGTCGGCCTGATGCACGACGGCGGGTTCACCTACGACCTGGCCCACCACGCGCTGCACGCGCTGGGCAGCCGGGCGCTGGGCTTCGCGCAGGAGCTGTTCGACCCCGGGGACGCCGGCGGCGCCGCCGAGGTGCCGCCGGAGATGGCCGCGGCGGTGCCGAACCTGGTCGGCATGCTCGCCGAGGTCGCCCACGACGATCCCGGCTCGACGCTGGGCTGGTGCGACGACCAGTTCGAGTTCGAGTTCGGGCTCGACCTGGTGCTCGACGGCCTCGAGCGCCTCCGCACCGCCTGATCCCCTCCCCTTGACGCGCCGTACCTCGTACGGGAGCCTTACGGCGTAAGACAGCCTTACAACGTAAGGAGAAGGTCGTGAAAGCCGTGCTCCACACCACCTACGGCGGCCCCGAGGTACTGCGGTTCACCGACGTGGAGACCCCGTCGCCCGCCGACGGCGACGTGCTCGTCCGAACCCACGCGGTGTCGCTCAACGCCCGCGACTGGCATCTGCTGCGCGGCGACCCCTACCTGGCCCGGCTCGGCGCGCCCGAGCTCGGTCTCCGGGGTCCGAGGGTGCGCATCCGCGGCACCGACTTCGCCGGAACGGTCGACGCGGTCGGCCCCGGCGTCACCGACCTGGCCGTGGGCGACGAGGTGTTCGGGGAGGCGCCCGGCGCGTTCGCCGAGTACGTCGTCGCGCCGCGCGACCGCGTCGAGCGCAAGCCCGCCACCCTGACGATGGGCGAAGCGGCGGCGTTACCGCTGGCGGCGAACACCGCCCTGATCGGCCTGCGCGAGGTGGCCGGGGTCGGCGCCGGGCAGTCGGTCCTGATCAACGGCGCGTCCGGAGGGGTCGGGCTGTTCGCCGTGCAGCTGGCCGCCGCCGACGGCGCCGAGGTCACCGCGGTGTGCAGCACCCGCAACGTCGAGACCGTGCGATCGATGGGTGCGCACACGGTCGTCGACTACACGATCGAACAGCCCACCGGGCGCTACGACGTCGTGTTCGACCTGGTCGGCAACCGGTCGCTGGGCGAGCTGCGCCGGCTGCTGGCCCCGGGCGGCACGCTGCTGCTCTCCGGCGGCGGGACGTCGGACGGCGGGAGCCTGTTCGGGCCGATGGGGCTGGTCCTCCGCGCGTCGGCGCTGGCCCCGTTCGTGCGGGAGCGCGTCGTCGTGCTGGAGGCGAAGCCCACCGCCGCCCGCCTCACGGTGCTGCGTGAGCTCGCCGACGCCGGCGTCCTGCGGCCGCTGGTCGAGCGCACGGTGCCGCTCGCCGCCGCCGCGGACGCCGTGCGCCGGATGGAGACCGAGCACACCCGCGCCAAGATCGTTCTCGCGGTGTGACACGCTGCTTCACGCGGCGGAGCGCGGCTGTTCGCCCCGGCGCGCTTAGGTTTCAAGGGTGCCCAAGAGCATCCTCGGCGGACGCCGTCCGATACCGGCCCACGTCACGGTCCACCTGTTCGTCCTCGTGCCGTTCGTGGCCCTGGTCGCCGCCGTGCCCGTCGCCTGGGGCTGGGGCCTGAGCTGGGTCGACGTGGCCCTCACCGTCGTCTTCTACGTCGTCACGTGCCTGGGCACCACGGTCGGGTACCACCGGTACTTCACCCACGGGTCGTTCAAGGCGAAACGGCCGCTGCGGATCGCGCTCGGCGTCGCCGGCAGCCTGGCCGTGCAGGGGCCGGTCCGGCACTGGGTGGCCGACCACCGGCGGCACCACGCGTTCTCCGACCGGGAGGGCGACCCGCACTCGCCGTGGCGCTACGGCACGTCGCCGCTGGCGCTGGTCCGCGGGTTCTGGCACGCCCACCTCGGCTGGGTGCTCGACCGATCGCTCACCAACCAGGAGCGGTTCGCGCCCGACCTGCTCGCCGACGACGACATCCGGATCGTGCACCGGCTGTTCGGCCCGCTGACGATCGTGACGCTGGCCGCCCCCGCAGTGCTCGGCGGGCTGATCACCTGGTCGTGGGCCGGCGCGCTGTCCGCGTTCTTCTGGGCCGGGCTGGTGCGGATCACGCTGCTGCACCACGTCACCTGGTCGGTGAACTCGGTCTGCCACCTGATCGGCGAACGCCCGTTCGCGGTGCGCGACAAGTCCGCGAACTTCTGGCCGCTGGCGCTGCTGAGCATGGGCGAGAGCTGGCACAACCTGCACCACGCCGACCCGACGAACGCCCGGCACGGCGTGTATCCGGGCCAGATCGACATCTCCGCGCGGGTGATCCGGATCTTCGAACGCCTCGGCTGGGCCTACGACGTGCGCTGGCCGACGCCGGAGCGCCTGGCCAAGATCACCCGCGTGCCGCTCTGACCTCGGCCTCGTCCTCCCGGCGGGCCGCCGACTCCCGGTGGACGGCCACCCCGACGATGACCAGTGCCACGCCGGCGATCTCGGCGAACGAGGGCACCTGCGCCAGCACAACCACCCCGATCACCGTCGCGGTGGCCGGTAGCAACGACACCATCAGCGCGTACGTCGCCCGGGGCAACCGCGCCATCGCGAGCTGATCGCTCACGTACGGGATCACCGACGACGACACCCCGACCCCCACCGCGGCCGCCAGCGCGACCACGTCGGTGAACGCCGGCGCCGCGTCGGCGATCCCGATCGGCACCGCGATCACCGCGGCGATCAGCATCGACAGCGCGAGCCCGTCCAACCCCGGCACCGCGGAGCTCTGCGCCACCCGGTGCCCGAGCACGATGTACGCCGCGAACAACACCGCGTTCGCGGCCGCGAACACGAAACCCAGCGGCTCCCCCACCAGCCGCACGTCGACGAGCAGGTAGACACCGGCGACGGCGCAGACCAACGCCACCGCGTTGCGCCGGGTCCGCGACGCCCACGCGGCCAGCACGATCACCGGCAGGAACTCGATCGCCGCCACGGTGCCCAGCGGCAACCGCTCCAACGCGAGGTAGAACGCGCTGTTCATCACCGCGAGCACCGCGGCCCACCCGATCAGCACCCGCCGGACCGGCCGTTCGAGCTCCGTCCACACCCGCCACGGCCGGCGCCACACCGCGAAGACCACCGCGGCCGAGGCGATCCGCAGCCAGGCGACGCCGAGCGCGTCGACCCGGGCGAACAGCAGCACGGCGAACGCCGGGCCGAGGTAGTGGAACACCGCGCTGACGACGAAATACGCATGGGGAGGTACCCGCTTCGACATGCGACTATCGTCGGAAGGAGCGCCGCTCAACACCATGCACGATCGACGGCACAAGGGCGGAGATCATGTCCTCTCGCGCACCTCGATTGCCGAACGGCCTTCCCGACGGAAAGTCGCTCGTCGACGACGTCAACCGCGCGCTTCTCCGGGCGCTGAACGACGATCCGCGGGCCAGCGCGGCCGAGCTCGCCCGCCGGGTGAACATGTCGGCGCCGGCGGTCCGGGAACGACTCGGCCGCCTCGAGGAAGCGGGCGTCATCCGGGGCTACCGGGTCGACATCGACCCGGCCGCGCTCGGGTTGCCGGTCACCGCCTGGGTGCGCGTGCGTCCCGGGCCCGGGCAGCTGCCCAAGGTCGCCGAGCTGGCCGCGCGCACCCCCGAGGTCAGCGAGTGCCACCGCATCTCCGGCGACGACTGCTTCCTGATGAAGGTGCACGTCCCGGCCATCGAGGCGCTCGAGGACGTCCTCGACCGGTTCCTGGTGCACGGCCGGACGATCAGCTCGTTCGTCGTGACGACGCCGGTCGAGCCCCGCCTGCCGGGCGCGTCAGTGCCCTGACATGCCGCCGTCCACCGCGAGCGTCGTGCCGGTGACGTACGACGACGCGTCGCTGGCCAGGAAGACCACCGCGGCGTCGAGCTCGTGCTGCTCGCCCATCCGGCCCAGTGGGCTACGTGCGCCGATGAACGCGTCCAGCGTGTCGGGGGCCACCTCGGCGGTCATCTCGCTGGCGAAGTAGCCCGGCGCGATCGCGTTGACCCGGATCCCCTTGCGCCCCGCCCACTGCTGCGAGAGGTCCCGGGTGAGGCCGACCAGCCCCGCCTTGCTCGCGGCGTAGGCGGCCTGCGGTGCGTACGACGCGATCAGCGCGAGCACGCTGGCGATGTTGACGATGCTCGAGCCGCGCGGCATCACGCGCGCGGCGGCCTGCGCCATCCAGTAGGCGCCGTGCAGGTTCACGTCGACGACCGAGCGGAACTGCTCGGGGGTCTCCCGGAGCGCGGGCACCGCGGTGCCGAGTCCGGCGTTGTTCACCAGTACGTCGAGGTGCCCGAGCTGCTCCACCGCCGCCCGCGCGACCTCGGCGCACGCGTCCGGATCGGTGACGTCGGCCGTCACGGTGACGACCCGGCGTCCGTGCGCGCGCACGGCGTCGGCCACCGAGTCCAGCCGGTCGGCGCGGCGGGCGGCCAGCACCAGGTCGGCACCGGCCGAGGCCAGCGCCGCCGCGAACCCGGCTCCCAGGCCGGAACTCGCTCCGGTGACGACCGCGACCTTGCCGGCGAGCGAGAAGCGGTCGAGCACCGAGCTCACGAATCCTCCTGGGCGGTGACGCGCAGGACGTTCTTCCGGATCTTGCCGGTCGACGTGCGCGGTAGCTCGCTGAACACGATCCGCTTGGGCACCTTGAACCCGGCGAGCCGCTCCCGCGCGAACCGGCGCAGCTCCTCCTCGGTGACCGCGGCCCGGGTGGTCACGAACGCGACCGGCACCTCGCCCCACTTCTCGTGCGGCGCCCCGACGACCGCGCTCTCCACCACCGCCGGATGCTCGTCCAGCACCCGCTCGACCTCGACCGACGCGATGTTCTCCCCGCCGGAGATGATGACGTCCTTGAGCCGGTCACGGATCTCGACGTAGCCGTCGGGGTGCGTCACCGCGAGGTCGCCGGTGCGGAACCAGCCGTCGTAGGACGCCCGCTCGGTCGCCTCGTCGTCCCGGTAGTAGCCGAGCATCACGTCGTTGCCCCGGACTACCAGCTCACCGATCGTCTCGCCGTCGGCGGGAAGGTCCTGTCCGGACGCGTCCACCACGCGCAGCGGGGACGCGACCACGTTCGGCACGCCCTGGCGCGCCACCCGGCGGGCCCGCGCGTCCTCGTCCAGCGCGTCCCACTCCGGCTGCCAGACGTTGATGACGACCGGGCCGAACGTCTCGGTCAGCCCGTAGAGGTGGGTGACGTCGACGTTGAGCCTGCGCATGCGGGCCAGCAGCGCCGGTGAGGGCGGCGCGCCGCCGGTGGTCGCCGCCACCGGACGGTCCAGTACCGCGGCCGCGGGATGCTCGGCGATCATCGTCAGCACGGTGGGCGCGGCGCTGAAGTGCGTCGTCCGCGGCAGGGCGCCCCAGATCGCGGCCACCTCGACGGTCCGCAGCGCCCGGTGGGTGGCCCCGGCCGCGGTCACCGCCCAGGGGAAACACCAGCCGTTGCAGTGGAACATCGGCAGCGTCCACAGGTACGTCGACCCGGGGCCGAGTCCGGTGTGGAAGGCCATCGCGAGCGACTGCAGGTAGGCGCCGCGGTGGTGGTACATCACGCCTTTGGGGCGCCCGGTCGTGCCGCTGGTGTAGTTGATCGCGAGCAGCGCGCGCTCGTCGTCGGTCTCGATCCGGGCGGGGGCCGCCGAGTACGACAGATCGTCCTCGAGGATCACCGGAACCCCGAGCCGCCCGCTCAGAGCGCGGGCCACGTCGGCGAACTCACGGGTCGCGACCAGCAGCGACGCCCCCGAGTGCGCCAGGATGTACGCGAGCTCGTCGGGGGCGAGCCTGGTGTTCAGCGCGACCAGCACCGCGGACCGTAACGGCACCGCGTGGTGCAGCTCGATCATCACGTGCGAGTTCGCGCAGAGCGCCGCGACCCGGTCACCGGGCCCGACGCCGTGCGCGGCGAGCACTCCGGTCAGCGCGTCGACCCGCTGCCGCAGCTGCGCGTAGGTCAGCTCGACGTCACCGTCGACCACCGCGGTGCGGCCCGCGAAGACGGCCGCCGACCGGTCGAGGAAACGGGTGGGGCTCAGCGGCTCCCAGCTGGTCACCGGCATCGTTCACGCTCCACGGATCGCGGCCGGCAACGCACTGACCTCGTCGCAGATCACGGTAGCGCCCGCGGCGTCCAGCGCGGCGGCTCCGTAGTAACCCCAGCCCGCGCCGACGAAGGCCAGACCGGCGCCGAAGGCGGCCTCGGCATCGTGCGGGCCGTCGCCAACGTACACCGCGTCGGCCGGCTTCCAGCCGGTCCGCTCGAGCGCGATCTCGATCGGCCGCGGCGACGGCTTGCGCTCGACCGAGTCGGCCGCGGTGATCACCACGTCGAACAACGCCGCGCCGTGGCCGCGCCCGTCCAGCGGGGCGATGTCGGCCGGCGTCCGGCTGGCGCCTTTGTTGGTGACGACGCCGAGCCGGATGCCGTGCGCGCGCAGGTCGGCGAGCACGGCCACGACCCCCGGGTAGAGCCGTACCTCGTCGCGCGTGCGGGTGCGGTAGTACACGTCGTACTTCTCGGCGCACTCGGCGCCCCGCTCCGGGCCGGCGATCGCCGCGCAGCACTCGGCCACCCGCATCGCGAGCAGCGAGCCGACCGGGATCGCCGCGAGCCGCTCCGCGCCGCCCGGGTATTCGGCCGCGGCCAGCCGGTACGCGGCCAGCACCGCGCCGCGCGAGTCGAGCAGCGTGCCGTCGAGGTCGAACAGGGCGGCGCCGATCACCGGCCGGCCTCGCGGAACGTCAGCAGCCGGGCCGGGTTGTCCCGCAGCACCAGGTCGCCCACCCGGTCGTCGGCGAGCGCCGCCCGGATCGCCGCCGAGCACCCGGCGAACCCCGGCGACCCCCCATAGGCGGGCTGGTAGCGGCCGCGGCCGAGGTCTCCGGACACCGTGATCCGGGTGTGGCCGGCGTCGACCAGCCGGTGCACCATCGCGGCCCGCGCGGCGTCCGACCCGTACTTGTCCTTGGTCCACTGGTCCAGGCCGATCCAGGCGCCGCGCTCGGAGAGTTCGCGCAGGTAGTCCCAGCCGATGTTGCGGTCGAGGTGGCCGAGGCAGACCTGGTCGGCCGGCAGCCCCTCGCCGAGCAGCAGGTCGAGCTGCTGGTGGCCGAGGTGCCCGGCCTGGGTGTGGGTGAGCACGGGCGCTCCGGTGCGGACCGCGGCCCGCGCGGCGGCCCGGATCACCGTCGCCTCGACGTCCCAGATCCGCTCGAGGGAGCACGTACCGACCTTGATCAGCCCGGCGCGGGCCGCCGTCCCGTCGATGCCCTTCTCGATGTCGGCGACGAACTGCTCGGCGAGGTCGTCGACGTCGCGACGGTTCGTGCCCGCCGGGTAGTAGATGCCTTTCTGCAGGCCGGTCGCCTGGACGACGTGCACCCCCGACTGCTGCGACGCGTGGACCGAGGCGGCGACGTCGCGGCCGTAGTCGACGGTGGTGAGCTCGCAGATCGCGCCGCCACCGCCGTCCGCGTAGGCCCGCAGCTCGGCGGCGGCCCCGTCGTGCGTGCCGAACTCCAGGTCGTCGTCGTCCTGGGTGGCGTAGGGCGGCGGGGACGTCAGCAGGTGCTCGTGGATGAGGGTCGGCCCGAGCCCGGCCGGGTCGATGTCGCCGAGCACGGTGCGGATGAACGTCATGCGGTCCCCCGGTGATCGTCGTAGAACGCGCGCGTCATCCGCTGCGCGGCCGTGAAGCGGGCGAACTGCCGCTGGTGCGCCCGGTGCAGCTCGGCGTCGGGTTCGATCCGGCGGACCACGCGCACGACCGACTTCTCGGCCGCCTCCAGCGTGGGCCAGACGCCGGCCGACACCCCGGCCAGCACCGCGACGCCCAGCGCGGCGCCCTCGTCGGCCGCCAGCAGCTCGACCGGGACACCCATGATGTTGCTGAGCACACCGGGCCAGATCGCGCTGGCCGCTCCCCCGCCGGTCAGGCGGATCGTCTCGGCGGTGCGCCCGAACGCGGAGTAGCAGTCGGCCATCGCGTAGGCCAGGCCCTCGTAGACCGCGCGGAAGATGTCGGCCCGGCCGGTCGCGTCCTCCAGCCCGAGCAGCGTGCCCCGCAGGTTCGGCGCCTTGAACGGGGCCTGCGTGCCGGCCGCCGAGAAGTACGGCAGGAACGTGAGGTTCGTGGCCGCCTCGCCGACGGCGAGCACCTCGGCCTCCAGCGCGGCGAAATCGCGGGTGCCGGACACCTCGGGGGCGAGGTGGCGCAGCCACCAGTCGAACGTGCTCGACCCGGCCTGCTGCGCGACGAAGTGCGCGAACGCCCCGTTCGGCATCGGGTACATCCAGCCGATGCCGCGCCGGCCGCCGTGCGGGTCGGTGACCACGGTGGCACTCAGCCAGCTGGTGCCGAGGATCGAGACGGCCGAGCCCGGCGTCACCGCGCCGCAGCCGACCATCGCGGCCGGTGCGTCGCCCAGCCCGGCGACGACGGGGGTGCCTGCGGGCAGGCCGGTGAGCTCGGCCGCACCCGGGGTGACCTCCCCCAGAACGCTGCCGCTCGGGATCAGCTCGGGGAACTTCCCGCTCCACTCCGGCGCGCCGAGGATCTCCAGCACCCGCGCGGAGTGCGTGCCCCGGTCGATGTCGGACGGCACGAACGCCGCGTCGGACGGCTCCGAGGCCATCCGCCCGGTCAGCCGCAGGCCGACGAAGTCCTTCGCGTTGAGCACCGCGTGGACCTGGTCGACCAGCTCCGGTCCGAGGTGCGCGAGCACCGGAACGGTCATGCCGGGCAGCGCGCCGTTCTCGGTGATGCGCAGGAACTCGTCGAGGTCGGGGCCGTTCTCCAGCCGGGCGACGACGTCGTTGGCCCGGGTGTCGGGCCAGGCGATCGCGCGGCGCACGGACCGGCCGGCGGCGTCGACGAACCAGGCGCCGCCCATGTGGCCGGTGACCCCGACCCCGACGACGTCGGCCGTGCGGGCACCGAGGGCCGCCATGCACTCGGCCACGGTCCCGGCGGTGCGGGCCCAGGTGTCCTCGGGGTCCTCCTCGTGCCATCCGGGGCCGTCGTGGAACTGCCGGACCCGGCGGCTCGCGCTGACGACCTGCGTCCCGTTCTCGTCGAACACCGCGGTCTTGGTGACCGAGGTGCCCTTGTCGATGCCGACGACGAGCATCAGTGCCCCACTCTCCGCCCGGCGATCATCCGGCGGGCGGCGGTGCTCATGCCCACCGCGCCGATCAGCAGCGCGCCCTGGAAGATGTACGACGCGGACGCGGTGACCCCGTAGATCGCCATGCCGTTGGTGCCGATCGCGACCGTGAGGACGCCGATCAGCGTGCCGACGACGTGGAACTCGCCGTTGCGCAGGGCCGCCGACCCCAGGAACGCGGCCGCGAACGACGTCAGCAGGAAGCCGTCTCCGCCGCCGCTCTGACCGCTGCCGACGTTCGCGGTGATCAGCAACCCGCCCAGGGCGGCGAGCGTGCCGCCGATCACGAACGCCATGATCACCACCCGGTGCACCCGGATCCCGCTCAGCTCGGCCGCGGTCCGGTTGCCGCCCACGGCCTGCACCTCCAGCCCGAACGTCGTCCGGTTCAGCAGTAACCAGAGCACCGCGGCGACCGCGGCCAGCAGCACCACGGCCCACGGGACCGGCCCGAGCGAGCCGAGGTAGAGCTGCAGCAGGCCCTGCCCGGACTCGTCCAGGCTCTGCGGGGTGCCCTCGGTGACGATGTAGTTGACGCCGACCACGAGGCTACCGACGCCGAGCGTCCCGACCAGCGCATTGACACCCAGTTTGGTGACGACGAGACCGTTGATCAGGCCGACGAGCGCACCGACCCCCAGGACCACCAGCACCATCAGCACCTTGTTGACGCCGCTGCCGGAGAAGAGCGCGGCCGTCAGCACGCCGGCGAGGCTCGCCACGTACCCGACGCTGAGGTCGAACTCGCCGACCATCAGCACCACGGTGAGCCCGAGCGCGATCACGACGCCGATCGCCGACTGCACCAGCACGTTGCGCAGGTTGTCGACCGCGAAGAAATCGGTCCCCAGCAGCACGGTGTAGACGACGATCATCGCGCCGAGCACGACGAGCGTGCCGTACTTGCCGAAGAAGCCGACGAGCCGGACTCCGCGTCGGGTCGACACCGCGGTCGTGGTGGCGTCGACGGTCCCGGCGTCCGCGGGCAGGGTGGTGGCTTTCATGACCTGTCTCCCGGAACACGTCGGATGAAGCAGAGTCGGGTGAGTTCGTCCTCGTCGAAGTCCGCCCCCACGGGTGCCGCGACCGTGGTGCGGCCTTCGACGACGACCTGGATCCGGTCGCAGAACGCGAGCTCGGCGAGCTCGGAGGAGATGTAGAGGACCCCGACGCCGCCGTCGGCGACGCGGCGCACCAGGGTCTGGAAGTCGCGGCGGGCGCCGACGTCGACCCCGCGGGTGGGCTCGTCGAGCAGCAGCAGCCGCAGGCCGTCGGTGAGAACGCGGGCCAGCACGACCTTCTGCTGGTTGCCGCCGCTCAGCGCGGTGATCGGGTCCTTGAGCGACGCCGCTTTGAGCCTGAGGTCACCGGTGGCCTCGGCGGCCGCGCGCTCGTACGCGCGCGGAGCGGAGATCCAGCCGCCCGGGCCGCGGCCCAGGCGCCGGAACCGCGACGCCGAGGCGTTGAAGACGATGTCGCGGGCCGGGAACAGCGCGTGGGCGGCGCGCTCCTCCGGTACCAGCGCGACGCCGCGCCGGACCGCGTCGGCGGCGTTGCGGGGGCGGTACGGCGCGCCGTCGAGCGTGACCGTGCCGCCGACGATCCGGCGCAGCCCCATCAGGGCCTCGACGATCTCGGTGCGCCCGGCGCCGACCAGCCCGGCCAGCCCGACGATCTCCCCCGGCGCGATCCGCAGGTCGACGTCGGCCACCGCCGTCTGCAACCGGAGCCCCCGGACGTCCAGGAGCGACCCGGACGCGGGTTCCCGGTGCGTGACCTCGACCGGGCCGTCCTTGGGCGCACCGCTGGGCGCGATCAGCTGGGCGAGCTGGTTCTCGTCCAGCCCTGCGGTGGGCCCCGAACTCACGACGACGCCGTTGCGCAGGACCGTGGCGTCGGTGCAGAGCTCGCTGACCTCGCCCAGCCGGTGGCTGACGAACACCACGGCGGCCCCCTCCGCCGCCCGGCGCCGCACGATCCGGAACAGGCCGGCCACCTCGTGCGGCCCGAGTGAGGCCGTCGGCTCGTCCAGGAGCACGAGCCGCGCGTCCCCGGCCAGCGACCGGGCCAGCGACACCGCGGTCTGCAGCGCCGGAGCCAGCGACCGCATCTCGGCGGAGAGCGGGACGTCGATCTCCCACTCGTCGAAGAGCTCCCGGTAGGCCTTCTCCGACGCGCCCGGCCGGAACCGCTCGCCGAGCGCGAGGTTCTGCCGGACCGACAGCGCCGGCACGACCGCCAGCTCCTGGTGGGCGACGCGGATCCCGGCCCGCATCGCGTCCCGGGGGCTGCGCGGCGCGTACGGTTCGCCGTCCAGCTCGATCCGGCCGCCGGTCGGGGTGGTCAGGCCGGCGACGATCTTGATCAGCGTCGATTTGCCCGCCCCGTTGGCGCCGAGCAGCCCGTGCACCTGGCCGCGCTCGAGGCGCAGGTCCACCCCGGCCAGGGCGCGGGTGGGCCCGTAGTCCATCACCACGCCGGTCGCGGTGAACGTGGCAGTGCCGGACGTCGTCGTCACTCCGAGCCGCTCCCCTCAGGCGCCGAGGTCGGGGGTCTCGGACAGGTACTTGTCGATGTTGTCCGGCGTCAGCAGGACCGACGGTGCGGGCACGGTCTTCGTCTTCCACCCGTCCTTGCCGTCGCGGTACTCCTTGATCAGGTCGGCGAGCTGCTGGCCGGCTTCCTCGACCTGGATCCAGAGGACGGCGCTCATCGTCCCGGCCTTCAGCGCCTCGACGGCCGGCTTGGAGACGTCCCAGGTGTAGAGCTCGTAGGGCCCGCGCTTGAGCTGCTGCTCGGCGGCGACGGCACCGAGCGCGGCCTCGGAGAAGCAGGGCCAGATCACCAGGTTCGTGCCCGGCGTCTCCTTGTACTTCTGCAGCCAGCCCGACGTCGCCTGCTGGGCGGACTGCTGGCCGCCGGGGATCTTGACCTCCTGGCGGGTGACGTTCACCTGCGGCAGGTCCTTCAGCTTCGCGTCGAGGTCGTCGGCGCGGGCGCGGCAGGGGGCGCCGGGGGTGTACCGCAGCTCCAGCAGCTCGACCTTCTCCATGCCCTTGAGCTTCTCGATCAGCGGGTCGTTGACCGCGGCCGCGTTGACCAGCTCGACCGCACCGGCCATCGTGCCGCCGGCCTCGCCACCGGAGCTGGAGAAGACCGGGATGTCGGCGGCCTTCGCGGCCGCCAGCCCGGCGGTGAGCTGGTCGGGCGTGTAGGTCTGGACGACGATCGCGTCCACCTTGCGCTGAACCAGGTTCTGGATCGCGGTGATGGCCTCGGCGGGGTTGCCGTTGCTGTTGACCTCGACGGTCTTCCACCCGAGCTTCTTCATCGCGTCCTGGGCGGCCTTGCGCTCACGGTTGGCCGTGATCTGCGTGGCGTCCAGCGCGACCACACCGACGGTGAACTCGTCGTCCCCGCCGCCGCTGCCGTTCGCGCGGTTGCACGCGGCCAGCGAGGTGGCGAGTAAGACGGCGCTCGCGCCGGCCAGTAGGCGTCTAGTAAGCGTCGTTGCCAACGGGACCTCCTGGTGTACCCACTGTCTTATTCCGAGTGGATGGACACATGACAGCAGGATGAGACTTAGGAGTCAATCAAACGGCGGAGATTCCATTGGATCGGCCGTGCTTGGGCACTGGCCAGCCCGTCTCCCGGTAGCCGAGGTCGAACGACGTGCGCCGGGCCGCCTCCATCACCCGCTCGGGCAGCGTCAGCTCGGGGTTGAGCACGGACTCGGCGATGCCGCTGACCGAGAGCGCCCCGATCAGGCGGCGGCGGTAGTCGAAGACCGGCGCGCCGATGGCCGCGATGCCCGGCGTGATGTTGCGGTCGGAGATCGAGTAGCCGCGCTCCCGGATGCGGCGCAGCTCGTCCTCGACGTCCTTCACGCCGGGCGGCGCGGGCAGGTTGAACCGCTCCAGGCCGTGCTCGGCCGCGTGCACCAGCCACTCCCGGTGCAGCTCCTCGTCCGACCAGGCCAGCACCGACATCGGGCCCGCCCCGGCGTGCAGCGGCATCGAGCCGCCGAGCACCAGCGCGATGCTCTGCACCTGACGGCCCTCGATGCGTTCGATGCAGACCGCGCGCAGGCCGCGCGGCACGATGAGGAAGACGGTCTCGCCGGTGGCCTCGGCGAGGTCCTCCATGTGCGGCCAGGCGGCCCGGCGCACGTCCATGCGCTGCACGGCGCTGGAGCCGAGCCGGAACAGGTGCAGGCCGATGCTCCACTGCCCGCGGGCGCCGGCCGGTTCGACCCAGCCGAGTTCGTGGAGCTGGCGCAGCATCCGGTGCACGCTGCTGCGCGGCTCGTCGAGGAGATCGGCCAGCTCGGCGGCGGTGGCCTGCTCGCGGGCGGCGAGCACCTCCAGCAGCGCGGAGACCTTGCCGAGGACGCTGACGCCTTCCGCAGGCGCGGTGTTCTTGGGCATGCCGGATTTTCGGGTGGTGCACCCTCCGCTGTCAATCAGTGGACCGTCGTCCACTGGTTTGGCTCACTCGTCCAATCGGTGAAACGTGCCGTCGATGACGAAGCCGCCGTCGACCGGCAGCACGACGCCGGTGACGAACGACGCGTCCGGAGAGACCAGGAACGAGACCGCCGCCGCCACCTCGGCGGCCCGGCCGAGACGGCCGAGCGGCGTGTGCTGCAGCAGCAGCTGCTCGTCGAGGACACCGGCGGCGAGCCCGGTGCGGGTCATCGTCGTGTCCATGTAGCCCGGGGCCACCGCGTTGACCCGGATCCCCCGCCGCCCCCACTCCGCGGCCAGTTCCCTGGTCATGCCGACGATGCCGGTCTTGGTCGCGGTGTAGCCCAGGCGCAGGTTCAGGCCCAGCGACGAGCCGACCGAGGCCAGGTTGACGATCGACGGGTTCGGGCTCGCCAGCAGGTGCGGGTAGACCGCCCGGGAGCAGCGCATCGTCCCGCCCATGTTGACGTCGAGCTCGCGGATCCAGGCCGCGGTGTCGATGTCCTGCGACGCCGAGCGGACGACCACGCCGGCGTTGTTGACGAGCACGTCGATCCGGCCGAGCTCGGCGTGCACCGTCCGCACGGCCTCCGCGACGCCGGCGTCGTCGGTCACGTCGATGCCGATGCCGATCGCGTGCTCGATCGTGCCCGCGGTCTCGGCGGCCAGGTCGGCCAGCACGTCGGCGATCACCACGGCGTAGCCGTCGGCGGCCAACCGGGTCGCGATCGCCTCCCCCAGCCCGCGGGCGCCTCCCGTGACGACGGCGACGGGGCGCGTCATCGGGTGCTCCGGCGGGCGATCCACTCCTGGGCCTCCAACGCGATTCCCGGGGCGTCCAGCCGGTAGTGCTGGTAGAGGTGTGTCGGCGGACCGATGAGTGAGTATTCGTCACGGATGCCGTGCCGGTGCAGCGGCACGCCGACGCCCTCCTCGGTGAGCACCTCGGCCACCGCGCCACCGAGGCCACCGAGCACGTTGTGCTCCTCGACGGTCATCAGCAGCCGGGATCCCGCGGCGGCGGTCAGGATCGCGTCGCGGTCGATCGGCTTGATCGTGTGCAGGTCGACGACGCCCACGTCGACGCCGTCCGCGCGGAGCGCCGCGGCGGCCGCCAGCGTCGCGTGCAGCGTCGTTCCGCCGCTGATCAGCGTCAGGTCGGAGCCGGTCGAGTGGACGATCGCCGTCCCCGGCTCGAACACCGCGTCCTCGTCGTACACCTGCGGTTCGCGGCCGCGGCCCATCCGGAAGTAGACCGGGAGCGGATGGTCCGCGTACGCCCGCAGCGCCTTCCCCAGCTGCACCGGGTCGGCCGGCGCGACGACGGTCATGTTCGCGATCGAGCGCATGATCGCGATGTCCTCGGTGGCGTGGTGCGACGTGCCGTAGAAGCCGAACGTGATGCCGGCGTGGTGCCCGATCAGGCGTACCGGCAGCTCGGTGTAGGCGAGGTCGGTGCGGATCTGCTCGCAGCAGAGCAGGGCCAGGAACGACGAGAACGCGGCGACGTACGGCCGGATACCGGTGGTGGCCAGGCCGGCGGCGACCGACACCATGTTCTGCTCGCTGATCCCCATCTGCAGGAACCGGTCGGGGTGCTGCTCGCGGAAGGCCCACAGGCCGTTGGAGAACGCGAGGTCCGGCGTCAGCACGACGACCGGCTGGTCAGCGGCCAGCTCGCCGAGGTCGCGACCGAGGCGCAGCAGTCCGTTGGAGCTGGTCAGCATGCTGGGGATGTGCCAGCTGCCGGTGGTCATCGGCGTACCGTCGGGGCCACGGGGCACCAGCCGCTCGGCGATGTTCATCGGCTCTCCTCCAGTTCGGCGTAGACCGCCGCCTCGTCCTCCGGCGCGAGCCACCCGAGGTGCCACCCGAAGTCACGCTCCATGAACCCGACGCCCTTGCCCTTGACCGTGTGCGCGATGACGACCGCGGGCCGGGTGCGCCCGGCGTCGTCGCGCAGGCGCCGGAACGTCGACACGACCGCGGCGACGTCGTGCCCGTCGATCTCGTGCACGTCCCAGCCGAACGCGCGCCAGCGGTCGGCCAGCGGCTCGATCGTGACGACGTCGTCGACCTTGCCGTCCAGGCTGTAGCCGTTGCGGTCGACGACCGCGACCAGCCCGGAGACGCCGTAGTGGCCGGCGACGCCCGCGGCCTCCCAGATCTGGCCCTCGTGCTGCTCACCGTCGCCGAGCAGGACCCAGGTGAGGAAGTTCCGGCCGGTCTGCCGGGCGCCGAGCGCCATGCCCAGCCCGACCGACAGGTTGTGCCCGAGCGAGCCCGAGCTGAAGTCGATGCCGGGCACCTTCGTCATGTCGGGGTGGTCGCCGAGCGGGTTGCCCAGGCGCGTGTACCCGTCGAGCACCGCGCGGTCGAGGTAGCCGAGGTCGGCCAGGACCGGGTAGACGCCGACCGCCGCGTGCCCCTTGCCCATCAGGAACCGGTCGCGATCGGGGTGGCGCGGTTCGCCCGGCACCAGCCGCAGCGTGTCGTAGTACAGGGCGGCGAGGATCTCCGCGCAGGAGAACGTGGACGAGTAGTGCCCGGTCTTGGCGATCGAGATCAGCCGCACCGTCTCGGTCCGGATGAAGTGGGCCCGCTCGCGGACGCGATCGAGCACCGCCTGGTCTAAATCCACGTAACCTCCCCAGTCGGGTTCACGCTCACTGAATGGAACACGATTCGCTGAGTGATAGCAACAGATCCTGTGAGCAGATTAGAGTCCGGCCACATGAGTGAATCCACGCTGCGTGTCTTCGGTGCGCCCCATCGCTACGTGCAGGGGCCCGGCGCGCTCGACGAGCTCGCCGCGCGGGTCGCGGGCCTCGGTCCGCGGGCCGTGCTGATCGTCGACGCCGGGGTCTCGGCGTTCCTGGCGCCCCGGCTCTCCGGCGACCAGTACCTGGAGGTCGACCTCGAGGTCACGCACGCGGCGATCGAGGCGACGCTCGCCCGGGTCACCGCCGGCCCGGCGGTCGTCGTCGGCGTGGGTGGCGGCAAGGCCATCGACCTCGCCCGGGCGGTCGCCTGGCGGCGCGGCGACCCGCTGGTGACGGTGCCGACCGTGGCGTCGAACGACAGCCCGGCCGCGATGGCGGTGGCGGTCTACGACGACGAGCACCGGATGGTCGAGGTCGTCCAGACCGGACGCAACCCCGAGCTCGTGCTCGTCGACACCGCGGTGATCGCCCGCGCCCCGGTGCGGCTGCTGGCGGCCGGCATCGGCGACGCGGTGGCGAAGAAGTTCGAGGCGCGCTCGTGCCGGGCCGTCGGGGGCACCAACCAGCACGGCACGCGCGGGCTGCGGCTGGCGGCCGCGATCGCCGACGCGTGTTACGAGACCCTGCGCACGTCGGCGGTCGCGGGGCTGGCCGCCGCCCGGCGCGGTGAGCCCGACGCCGCGTTCGAGGACATGGTCGAGGCGACGATCCTGCTCTCGGGCCTGGCGTTCGAGAACGGCGGGCTGTCGATCGCGCACTCGTTCGTCCGGGGGTTGCAGGCCGTGCGCGGGGCCCGGGAGGCGCTGCACGGGGAACACGTCGGGTACGGGCTGCTCGTGCAGCTGGCGCTGGAGGGCGGCGAGCGGGCGGAACTCACCGGGTTCCTGGAGGCGGTGGGCTTACCGGTGAGGCTGGCGCAGCTGGGTCTGCCCGACCCGACCGACGACGAGCGGCGCGAACTCGCCGAGCGGTGCGTGGCCGGCCCGCACCGGCACAAGACGCCCGCGGTCGTCGACGTGCCCGCGATCCTGGCCGCGATCGACGTGGTCGAGGGTCGGGGCCAGTAGGTTGGCCCTCGACGTCCGCGGGAGAAAGCAGGCATGCCGATGACCGAGCCGCGGCTCCTCCACCCCGGCCTCACCTGGGAGGAGCAGGTCGACCTGGTGTTCCGCACGAACCGGCGCACGGTCACCGAGGCCGACCTGGTGCAGTTCGTGACCTGGTCGGGCTTCGTCGAGCCGCTCTTCTACGACGCGGAGCACGCACGGAGCGCCGGCTACAGCGGGCGGCTCGTGCCCGGCGGGCTCGTCTACAGCATCGCCGAGGGCCTGGTCATGATCTCGGGCTCGATCACCGGCACCGGGCTGGCGTTCCTCGGCATGGAGCTCACCGTCAAGGGGCCGACGTTCGTCGGGGACACGCTCTACGCGGTCGTCACGACGCTGGAGGCCCGCCCGTCGAGCAAACCGGGCCGTGGGGTCGTGCGTACCGAGGTCAGCGTGCGCAACCAGCGCGACGAGGAGGTGCTGGTCTACACCCCGGTACGCCTCATCCGCGGCCACGACTACGCCGAGCCGCGGCCGGACCGGGCCGACCCGGCCGAATGAGCGGGCTGCCGACCGACGACGAGATCGAGGCGCTGCATCGCCGGTACGCGCCGAGCGAGGCGGACTTCGCGCTGGTCCACACGCACTGCCGCATCGTCCGCGACCTCGCGCTCGGGCTGCTGGCCGAGCACCCCCGGCCGGTCGACGCCGAGCTGGTGCGGGTCGGCGCGCTCGTGCACGACCTCGGCGTGTACCGCCTCGGCGGCGCTCCCTATCTGCGGCACGGCGTCGAGGGCTACGCGCTCCTGCGCGGGCTGGGCTGGCCGGAGCGGATCGCGCGGTTCTGCTCGCACCACACCGGAGTGGGCCTCACCCGCGCCGACGTCGTCGACCGGCGGCTCCCGCTGCCGGTCGACGACTACCTGGCCGAGACGCCCGAGGAGGAGCTGGTCATGTACGCCGACAAGTTCCACAGCAAGCTCGACCCCCCGGTCTTCGTCTCGGCCGGGACCTATCGCACGATCGTGGCCGGCTTCGGCCCCGACAAGGCCGACCGCTTCGACGCCCTGCGCCGGGCCTACGGCGACCCCGACCTCGGGCCGCTCTCGGCGGCCACCGGCCACCCGATCACCTGAGGCGCTTGGTGTAGCGGCGGCACGGGACCGCGATCGTGGTCCCGCCGTTCTCGGCGGCGTAGTCGAAGTCGCCCTCGTCGGCCCATCCCTCGCGCTCGTAGAACCGGCGCGCCCTGGCGTTGCCGGCCACCACCGCGAGCCAGGCCGCCCCGTGCCCGGCCGCGGCGATCCGGCGCTCGGCCGCCGCCAGCAGCATCCCGGCCGCTCCCCCGCCCCGGTGCGGGGCCGCCACGTACACCTGCTCGACCTCGTCGCCGGCCACGACGACGAAGCCCGCCACCTCGCCGCCGCGCTCCAGCACGGTGGTTCCGGCCAGCCGGTCGGCGGCCCGGGGCGCGAACGACTCCGGGGTGCGCACCGCCGCCAACGCGGCCGGCACGTTCCCGGCGTGCCCGTCGTGCCAGCCCCGGTGCCAGATCGCCGCGATCGCCCCGACGTCGGCCGGCGTGGCCGGGCGCACCGCGGGCCGGCCGGCTCCGGTCAGGTGCTCGGCCAGCAGCGCCGTCACCGCGGCCGGGGCCTCGCGGTGGGGGAAGTGGCCGACCCCGTCGATCACCTCGAGCCGGTACCCGCCGGAAAAGTGCTCCGCCTGCCCCGCCAGCAGCGACGGCGGATCGCAGTGATCCGCCCCGCCCTGGACGGTCAGCGTGTCGACGCCGATCGTGCCCACCGTGGCCAGACGCGCCGCGAGCGGGTCGTACCGGGGGTCGCGGGGCTCGTCGGCGGCGAACCGCGACCGGTACGCGTTCAGCGTGATCGCGGCCCAGTCGGGGTTCGCGAACGCCTCGGCCGCGGCCGCGAACGTCGCCTCGTCGAACCAGCCGGGCGGGCTCCACGTCTCCCACTGCAGCCGGGCGAACCCCACCGGATCGCGCCGGATCGCCTCCGCGCCCGCGTCGACGAACATCAGCCACTGGTACCAGAACGCCCGGGCCTGCCGGAAGTCCGGCATCGCGAACACCCCGTGCGGCTGGTAGCCCAGCGAGAGCGTCGCCAGCCGGGTGACCCGGGACGGCTCCAGCGCGGCCAGCGTGTAGGCCGCCCGGGCTCCCCAGTCGTGGCCGACCACCGCGAACCGCGTCACGCCCAGCGCGTCGAGGAGGTCCAGGGCGTCCTGGGCCAGCGCCACGCCCCGCCCGTCGCGCACCGTCCCGGGTTCCCGGAACCGGGTCGCCCCGTGCCCGCGCAGCTCCGGCGTGATCGTGCGCAGCCCCAGCCCGGCCAGGTGGTCGGCGATCGGCGTCCAGGCCGACGCCGCGTCGGGCCAGCCGTGCAGGATCAGCACGACCGGGCCGTCGGCCGGGCCCGCGTCGCGGTAGGTGACGGACAGGACATCGGTCGTCAGCGCGCTCATGCGCTACAGGTAACCCTCCCGGAAGGCGTAGGCAACCGCGTGGGTCCGGTTCCGCAGCTGGAACCGCGCGTTCAGCCCGGCGAGCACGTTCTTCACCGTCCGCTCGGAGTAGGCGAGCTTGGCCGCGATCGCGCGCGTCTCCCACCCGTCGGCGAGCAGCCGCAGCACGTCGAGCTCACGGTCGGTGAGCTGCTGGGCCCCGGGGAGCAGCCCGTCGGCGGACTCCCTGCGCATCCGGTTCACCGCGTCCACGAGCTGGCCGAGGAGGTCGCTGGGCAGGTCCCGGTCACCGCGGGCGGCGGCCCTGACCGCGGCGGCCAGCCGCTCCGGCGTCGCGTCGGAGCGCAGCACGATCGCGGTGACCCCGCTGTCCAGAGCCCGCAGCAGCTCCGGTTCACGCATCCGCTCGACGACGAGCACGACCCGCTTGTTCAGCGCGAGCCGACGCAGCCGGGCCACGTCGAGGTCGTCCAGCCGCCCGGCCAGCACCACCGCCACCCCACCGACCGCGCCGACGCTCACGTCGAACGGCTCGATCAGCGGGTCGCCGCGCAGGTGGCTGAGCAGACCGGCGCGGGTCAGCGGGTCGTCGCAGTGGATCGTGACCGGGATCCGATTCGGGTCCGGTCGCGGCCCGTCGGGGCGGGAAGCGACTCGGGAAGGCGCCACGCGGCTACTCCTCGTTGCTGGCCAGCAGAACCCGGGGAGCGTACGAGGGAGCTCGTGTAGGAAATCTGTACGCGCTCTGCACGGGCCGGGCCAGCAGCGCGCGCAGCTCGTCACGCAGCAGCTCGGCGGCGGGCTGATCGGCGTCCTGCACCAGGGCGAGTGCCCGGTTCCAGGAGTCGCGCGCGTTCTCGGCCGAGCCGAGATTCCACCAGCAGATGCCGTGCTCGTGATGCGCCCGCGCGGCTTCCAGACCGCCGTGGATCTCCGCGAAGAGCGCCAGCGCCCGTTCGTTGCAGCGCAGCGCCGCGGTCCACTCCTCGCGGCGGCGGTGCAGCTGCGCGAGGTTGGCCAGCACCGACGCCTCGCCGAACCGGTCGGCGGTGCCGGCGAACAGCATGGCCGCCCGCCAGTAGTGCGCCGCGGCGTCGTCGAGCGTTTCGGGGTCGAGCGAGAGCCGCCAGCCCATGTTGTTCTCGGAGTAGGCCTCGCCCGCGCGGTCGCCGACGGCGCGGTGCAGCTCGATCGCCCGGCGATCCTCCACCAGCGCGGCGGCCGGCCGGCCGGCGAGCGAGAGCGCGGCCGCCGCCCCGACCTGGGCCATGGCCTCCCACCCGACGTCACCGACCGCGGCGAACAGGCGGGCCGCCTCCCGGCTGTGGTCGACCGCGTCGTCCGGTCGGCTCAGCTCGCTCAGCCCGATCGACATCCGGTGGTGGGCCTGCGCCATCCACCAGGCGTCGTGCTGGCGGGCCGCGGACAGCAGCGCCAGCTCGGCCTGCACCATCCAGTCCCGCCACCGCCCGGACATGTGCTGGACCATGCTCAGCGCGGCGGCCAGCTGGCAGACGTGCGCGTCGAGGCACCGGCGTTCGGCCGCGCGCACCATCTCCAGCAGCGCGACGCGCTCGGTCTCGTACCAGGTCACGACCGCCCCGGCATCGACGAAGTCGTGCCGGGCGAGGCCGGGCGGACGGTCCATGAGGCGGTCAAGCGGCCGCGCGGGCGCCAGCACCTGGCGGGTCTCGATCGCGGTGTGCAGGTAGTAGTCGAGCGCGCCGAGGAACGCGCCGTCGTCGTCGGCTCCGGCCAGCTCGAGCGCGTACTCACGGAGCAGGTCGTGGTAGGCGAAGCGGCCGGGGCGCAGCTCGGTGACGAGGTTCGCCGCCACCAGCTCGCGCAACCCGCGGCGCACGACCGGCTCCGCTTCACCGGCCATCGCCACCGCGGCGGGCAGCCCCAGGTCCGGGCCGGGGTGCGCGGCCATGCGCCGGAACAGCCTCGCGGTCTCCGGGCGCAGCGTCCGGTACGACCCGGAGAACACCGCACGCAGGTCGCCGCGCAGGCCCGGCGCCGTGAACGCGTCCAGCCCGACGTCGGACTCCAGTTCGTCGGCGAGCGCGGAGAGCGGGAACGTGGAGTTCAGCGCGGCCCTGGCCGCGACGATCGCCAGGGCAAGCGGCAGGCGTCCGCTGCGGGCGACGATCCGGTCCGCCGCCTCGGGCTCGGCCGCCACCCGGGTGACCCCGAGCCGGCCGCGCAGGAACTCGCGGGACGCCTCGGGGGTGAACGCGTCGAGCGCGACCGAGGTCACCGCACCGGCCGCGACCAGCTCGGCCAGCGGGTCCCGGCTGGTCACCACGGCCGTGCAGCCGCTCGAGCCCGGGAGCAGCGGGGCGACCTGACGGGCGTCCCTGGCGTCGTCGACGACCACGAGCACCCGCCGGCCGGCCAGCAGGCTGCGGTAGAGCGACGCCTGCGCGTCGAGGCCGTCGGGGACCGAGGCCGGCGGAACCCCGAGCGCGTCCAGGAACGCGCGGAGCGCCTCCCCCGGGTCCACCGGCGAGTCGTTCTCGTCGAAACCACGCAGGTCGACGTAGAGCTGGCCGTCGGGATAGCGCGCGGCGACCGCGTGGGCCCACCGCACGGCCAGCGCGGTCTTCCCGACGCCACCCATGCCCCGCACCGCGACCGCGGCGGCCGTGTCGACCGCGGCGTCGATCGCGGCCAGCTCGGCGCTCCGCCCGGTGAACGTGGCCAGCGCGGCCGGCAGCTGGGCCGGGATCGTGGTCCGCTCGGCCCCGTCGGCGTGCAGGACGTCCTCGTGGGCGCTGCGCAACTCCGGCCCCGGCTCGATGCCCAGCTCGTCGACGAGCCGGTCACGGACGCTGCGGTAGAGCGCCAGTGCGGGCCCGCGCCGCCCCTCGGCGGCCAGCGTGCGCACCAGGCGGGCCTGGAGCGGCTCGTCGAGCGGCTCGAGCGCCGCCTGCCGCTGCAGGAACGGCAGCACGTCGCGGGTCAGGCCGGCGTCGAGCGCGGCGTCGGCCGCGTCGGCCAGCACCTCGGCGTACTCGTCCTCGAGCGCCCGGAACGTGGGGTGCGACCGGACCGTGACGTCCAGACCGGCCGCGACCGGGCCGCGCCACACCTCCAGCGCGTCGACCCAGGCGGCGATCGCGTCGGTGGCGACGGCCGCCGCCCGCGCCTCGGCGACCCGGCGGCGGAACCACAGCAGGTCCACCTCGTCGGCGCTCGCGACCAGCCGGTACCCGCGCGACACCCGCTCGATCCACCGGCTGGGGGCCCGGACCGGACGGTCGGGCTCCAGGACGCGGCGCAACCGGCTGGCGTACCCGTGCAGGCTGCCGGCGGCGCTGGCCGGGGGCCCGGCCGGCCACAGCGCGTCGATCAGCTCGGCGAGCGGAACCTCCTGGCCGGCCCGGGCGAGTAACAGCGCGAGCACAGCGCGTTGTTGCGGTGGGCCGACGTCGACCGAGCGTCCGTCCGCCCAGGCCTGTACCGGTCCGAGGACGCAGAGCCACACCGGGCGGGATCTCGGCAGATCCACGCCGGAAGCCTATCCGCCCCCGGCGCGGGTCGACGTCACGACGCGGACGAAGGCGCTCAGTGCGCCCACGGGGTGACCGGCAGCCCGGGCACCTCGACCGGCACCACGAACAGGTGGCCGGAGTCGGGGTGGTCACGCCGCTGCTGCTCGGTGAGCGCGACCGTCGCCGTGGTGACGACCAGGCGGTCGAGGTCGTCACCGGCGAACGCGACGCTGGTGACGTTCGGCGCGGGCACCTCGCGCCGGTCGACGAGCGTGCCGTCGGGCGCGTACCGCCGGATCTCGCCCTCGCCCCAGATGGCGACCCAGAGGTGTTCCTCGACGTCGATCGTGATGCCGTCGGGGTACGACTCGCCGAGGTCGAGGTGCACGCGGCGCTCCCCCACCGCGCCGTCGGCCGGGTCGTAGTCGCGCACGGAGATCCGGCGGCGGAACGTGTCGGTGCTGTAGAGGCGACGCCCGTCGGGCGACCAGGCGAGCCCGTTGGAGAGCGTGAGGTCGTTGTCGAGCTCGGTGACCAGCCCGTCGTACTCGACCCGGACCAGCCGCTCGTTCTCGGACTCCCCGTCGATGAGCATCGTGCCGACGAGGAAGCGCCCGGCCGGATCGACCGCGCCGTCGTTGAGGCGCCGTCCCTCTCCGACCGCGACCAGCCGGGGCCCGATCTCGCGGGTGCCGTCGGGCCGCAGCACGATCAGCTCCTCCTGCGCGGCGACGAGCAGCGAGCCGTCCTCGGCCGGCACGACCGCGCCGAGCATGCTGTCGAACGTGTGGGTGCGGGTCACCCGGATCCGGTCACCGTCGAGCGCTCCTTCGAGCAGGGTTCCGCTCGGAATGTCGACCCAGAGCAGGCGTCGGCGGGATTTGTCCCAGATCGGCCCCTCAGCCAACGTGTACGACTCATCTGTGGCCGGTTTCATCGGTAGAAAATAAGACACCGCGTTCATCGTCGGAAAGGCGGCCACCCGTGACCCTCCGCAGCGCCCACTGGTACGCCGGGCAGGACCGCAACGCCTACATCCACCGGGCCTGGATGCGCCGTGGCACACCGGACGACGCGTTCGACCGCCCGCAGATCGCGATCGCCAACACCGCGTCGGACCTGACGCCGTGCAACGCGCACCTGACCGAGGTCGCGCGGTCGGTCGCCAACGGCATCTACGAGGCCGGCGGCATCCCCCGGGAACTGCCGGTGGTGTCGCTGGGCGAGACGAACGTGCGGCCGACCGCGATGCTCTGGCGCAACATGGCCGCGATGTCGACCGAGGAGATGCTGCGCGCCAACCCGATCGACGGCGTCGTGCTCCTCGGCGGTTGCGACAAGACGATCCCGTCGCTGCTGATGGCGGCCGCGTCGGTGGACCTGCCCGCGGTGGTGGTGCCCGGCGGCCCGATGCTCACCGGCACGTTCCGGGGTGTGCCGCTCGGCTGCGGCACCGACGTGTGGCGGCTCTCCGAGGAGGTCCGCGCGGGCACGCTGTCGAACGACGACTTCACGCGCTCGGAGAAGTCGATGATCCGGTCCCGGGGCCACTGCAACACGATGGGCACCGCGTCGACGATGGCGCTCGTCGCCGAGGCGCTCGGGACGACGGTTCCCGGCACCGCGGGCACGCCGGCCCCGGACAGCCGGCTGCTGGAGGCCGCGCACGGCACCGGCCGGCTCGCGGTCGAGCTGATCACCGAGGACCGCCGCCCGTCGACGTTCCTGACCAGGGCCAACTTCCACAACGCGATCGTGGCTCTGGCCGCGATCGGCGGGTCCACCAACGCGGTCGTGCACCTGCTCGCGATCGCCGGGCGCCTCGGCCTCGACCTGACGCTCGACGACTTCGACCGGATCGGCTCGCGGGTGCCGGTGCTCGTCGACCTGCTGCCGGCCGGCCGGTTCCTGATGGACGACTTCCACCGCGCCGGCGGCCTGCTCGCGGTGCTGCGCGAGGTGCGTGACCTGCTCGACCCGTCCGGGCTGACGGTGACCGGCAAGCCGCTCGTCGACTACCTGGACGAGGCGCCGATCTGGGACGCCGAGGTGATCAGGCCCCGGGGCGCGCCGCTCGTCGCCGAGGGCGGCATCGCCGTGCTGCGCGGCTCGCTGGCGCCGTCGGGCGCGCTGATCAAACCGGCCGCGGCGTCGCCGGAGCTCCTGCGCCACCGCGGCCGGGCGGTCGTGTTCGACTCGATCGAGGACTTCCACGCCCGGATCGACGACCCCGCGCTCGACGTCGACAAGGACTCCGTCCTGGTGCTGCGGGGCTGCGGCCCCAAGGGCTACCCCGGCATGCCCGAGGTCGCGAACATGCCGCTGCCCCGCAAGCTGCTGGAGCAGGGCGTCCGCGACATGGTGCGGATCTGCGACGGGCGGATGAGCGGCACCGCCTACGGGACCGTCGTCCTGCACGTGGCGCCGGAGGCGGCCGCGGGCGGGCCGCTCGCCCGCGTCCGGACCGGCGACTACATCGTTCTGGACGTGCCCGGGCGCCGGATCGACGTCGAGGCCGACCTGAGCGAGCGCACCCCGAACACCGACGGTTTCGCCGCTCCCCGCCGGGGCTGGGAGCGGCTCTACGTCGACCACGTCCTCGGCGCCGACACCGGCGCCGACCTGGACTTCCTGCTCGGCTCCAGTGGTTCGGAGGTCAGCCGGGAGTCGCACTGATCGAGTTCGCGTGCTCGCGCAGCTCCTTCGGCGTCATCACGACGCCGAAGCGGCGCAGGCGGATGTCCAGCTCGCGGGCGAGCTCGTCGACCGACGCGTCGGGCTTCTGCTTGGCGACCTGTTTGACGGTGAGCTGGATCCGCTGCGCGAGCTGCCAGCCGAGCACGGTCGGCGAGTTCTCGACGGTCGCTCCGGATAAGCCGGTGATGGAGAAATGTGAGGTCATGCCGTGCGGATCGGGGGCGGGCCGGCCCGGGCGACGGTTCCGGCCGATCCGCTCCCCGATTGCACCCCATTGACTTTCCGAGATGGAAAATGGTTGACTTTCCGTCATGGAAAACAACGCCGCTGAGCAGCTCGCCGCGATCAACGACACCCGCGCCGCCGCCGCTGACCGGCTGGTCACCCCGTGGTGGTACCACCCGGTGCTCGGCCTGCTGCTCGCCGGGTACGTCCTCGGGCTCAGCCTCGGCGACACCGCCGTCCGCTCGGGCACCCTCGCGGTGCTGATCGTCGGCTCCGTCCTGCTGGTCCGGGTCTACCGGCGCATCACCGGCGTGTGGGTCTCGGGCTTCAACGCCGGTCGGGCCGGCCGATGGGCCAAGGGCATGGGCGGTCTGGCCGCGCTCGGTCTGGCCACCGCGTGGGGCATCGCGTACTTCACCGACCTGCGCTGGCCGGTCTGGCTGATCGCCGCCCTCGTGCTGGTGGGCACGATCGTCCTCGGCCGCCGGTTCGACGACGAGTTGCGGGCCCAGCTGCGCGCCGGCGCATGACCGAGCGCTCGCGCGAGGTCCGACCGGCACCGTCGACCGAACCGTTCGACGAGACGATTCACGCGCCCAACCGGCTGCGGATCTGCGCGTTCCTCGACGCCACCGCCAGCACCGAGTTCGGCGTCCTGCGCGACGTGCTCGGCGTCGCCGACTCGGTGCTGAGCAAGCACCTCAAGGTGCTGCAGGACGCCGGCTACGTCGAGATCACCAAACCCACCGGGCGCGGCCGGGTGAAGACCTGGGTCAGCCTGACGCCGAGCGGCACCGCCGCCTACCGCACGCACGTCGCCGCACTCAAAGCACTCTTTGCGAGCCCGGGGCAACCGAACACCCCCGCCCGTCCATCTTAGAGAGGACCAGGCACCGGGGACCGGAGGGCACGGAGTGAGCGAGCAGCCGGGGGACGCGTACCTGGAGTACGTGCGGAACCGCTTACCCATGTTCCAGCGCCTGGCCTTCATGCTGTGCCAGGACCGGGACCGGGCCGACGACCTGGTCCAGGACAGCCTCGAGCGGCTGTACCTGAAGTGGGACAAGGCCGACGACGCCCGGAACACCGACGCGTACGCGCGCCAGCTGCTGGTGCGGGTGTTCCTCAGCGAGCGGCGCACACCGTGGGCGCGGCGGGTGGTGCTCGTCGACCGGCTACCCGAGTCGGCCGCCGCCACCGGCCCCGACGCCGCGTCGACGCTGGCCGTGCGGGGCGCGCTGGCCGGGCTGGCGCCGCGGCAACGCGCGGTGCTCGTCCTGCGGTTCTTCTCCGATCTGTCGGTCGACGAGGTCGCGCAGACGCTGAAGTGCTCCCCCGGCACGGTGAAGAGCCAGACGTCGAAAGGGCTGGCGGCGCTGCGGCGCGCGCTGGGAGAGTTCGAGCCCGCCGAGCTCGGGGCGAGGAGCTGACGATGGACGAGACGACGACCCGACTCCTTTTCCACCAGGTGTCCGCCTCGGCCCCGCCGGCCGCGGACGTGGACCTGCGCCGGGTGGTCCGGCGCGCCGAGCGGCGACGCCGTCGACGGCAACGCGGGCTGGCCGCGATGGCGGCGGCGGTCGTGCTGGTGGTCACCGGCGGGGTCGCGCTGCTGGCCACCGGGCTCGGTGCCGATCGGACGCCACCGGCCCGCCCCGCCGGGCCGGACGTCACGTACGGGCCGCCGCTGACCGTCGCACCGACCGCCTTCGACCCGCTCCGGCACGCGATCCAGGTGTCCGGGCTGCCGTCCGGCCTGCCGTTCGTCATCGGGCGCGTCACCCGCGACGAGGCGTTCTACCTCGCGTCGCGGACGTACTCCGGGGACGACTACCGCGTGCGGCTGGCGGCCCGCGGCCACCCGCTCGAGGAGGAGTCCGGCCTGATCGGACGCGTCTCCGTCCCCGGGCCGGAGATCCACGGCCGGCCGAGCCGGTGGTACACGTCGACGAAGGACGCCCGCGGGCAGGCGACGCACGAACTGCGCTGGGAGTGGGCGCCGGGCGCGCGGGCCTCCGTCCGGCTCGGCGATCAGCCGGACGCGCTGGGCGTCGCGGCCAGGATCGCGGAGTCGGCGCGGATGACCGCCACGCCGCTGCGCCTGCCCTACACGGCCGACGTCCCGGCGCCGTTCCGTCCGTCGGCGGCCGGCTCGAGCTGGCGCGGCCGTGACCTCAGCACGTTCAGCCTGGAGTTCGACGACCCGGCCACCGGCTCGGTCCTCGGCATCGGGGTGGCGTCGAACTCCTTGACGCTCGACTTCGAGCCGAACACCGAGATCCACGACCAGCCCGGCCAGACCAAGCGCGACGGCAACTTCGCCCGGGTCCGGGTGCGCCAGCCCACGGTGCAGTTCGGGCTCGACTGCGACGACAAGCCCTACGGGGCGCAGAGCGTCGGCGTCGCGATGGCCCGGTGCGTCGCGGTCGCCGAGTCGATCGACCTGGTCGCGAACCCGCTCCGGCCGGACACCTGGCCGCGGGCTACGGTCCGCTGACGGCCTCGGGGAACGCGAGCTCGACCCGCAGGCCGTCGCGACCGGTGGACGACGCGGTGATCACGCCGTCGTGGGCGCGGGTGATCGAGCGGGCGATCGCGAGCCCCAGCCCGACGCCGCCGCTGTGGTCGATGCGGGTTCCGGCCAGCCGACGGAACGGCTCGAACAGCGCGGACACCGCGTCGGGAGGGACGTCGTCGCCGGTGTTGGTGATCACCAGCGCGGGGTCGTCACCGACCTCGACCTCGACGGTGCCCTGGTCCCGGTTGTACTTGACCGCGTTCTGCACCAGGTTGGTGATCAGCCGTTCGAGCAGCACCTGCTCCCCCATCACCACCCGCGGACGCAGGGTGCCGGTGATCGTGATTCCGGCCTCGGCGGCGCGGGCCCGGTGGGCGTCGAGCACCTCGGCGGTGATCGTGTCCAGCCGCAGCGGGGTGCGCGAGACCAGGCCGCGGTCGCTCTCGCTGAGCACGAGCAGGCCCTCGATCAGACGCTCGTTGCGTTCGTTCGTGGTCAGCAGCTGCCGGGTGAGCAACGCGAGCTGGTCCCCGGTGGGCGCGCCGGACAGGCCGACCTCGATCAGCGTGCGCTGGACCGCGAGCGGCGTGCGCAGCTCGTGGGACGCGTCGGCGGCGAACCGCCGCTGGGCGTCGTAGCCCACCGCGATCCGGTCGGTCATGTCGTCGATCGCGCGGCTGAGGACCGCCAGCTCGTCGCGGCCCGGGCCGGGCCGGAGGCGGTACCCGAGGTTCTGCGGCCCGACGTTCGCGATCATCGGGACGAGGTCCCGGATCGGGCGCAGGCACCACCGCACCGCGAAGACGCACGCCACCAGCAGCACCGCCAGGAGCAGCGTCAGCGCGATCACGGTCGCGATGGTGGGCCGGTAGAACACCTGCCGGCAGACGTAGGAGCCGGACGGCGCGCCGTACTGGTCGACCGCGCACCAGGACGGGCCGAACTCGGCCCACAGCCAGAGCAGCCGCCCGGCGAGCCACGGGCCGAGCTGCGCGATCACGAACACGGCCCCGCACAGCAGGAGCACACGTCGCGCGGGTGACCTCACGAGCCGAGCCGGTAGCCCACGCGCGGCACGGTCGCGATCGGCGAGGGCTCACCGAGCTTGCGGCGCAGCGTCATCACCGTCGTGCGTACCGTGTTGGTGAACGGGTCCGTGTGCTCGTCCCACGCCTGTTCCAGCAGGTCCTCGGTGCTCACCACGCGTCCGCCCGCGCGCATCAGGACGTGCAGGACGGCGTACTCCTTGGGCGAGAGCGAGAGCGGCAGGCCGTCGCGGGAGGCCACGTGCCTGGCGACGTCGAGCACGATGCCGTCCTGTTCCAGCACCGGCGGCAGGGCGGGGGCCGAGCGGCGCGAGAGCGCCTGCAGCCGGGCGACCAGCTCGGCGAACGCGAACGGTTTGGTGAGGTAGTCGTCGGCGCCGAGGCCCAGGCCCTCCACCCGCTGCCGGATGCCCGCGGCGGCCGTGAGCAGCAGCACCCGGGTGCCGGTGCCGGACGCGACGATCCAGCGGCAGACCTCGTCGCCGGTGCTGCCGGGCAGGTCCCGGTCGAGCACCGCGACGTCGTAGCGGTTGACCGCGAGCCGTTCCAGCGCGGTGTCCCCGTCGTAGGTCACGTCGACGGCCATCGACAGCCGGCGCAGGCCTTCGGCCACCGTGTCGGCCAGCACCCGCTCGTCCTCGGCCACGAGTATCCGCACCCCTGCAGGCTGACACAGCGTTCATAAAAGATCCGTCAAGACGTCGCTTAACGCCGTCGGACGAGCTGAATCGCAGCATAAATCCCCATGTTCCTTCGGTTCCTCGCCGTCACCGTGCTGACGGCGGCCGCGGCCGTCGCTCCGGTGGGTGTCCGGCCGGCCGCCGCGATCGCCCACGGTGAGGACGGCGCGTATCGGTTCGCGGTGCTGCTGTCGATGTCCGGCCTGCCGGCCGCCGGGTCCGGCACCCGGGACAGCTCCTGCTCCGGCGCGCTGATCGCGCCGCGGTGGGTGATCACGGCCGGCCACTGCTTCCGCGACGCCGACGGGCGACGGGTGAGCCGCACCGTCGCGCGGCGCACCACCGCCACCGTCGGCCGGGCCGACCTGGACGGGGCCGGCGGCTGGGAGGGCGAGGTCGTCGACGTGCGCCAGGCCGGCGACGCCGACGTGGCGCTGGCCCGGCTCGACGCCGACGTTCCCGGGATCGAGCCGCTGGTGGTCGGCACCGCACCGCCATCGGTCGGCGAGGCCGTGCGCCTGGCCGGATACGGGCTGACGATCCGGGACGGCGCCTACACCCCCGCGACCCGGCAGCAGACCGGGCAGTTCGTCGTCGACCGGGTCTCCGACACCGTGCTGGAGATCTCCGGCCGGGTTCCCGGCCCGGACACCAGCGCGTGCGAGCACGACTCCGGCGGGCCGTACTTCCGGGAACGGCCGGACGGGGTCGCGGTGCTGGTCGGGATCGTGAGCACCGGGCCGTCCTGCCCGCACCCGGGCGCGGACATCGGCGCGCGCACCGACAACCTGAGCGGCTGGATCGAGGACACCGTCCGGGGCGGCGTACCGCTCGGGCGGTTCGCCCTGGGCGGCCTGGTGGTGCTCGTGGTGCTCCTCGGCGCCTGGCGGGCCCGGGCCGGGCGCCGGTGATCCGGTGGGTGGTGCGGGTCGGCGCCGGTGTCCTCATCGGAGTCCTGGCGCTGGTGGTGGCCGGTTTCCACGCGGTGGACCTGCCGCCGTTCCCGGACCAGCCCCAGACCAGCACCGCGGTCTCCGCCGACGGGAGGCACCCGCTGGCGCTGTTCGCGACCGAGAACCGGCAGCGGGTGCCGCTGGGCCGGGTACCGCGCCACGTGCAGGACGCGGTGGTCACCGCCGAGGACGCGGGCTTCTGGGACGACAGCGACGGGGTGTCGCTCTCCGGGATCGGCCGCGCGGTTCTCGGGCTCGTGCGCCGGAACGCGGGCAGCGGCGGCGGATCGACGATCACTCAGCAGTACGTCCGCAACGCGCTCGACCTCACCCGCGAGCGCAGCTACTCGCGTAAGGCCAAGGAGCTCGTGCTCGCCGGCAAGCTCGCCCGCACCGCGTCGAAGGAGGAGATCCTCGAGGGCTACCTCAACACGATCTACTTCGGTCGCGGTGCGTTCGGGATCCAGGCGGCCGCGCAGGCCTACTTCGGGCGCGACGTCGACGAACTCACCGCCGCGCAGGGCGCCGTGCTCGCGGCCGTGATCAAGGACCCGACGAACTTCGATCCCCGGATCAGACCGGGGAGCGCGCGGGGCCGCTGGCAGTACCTGATCGACCGGATGGTCGCGAGCGGGTACCTGTCCCCGGGGAGCCGATCGTTCCCGGGCACCGTCGCGCGGAGGGCGTCCGCCTCGGCCCGGGAGGCGCTGCGCTCCGGCTGGCGCGGTGTGCTGGGGGGCCGGATCGAGCGGGAACTCGACGGCGTCCTGACCGAGCAGCAGCTCTACACCGGCGGGTACACGATCACGACGACGCTCGACTGGGCCGACCAGCAGCGGGCCGCGCGGGCGGTGGCGACCCACCTGCGAGGTCAGGACCCGCGCCTGACCGCCGCCGTGGTCGCGATCGAGCCCTCGACCGGCCGGGTCACCGCGTACTACGGCGGCGAGGCCGGGTACGGGTACCTCGACCAGGCCGACACGGCCCGGCTGGCCGCCGAGACGTACTGGCCCTACGTCCTCGCGGCGAGGCTCGGCGGTTCCCCGGTGCCCGACACCGACCTCCCGACGGTGTCCCCCTTCGACCAGGCGTCGGGCTACGCCACCTTCGCCGACGACGGCCTCGCCCGGGAGCCGTACTTCGTCCAGCGGGTCACCGCGCCCGACGGCACCGTGGTCCGGGAACGCCGGCCCTCACCCGGGTACCGGGTGCTGCCGAGCGAGGCCACCGGCGTGCTCGCCGCGCACGCAGCGGCCCGGCCCGGGACCTCGGACGGCAACACCAACGCCTGGATGTGCGGCTTCACCGCCGACCGCGCGGTCGCGGTGTGGGTGGGCAGCAGCGGCGACGACTTCCCGATGCGTGACGCCCGCTCCGGCGAGCGCGTGCGGGGCGAGGGCATCCCGGCCGGGATCTGGTCGGACTACCTCGCCGAGGCCGGGTGACCCACCTCCCCGGACCCCCGCTCGACGACCGTGCTCGGCAGCACGATCGTCCGGGGTGGAGCGTCCGGGTCGGCGATGCGCGCGACCGCGAGCAGCGCCGCCTGCCGCCCGACCTCCTGCGGGTCCCTGGTGATCGCCGTGATGCCCAGGCCGGCCGAGAGCTCGGTCTCGTCCAGCGTGATGAACGCGTTCGAACGCCGGTTCGCGATGCGGTCGAGCAGGGCGCCGGTGCTGATGCCCAGGTTCAGCGCCAGGATCGCGGTCGGCGGATCCGCGCGGTCGAGCAGCAGGCACGCGGCCGCCCTGGCCTCGTCGGTCGTCGTGAGACCGGTGACGACGAGCGACGGATCCTCCTCGACGCGGTGCGCGGCGAGCCCGGCCCGGAAGCCGCGGAGCCGCTGGTCCGCGCGGAACGAACCGGCCCGGCCGGCCAGCGCCGCGATCCGCCGGTGCCCGAGCGCCACCAGCCGGGCGGTCGCATCCTGGACGCCGCGGTCGTCGTCGGTCATCACGACGTCGACGTCGAGGCCGTTGGCCGGGCGACCGGCCAGCACGACCGGCGTGGCGAACGTCCGGTCGGGGCGCAGGAAGTCACGCTCGTCCCCGTCGGGCATCATGATCAGCGCCCGGACCCGGCGGTCCACCATCGTGCGGGCCAGCTCCGGCTCCCGGCGGACGTCGTCGTCGGTGGAGCCGATCACCAGGTGCAGGCCGGTGCGGTTGAGCTCGCGCTCGGCGCCGGCCGCGACCCCGGCCTGGAACATGTTGGTGAAGCCCGCGGTGACCAGGCCGATCGCCGCGGTGCGCTGGTCGCGGCGCAGGTCCTGGGCGGTGGGGTTGGGCGAGTACCCGAGCCGCTGCGCCACCTCGAGCACCCGCTCCCTGGTCGCGGGTGTGACCAGTGCGGAGCCCTGGATGGTTCTGGTGACGGTGGCGGTGCTGACCCCGGCGGCGCGCGCCACGTCGGTGACGGTCACCCGGGAACGGTCCGACGTTCGCACGATCACCCCTACGGCCCGGAAGCGCTGACGGCTCGATTGTAAACGTTGACATTCGCGTCGTGCTGACCAACACTTGCCGCCAATGTTAACGATTACATCGGGAGGACCGGCTATGCGCGCTCGATGGAGAGCCGCCGCGACCGCGGTGGTGGTGTTACTCGCGACGGGCACCGCGTGTCAGGGCGACGGCGGGAGCGACCGGACCGTGCTGACCTACTGGGCGTCGCAGCAGTCGCCGAGCGTCCAGCGCGACAAGGAGATCCTGGAACCGGAGCTGCGTGAGTTCACCGAGCGGACCGGCGTCGAGGTCGACCTGGAGGTCGTGCCGTTCACCGAGCTGCTCACCAAGATCCTGACCGCGACGACGAGCGGCCAGGGCCCCGACGTCGTCAACGTCGGCAACACCTGGTCGACGTCGCTGCAGGCCACCGGCGCGTTCGTCGAGTGGGACGAGGACCTGCTGGACGGCGTGGGTGGCGCCGACCGGTTCGAGCCCGCGGCGCTGGAGACGACCGGAGCCGCCGGAGCGCCGCCGGCCGCGGTTCCGCTCTACACCAAGGTCTACCAGCTCTACTACAACAAGAAACTCTTCCGCGAGGCCGGCATCACCGCACCGCCGGCCACCTGGGACGAGTTCGTCACCACGGCCAGGAAGCTCACCAGGGACACGACCGGTGACGGCACGCCTGACCAGTGGGGCCTGGCGTTGCGCGGGCAGGCCACGACGATCGCGCTGCACTACGCCTACATCCTCGGCACCGCCCGGGGCGCGGAGTACTTCGACGGCACCAAGCCGACCTTCGACTCACCGGCGGCGGTCGCCGGCATCCAGCAGTACCTCTCCTGGATGGGTGCGGACGGCATCGTCAACCCGTCCGACGCGGAGAACGCCGACTGGGCCGACGTCTACTCGGCATTCGCCGCGAACAAGGCCGGCATGATGCTCGTCCAGACGCTCGGACGGACGCTCGCGGACTACCGGCTCACCGACGAGGACTACGGTGTCGCACCGATGCCGAGGAGCACCGGGCCCGGCGCCCGGGACGTGGCCTCGTTCGTCGGCGGCACCAACGTCGCGATCCTGAACTCGACCGACAACCGGGACGGGGCCGTCAGCCTGGTCGAGTTCCTCACCAGCGCACCGGAGCAGGTGACGCTGAACACGGCCTACGGCACCGTTCCGCCGGTCAAGGACGTCACCGGCGACGCCTTCCGGACGCCGGAGCAGCTGATCGCCCGCGAGACGCTGGCCCGGCGGGCCGTCCCGATGCCGCGCGTGCCGCAGGAGACGCAGTTCGAGACGCTCGTCGGCAAAGACGTGGTCAGCTGGCTCGCCGACACGGCTACCGGCAGGCAACCGGACGACGCCGCGATCAGGGCGGCGCTGAAGTCGGCCGCCGGCACGGTGGGCGCGGGCGGATGAGCAGGCGGTGGACGCCCTACTGGTTCCTGCTCCCCGCCCTGCTGCTGGAGCTGTTCATCCACTTCGGGCCGATGCTCGTCGGCGCGCTGATGAGCCTGCTCCGGCTCACCCAGTTCCAGCTGGGCCGCTGGTGGGAAGCTCCGTGGGCGGGGACCGGCAACTATCGCGTCGTGCTGGACGCCGATCGGCCGGTGGGCGCGTCGCTGCTGCAGTCGTTCCTGGTGACGGTCGGCTTCAGCGTGCTCGTCGTCGGGGTGTCGTGGGGGCTCGGCTTCGCCGGCGCGCTCGCGCTGCAGCGGTCCGGCCGGGGGCGCGGGGTGCTCCGCGCGCTGTTCCTGGTGCCGTACGCGCTGCCGGTCTTCGCGGCGGTGATCACCTGGCGCTTCCTGCTGCAGCGGGACACCGGGATGCTCAACCACCTGCTGGTCGACCAGCTCGGCCTGCTCGACGGAAACGCCTTCTACCTCATCGGCTCGAACTCGTTCTGGTCGCTGTGCGCGGTGGAGATCTGGCGGGAGTGGCCGTTCGCGTTCCTGATGCTCATGGCCGGGCTGCAGTCGGTACCCGACGAGGTGTACGAGGCGTCGGTGATGGACGGCGCGAGCCCGTGGCGGCAGGCGCGCAGCATCACGCTGCCGATGCTGTCCCCGGTCAACCAGGTGCTGGTCCTGGTGATGGTCCTGCGCACGTTCCGCAATTTCGAGACGCCGTACGTGCTGTTCGGCGGCGCGGTGCCCGACCAGGCCCGGCTGATCAGCGTCGAGATCCACCAGAACTCGTTCCTGACGTTCAACTTCGGCCTGGGATCGGCGATGAGCGTCCTGCTCCTGCTCTTCCTCGTGCTGGTGACGGCCGCCTACCTTCTCCTGACCCGACGGAGGGTCCATGAAGCATGAAACCCGCGGCTACCGCCTCTTCCGGCGGAGCACGCTGACGGTGCTGACCGTCTTCGTCTGCGCCCCGCTCGTCGTCATGGTGACGACCGCGCTCAAGCCGCTCGACGCGGTCCAGGGCGGCTTCCACTGGATCCCCACCGAGCCCACGGTCCGGCCGTTCGTCGACATGTGGTCGACGGTGCCGCTCGCCCGGTACTTCGCAAACTCGGTGATCGTCGCCGGGATCGCCACCGCGCTGTCGGTGACGGTGGCCGTGCTGGCCGCGTACGCGGTGAGCCGCTGGCGGTTCCGGGGCCGCGAACCGTTCCGCCTCGCGATCCTGTCCACACAGATGTTCCCCGGCATCCTGTTCCTGCTGCCGCTCTTCCTCCTCTTCGTCATGATCGACCGGCTGACCGGGGTGACGCTCGTCGGCACCCGGACCGGGCTGGTGATCACCTACCTCACGTTCGCGCTGCCGTACTCGATCTGGATGCTCGTCGGCTACTTCGAGTCGATTCCGCGCGGTCTCGACGACGCGGCCAAGGTCGACGGCTGCGGCCCGTTGCGGTTGCTGGTCAGCGTCCTGCTCCCGGCGGCCCGGCCGGTGATCGTCGCGGTGACGATCTTCTCGTTCATGCTGGCGTGGGGCGAGGTGCTCTTCGCCTCGGTGCTGACCGCGGAGAACACCCGCACCCTCTCGGTCGGGCTGCAGGCCTACACCAGCGAGGCCAACGTCTACTGGAACCAGGTGATGGCCGCCTCGCTCGTCGTCTCGGCGCCGCTGGTGGTGGCGTTCCTGCTCCTCCAGCGGCACATCACCGCCGGTCTGACGGCCGGAGCCGTCAAATGACCGCCCGCCTGACCGACGGCCGCCTCTCGGTCGGCCCGTCGGCGTTGCTGGTCCGGCACGTCAACGCGGTGGAGCTCGACGACGAACTCGCGCACGCCGACAGCTTCGTCCAGATCGATCTGGCCCACGCGCTCATGCTCACCCGGCAACGGATCTTCGGTGCCGGCCAGGGCCGGACCGTCGTCCGCGCGCTCCTCGAGCTGCTCGACGGCGACGCGGCCGCCGCGCTGGGAAACGATCCGGAGATCGGCACGATCACGCTGCACCTCGAGCGGTACCTGGAACGGGCGTGCGGCCCCGATGGCCTCGACATCCAGCGCGCACGCAGCCGCATCGACCAGAACGCGACCGGCCTGCGCATGGCCGACCGCGGGGGCACGCTGGCGGTGCTGCGTGCGCTGATCGACCTGGGCGCCACCCTGCTGGAGGCCGCGGCCACCCACGACGACGTGCTCAGCCCCGGCTACACGCATCTCCAGCACGCCCAGCCCACCACGCTCGGGCACTACTTCAACGCTCACTACTGGTCCGTGTCACGCAATGTCGACCGCCTGGTCGAGGCCTACCGGCGCCTCAACCAGTGCCCGCTGGGCGGGGCCGCGCACAGCGGCACGTCCTGGCCGATCGACCGTGATCTCACGGCGGCCTACCTCGGGTTCGACCGGCCGGTCCCGAACGCCCGGGACGCCGGGCTCTCGGCCACCGACGTCGGCGCCGAGCTGGCGGGCGTGCTCGGGCTCACGCTGGCCGGGCTCAGCCGGTGCGCGTCCGACCTGTACTTCTGGTCGTCCTCCGAGGTGGCGATGGTGCGGGTGCACGCGTCGCTCTGCGGGACGTCGAGCATGATGCCGCAGAAGCGCAATCCGATCGCGCTCGAACGCATCCGCGCGCTGGCCGGCGACGCGGCCGGATGGGGCGCGAGCCAGCTCGGCCTCCTGCACTTCGCCACGTCCACCGACGCCGACCAGGGTTACGTGCACAACCGCCTCCCCGGGTACTGCGCCGACACGGTCGGCGCGACCGCGCTGCTCGGCGCGGCGATCGTGACGCTGGAGGTCGACCGCGACCGGCTGCGCGACTCGGCCGGGGCGCACTGGTCGACCGCGAGCGCGCTCGCCGACGACCTGGTCCGCACCCGCGGCGTGAGTTACCGCGAGGCCCACGACGTGGTCGCGCGCCTGGTCGCGGCGGACGCGTCCGGCACCGGGCTCCTCGATCCCGGTGCGTTCGTGGAGAGCCGGACCAGCGCCGGCGGCACGGCGTCGGCGCGGCGCGCGGAGCTCGCGGCCCGCGCCGCCGACGACCTGACCCGGCTCCGGCGGACCGTGGACACCCTCACGAACCGGGTGTCGCAGGCGCGGGCCCGGCTGGTCGACGAGGCGCGGACGCTCGCCGAGGGCTGATCAGGCGGTGGCCGCGCGGTCGAGGACGAGGTCGCGGGCCGCGGCCAGACCCGACGCGAGCGCGCCGAGCAGGACGGCGTCACCGCCGAGGGTGGAGACCTCGATCCGGGGCGGCTCGAGCGCGACCAGGTGGCCGAGGCGGTCGAGCAGCGGGGCGGTGAGCAGGTCACCGGCGTGGCTGCCCACGCCGCCGCCGAGCACCACGAGCTCCGGGTCGAGCACCGCGGCCACCCCGGCCACGGCCCGGCTGAGGTGCTCGACCTCCTGGTCCACCGCGCGGCGTGCGGCCTCGTCCCCGGCGCGGGCGGCGTCGAGGACGTCCTTCGCGCTCGTCGCGCCGGTCATGCCGAAACGCTTCGCGGTCGCGACCACGCCGGCCGCCGACGCGACGGACTCGAACATGCCGCGGCCGCGGACACCGGGCTGGTGCAGCAGCGGGTCACCCTCGCCGATCGGCAGGTACCCGATCTCGCCGGCGGCACCGCGGAACCCGCGGTAGAGCTTCCCGTCGATCACGATGCCCATCCCGAGGCCGGTACCGATGTGCAGGTAGACGAAGTGCGGGACGTCGCGGCCCAGGCCGTAGGTGGCCTCGCCGATGGCCGCGAGGTCGACGTCGTTCTCCACCGTGTACGTCGGACCGGCGACGCCGGCGAGCCGGTCCAGGCTGTCGCGCTGCTCCCAGCCCGGCAGGTTGGGCGCGAGGTGCAGCGAGCCGTTGGCCTCGTCGTGGATGCCGGGGGTGCCGAACACGGCCAGCGTGACGTCGCCGCGGCCGACGCCCGCGGTGGCGGTGAGCTCGTCGGCCAGCCGGGCGAGCTGGGCGACGAGGTCGTCGGCGCCGGGCCCGGCCGCGGGATCGTCGACCCGCGCGACGACGTCGCCGACCAGGTCGGCCAGCGCCATCCGCACGTACGCGCGTCCGATGTCGACGGCGAGTACGTACCCGGCCGCGGGCCGCACCTCGTAGAGCAGCGCCGAGCGACCGGCCGCTCCCGAGCGCGAGCCGGTCTGGCGGAGCAGGCCCGCGCTCTCCAGGTTGGTGAGCGCCACCGCGACCGTGGGCTTCGACAGCCCGGTCAGCTGAGCCAACTCGGGGCGGGACGCTCGGCCGAGCCGGAAGACCGCGGCGAAGACCGCCCGTTCGTTCATGACCCGGAGAAGCGCCGTCGTACTGGCGGTCTGCACCTCACCAGGCTGCCACACCGATTCGTAAAGGTCACTTACCAATTTTGTAAAGGACATTGCCAAACGCGCGAGGATGGCCCACGATCCACTCCACACCCCGCGAGAGAGGCGCCGCCATGAGGGCCAGAATCGTCGCCGTCCTAGCTCTTCTCCTAGTGACCGCCTGCAGCAACGGATCGTCGTCGGGCGACTCCGACGCCAAGACGATCGCCCTGTTCCTGCCGGAGTCGAAGACCACGCGCTACGAGGCGTTCGACCGCCCGCTGTTCGAAGCCAAGGTCAAGGCGCTCTGCGCCGACTGCAAGATCCTCTACTCCAACGCCGATCAGGACGCCGCCAAGCAGCAGCAACAGATCGAGGCGGCGCTCACCCAGGGCGCGGACGCGCTGGTGCTCGACGCGGTCGACGCCGGTGCGGTGGCACCGCTGGTCAACCAGGCCAAGCAGAAGGACGTGCCGGTCATCGCCTACGACCGGCTGATCACCGGGATCACCTACGAGTACTACGTCTCGTTCAACAACGTCCGGGTCGGCGAGATGCAGGGCCAGGCCCTGCTCGACGCGCTCACCAAGGCCGGTACGGCCGATACGGGCCAGATCGTCATGATCAACGGCGCCCCGACCGACCCCAGCTCGGCCGATTACAAGAAGGGCGCGCACAACGTCCTCGACGGCAAGGTGAAGATCGGGCGCGAGTTCGACACCCCCGACTGGAGCCCGGACAAGGCCCAGCAGGAGATGGAGCAGTCGATCACCGCGCTCGGCCGGCAGTCGATCGTCGGGGTGCTCTCGGCCAACGACGGCATGGCCGGTGGCGCGATCGCCGCGATGAAGCGGGCCGGCTACACCACGTTGCCGCCGATCACCGGGCAGGACGCCGAACTCGCGGCGGTGCAGCGGATCCTGACCGGCGAGCAGTACATGACGATCTACCTCGACATCCGCAGCGAGGCCGAGAAGGCCGCCGAACTCGCGGTCGCCATGGTCAAGGGCGAGAAGCCGACCGCGCCCACGAAGGTCGGGGAGATTCCCGCGTTCCTGCTCGACCCGATCCCGGTGACCGCGGACAAGGTCGGCGACACGATCGTCAAGGACGGCTTCTACCGGGCGGCCGACCTCTGCACCGCGGAAGTCAAGGCGGCCTGCGACCGCCAGGGCATCAAGTAATGCTCTCGGCCTCCGGCGTCTCCAAGCGCTACCGCGCGGTCCAGGCCCTCGACGACGTCCGGCTGGACCTGCCGGACGGCGAGGTCGTCGCGCTCGTCGGCGACAACGGCGCCGGCAAGTCCACGCTGGTCAAGGTGCTGTCCGGCGTGGTGATCCCGGACCAGGGCGTGATCGAGCGCGACGACGGCCCGGTGCGTATCGGCTCACCGCACGACGCGCAGCGGCTGGGCATCGCGACCGTGCACCAGGACCTGGCGCTCTGCGAGAACCTGGACGTCGTCGCCAACCTGTTCCTGGGCGACGAACGACGACGCTTCTCGGTGCTGCGGCCGATCCGGATGGAACGGGCCGCCCGGGACCTGCTGACCTCGCTCGACGTCCGGATCCGGGACATCCGCGTGCCGGTGGCGATGCTCTCCGGCGGCCAGCGTCAGTCGGTGGCCATCGCCAGGGCGCTGGTCGGCGAACCACGTGTGGTCATCCTGGACGAGCCGACGGCCGCGCTCGGCGTCGAGCAGACCGCGCAGGTGCTCGACCTGATCCGACGCCTGCGTGACCGCGGGCTCGCGGTGCTGCTGATCTCGCACAACCTCGCCGACGTCCGGGCGGTGAGCGACCGGGTCGTCGTGCTGCGCCTCGGCCGCAACGCCGGGGAGTTCCGCACGGCGCAGTCCACTCCGGAGGAAATCGTGGGTGCCATCACCGGGAGCTCGGCCTCATGATCGATCGGTTACGCGCGCGCGCCGACCTCGGCGCCTGGCCCGTCGTCGTCGGGCTGGTGTTGATCGCGGTGGTCTTCCGCTCGTTGAACGACCGGTTCCTCTCCCCCGAGAACCTCACCAACCTGGCCCTGCAGATGGCCGCCACCGGCACCATCGCGCTCGGCATCATCATGGTGGTGCTGCTCGGCGAGATCGACCTGTCGGCCGGGTCGGTCAGCGGGCTGTCCGCGGTGATCATGACGATCCTGTCGGTCAAGCACGGCTGGCCCCCGGTGGCGGCGATCGCGGTGGCGCTGCTCGGCGCGGCGCTGATCGGGCTGCTGCACGGGTGGATGTTCACCCGGCTCGGGATGCCGTCGTTCGTCGCGACGCTGGCCGGGCTGATCGGGTGGCAGGGCCTGATGCTGTACCTGCTGGGCCGCGGCGGCACGATCAACCTGCCGTTCGACGGGTTCCTGGCGAAGCTGAGCGACACCTGGCTGCCGACGTGGATGTCGTGGCTGGTCGTCGTGGTGTGCACGGCGAGCGCGGTGCTCGACCGCCGGCTCCGCCGGGCCGCGTCGCTGCCGGTGACGCCGCTCGTCGGAGTGGGGCTGCGCCTCGGCGGGCTGGGGCTGGTGCTCGCCGTCGTCGTCGCCGTGCTCTCGGCCGACCGGGGCGTGCCGCTGCTGCTCGTCCTGTTCGCGGCGCTCGTCGTCGTGGTCGACCTGGTCCTGCGCCACACGGTGTTCGGCCGGCACGTGTACGCGGTCGGCGGCAACGCCGAGGCCGCCCGGCGGGCGGGCATCAACGTGACCCGGATCCGCCTGATCTGCTTCGCCGCGGCGTCGATGCTCGCCGCCTGCGGAGGCATCCTCGCGGCCAGCCGCCTGGCCGCGGTCAACCAGAGCTCCGGGAGCAGCGACACGCTGCTGATGGCGATCGCCGCGGCCGTCATCGGCGGGACCTCGCTGTTCGGGGGCCGGGGCCGGGCCTACGCCGCGCTGCTGGGCATCCTGGTGATCCAGTCGATCACCAACGGCATGCTGCTGCTGAGCGTCGACTCGTCGGTGCGGCTGATGGTGACCGCCGGGGTCCTGGCGCTCGCGATCGCGGTGGACTCGGTGGCTCGCCGGGGTGCGCCTTCGTGAGTCAGGTGCTGGCGATCGATTTCGGCGGGACGAAGATCGCGCTGGCCGCGGCGTCGGTCGGTGCGTCCCGGCCCAGCGCGACCGTGCGCCTGGACACCCTGGGCACGGCGGGGGCGCTGCAGGCCGTGCGGCGCACGTTCGACGCGGCGCGGGAACTCGTGGACTCCCCCGCGGCCGTCGGGGTCTCGACGTTCGGCGTCGTCCGGGGCGACCGGATCCGGCTCGCGCCCAACGTGCCGGGGTGGGACGGGCTCGCGCTGCCCGCGCTGCTGCGCGAACGGTTCGGCGACGCGCCGGTCGCGATCGACAACGACGTCAACGCCGGGGCGGCGGCCGAGCTGCGGTGGGGTGCGCTGCGCGGGGTCGACGTCGGTCTCTACGTGAACGTCGGCACCGGGCTGGCGGCGGCGCTGGTGGCCGGTGGGCGCGTGGTGGCCGGAGCGCACGGCGCGGCCGGCGAGATCGCGTACCTGCGTGAGCGCGGTGACGGGTACTTCGCCGACGGGCAGGCGCCGCTGGAGGACGTCGTCTCCGGGATGGCGTTGAGCCGGCGCGGATCCGCGCTCCTGGGGCGACCGATGACGGCGGCCGCGCTGTTCGCGCAGCGCGACGACCCGGCCGTGGCGGCCCTGCTCGACGACACCGTCGACGCGCTGGCGCGCGTCGTCGCCAACCTCTGCGTGGCCCTCGACCCCTCGACCGTGGTGCTCGGCGGCGGTCTGCTGCGTGCGGCCGAGCACATCGTGCCGCGGGTGTCCGCGGTGCTGGCGCGGGCGGTGCCGTTCCCGCCGGAGCTGACGCTGGCGCACTTCGTCGACGACGCGCCGCTGATCGGCGCGATGGCGCTGGCGCTGGAGAACGCGGGCTAGCGGCCGGGCCAGTGCCACGGCGGTTCGTCGAGACGGCCCTGGCCCTCGACGCACGTCTCGCCGAGCTCCTTGACCAGCTCGATGGAGTGGTCGGCGTCGAGCGCGCTCACCAGCGCGCGCGAGTGGCTGATCACCACGACCTGGGTGCGCGCCGAACCGGTGGTGACCAGCTCGGCCAGCGGCCGGAGCAGGTCGGGGTGCAGGCTGGCCTCCGGCTCGTTGAGCACCAGCAGGGCCGGCGGCCGCGGCGTGAGCAGGGCCGCCACCCACATCAGGTACTTCACGGTCCCGTCGGACAGTTCGGCCGCACCGAAGGGCCGCAGCAGGCCGGGCTGGCTGAGCCGCAGCGCGAACCGGCCGGTCTCGTCCTCGATCGCCAGCGTGCTGCCCGGGAAGGCCGCGTCGATCGCGACGTCCAGCGCGTCGGCGTCGCCGATCTCCCGGATCGTCTGGAGCGCGGCGGCGAGGTCGGCGCCGTCGGGTCCGAGCACGGGGGTGCGGGTGCCGATCTGCGCCTGGCGCACCGGGGCGTCGGCGTCCGTGCGCAGGTGGTCGTAGAACCGCCAGGAGCGGATCCGGTCGCGGACCTCGAGGATCTCCGGGGCGCGCTGCGGGTCGGAGTACTCGCTGAGCATGCTGTCGTAGCTGGCCAGGACGCCGGGGATCGGGAGCCAGCTCCGGCCGTCGCGCAGGCGCAGCGCGCCGTTGGCCCGGTCGGCCAGCAGCCCGGCCGGGCGCAGGAACGGCCCGGCCCAGATCGCTTCCCGCTTGATCTCCGGATCCAGCGCGAACGCCGAGCTCGACGGCCGGGGCAGGCCGAAGTCGATCGCGTAGCCGAAGTCGTCGCCGGCGAAGCCCAGCCGCAGGCTGACCGCGTTGCCCCGAGCCGCGCCCGACGGCCGGTTCGGGACCGAACCGTTCGCCGGCCCGGCCCAGAGCGTCGAGGCCAGGCCGCCCTCGCGGGCCAGCGCCGCCACCGCGCCGTTGCGGGCCGAGTCGGCGATCAGCCGCAGCGCGCGGTAAAGGCTCGACTTGCCGCTGCCGTTTGCCCCGGTGACCACGGTCAGTCGGCCCAGCGGCACCACCAGATGACGCAGGGATCGGTAGTTCTCGACGGCCAGCGTGGTGATCACTCCGACCACGCTAGCTTCTAGCGTCGCTTGGCGTTCTAGCGCCGCTAGTGTTAGCGTTCATCCATTCGCTAGCAACGCTAGATTCTTGAGGAGCACCCCCATGCTGACGACCGTCGCGTATTCCCTGGCCGCCGTTCTCGACCTGTTCATCCTCTTGATCGGGGGCCGGTTCCTGCTGCAGCCGGAGGCGGCCGCGGCGGGGTACGGCGTGCCGTCCGGCTACAGCGCCTTCCTCACCGTGAAGGGCGTGCGCGACTTCAGCCTGGGCGTCATCGGGCTGGCCCTGCTCGCGTTCGCCGGGACCACCGCGGCGGGCTGGTTCATGCTCGCCGCCGCGATCATCCCGTTCGGCGACACCGTGATCGTGCTGCGGTCCGGCGGCACGAAAGCCACCGCGTTCGGGGTCCACTTCGCCACCGCGGTCGTGGTGCTGATCAGCGCAGCCCTGCTGTTCGCGGCCTGACCCGGGACGACCAGCGGCCGTACCTCCGGCCGGTCGCCGGGCTGGAGGTTCCGGCGCACACGGTCTCCCGGCAGCGGATGCGCGCCGACTACGGCGCCGTGCCGGCGGCCGGAACGCGCTGAGTGACCTTCTGCATCCGGGACTCCGGATGAACGCGGCGCGCACTACGCTCCTGATGCGAGCACCGAGCTCCATGCTCAGCGGAAGGCGGATCGATGACGAGTGGTTCCGGATCCGGTTCCGATTTGCAGGGGCGGCTGAAGACCGACCGGCCGCACAGCGCGCGGATCTGGAACTACCTGCTCGACGGCAAGGACAACTTCGCCGCGGACCGCAACGCCGCCGATTCGGTGATCAGCGAGCTCCCGGAGATCGTCGACTTCGCCCGGGCCGGCCGGCGGTTCCTCGCGCGCGCGGTCGAGTACCTGGCCGGCGAGGCCGGTGTCCGCCAGTTCCTCGACCTCGGCACCGGCCTGCCGACCGCCGACAACACGCACGAGGTCGCACAGCGCATCGCGCCGGAGTCGCGGATCGTCTACGTCGACAACGACCCGCTGGTGCTGGTCCACGCCCGGGCGCTGCTCACCGGTAGCCCGCACGGAGCCACCGACTACGTCGACGCCGACATCCGGGAGCCGGACAAGATCCTGCGCGCGGCCCGGGCCACGCTCGACTTCACCCAACCGATCGCGGTCATGATGATCGGCATCCTCGGCCACGTGCCCGACGAGGCCGACCCGGCCGGGATCGTGCGCACGATCGTCGACGCGCTGCCCAGCGGCAGCTACCTCGCGATCAACGACAGCATCACGACGCCGCTGAACGACGGGGCGATCGAGACCGCCAAGAGCGAGGGGTGGGACTACCACCTGCGCACCCCGGCGCAGATCACCGCGTTCTTCGACGGTCTCGAACTGGTCGAGCCCGGCGTCGTCTCGAACCCCCGCTGGCGGCCCGCCCCCGGCGACGACGAGACCGAGCTCGCGGTCTACTGCGGAATCGGGCGGAAGCACTGACAGCTGGTGGCCCGGCTCACCCGCGAGCGGACGCCGGGCTCGGCGATGCCCAGCGCCGCCGCGGCGTCGGCGTCGGAGACGCCGGACCGGACGCACGGCACGAGCGCCTCCCGGCCGGGTACACCTAGGCCGGGAGCTCCGGGAGGGACCGGTCGGTGTCGGCGACCTGGGTGAGCTTCGCCGCGAGCGGCGCGAAGAGCTTCGAGGTGAGCACCGAGTCGAACAGTTCGCGGGCGGCCAGGCCGAGGCGGGTCTGCGGGTAGGCGAAGTGCTCGATCCCCGGCGGCAGCTTCTGCACGTCGTCGACGAGCGGGCGCATCCACTCCTCGTAACGGGTCAGCGCCGCGGGGAGGTCGTCGGGTTCCGCTGCGAGGTAGGCGGCGAGGACGTAGCCGCTGGTGAGCGCTAGTGACGCTCCCCCGCCTCCGATCGGGGTGACGCACCAGCCGGCGTCGCCGGCCAGGACGACCCGGCCGCGGTGCCAGGTGCTCATCCGGATCTGGGTGAGGTGGTCGAGGTAGACGTCGTCGGAGGTGTCGAACGCGTCCAGGACCCGCTCGGCCTCCCAGCCGGCGTCGGCGTACCGGACTCGGACCCGCGCGAGGGCGTCGGCCCGGTCGAGCGCGGTCAGGTCCTCGCCGCGCGCGTAGGAGAGGATCGCGCGGGTGGTGCCGTGGTTGTCGGGCCGGAGGTGGATCTGGCGCCCGCCGACCGTGGTGTACCAGCGCCAGCGGTCGTCGTCGGACGGGGTGCGCGGGATCGTGCCGAACACCATCGTGATGCCGAGTTCCCGCCGGTCGACCGCCTCGCCGAAGATCCGGTCGCGGGTGGCCGACCGCACCCCCTCGGCGACGACGAGCAGGTCGGCCCGGAGCGAACGCCCGGACGACAGGGTCAGCGTGACCCCGTCCGGGCCGTCGTCCACGTCCTCGATGGTCTCGCCGTAGCCGAGCGACACCCCCTCGGGCAGCCGGTCGAGGATCGTGCGGGCGAAGTCGCCCCGCAGCACTTCGAGCTCGGCGGTGGCCCCGTCCGGGCCGTCGGACGGCAACTCGGCCCGCACCGCCCCCTCCGCGTCGACCAGGACGGTCCCGGTCTCGGTCGTGTTCTGCGCCTTGACCGCGTCGAACAGACCCATCCGGCCGAGGACGTCACGGGCGACGCCGCGGACGTCGACGTTCTGGCCGCCGTCGCGGAAGGACGGTGCGCGTTCGATCACGGTGACCTCCCAGCCGGTGCGCGCGAGCCAGTAGGCGGCGGAGAGCCCGGCGATGCTGGCTCCGGACACCACGGCACGTCGTGAGCTCATGACCTGCTTCACTTCCTTCTGATCGGGGACCAGCTGGGCTTTACAGTGAAGCTACTTCAGAGTGAAGGGTGGCGCATGGCGAGAGTCGACCCGCTCGCGGTGCGGTGGGCGCCGGAGCACACCGCCGCGATCCAGGGGCTGCGTGACTGGGCGGTCCGGTTCACCGAGCTGAACCAGCACCTGGCGGCCTGGATGAACCTGCCGGGCTCGGACGCGACCGCGCTCAGCCACATCGTCTGGGCCGCCGAGGAGGACCGCCCGCTGTCACCGGCCGACCTGTCCCGCCAGATCGGCATGACCTCGGGCGCCACCACCGTGCTGCTGAACCGGCTGGAGACCGCCGGGCACATCCGTCGCAGCCGGGAGCACGCCGACCGGCGCCGGGTCACGCTCCGGCCCGAGCCGGAGGCCCGCGAGCAGGTCCGCCGGTTCCTCGCGGTGGCCGGGGTGGAGGTCGCCGAGGTGCTGCAGGACACCGGCCTCGACGACCTGCGCCGGATCACCGCGTTCGTCACCCGCCTCGGGGAGGCGAGCGCCGCGGCCAACGAACGCCTACGGCATCGAGAAGCGGGACGGCCCACCTGAGCGGCCGGGGCGCGGTGCCGCGGTGGCGAACCCGGTGAGGTGGGCGTAGGCCACCGCGTGGGTGCGGTCACGCAGCCCGAGCTTGCGCAGGATGCTGGAGACGTGCGTCTTCACGGTCTCCTCGCCGACGTGCAGCTGGCGCGCGATCTCCGGGTTGCTCAGGGCCTGCGAGAGCAGCTGCAGCACCTCGCGTTCCCGCGCGGTCAAGCGGGTGATGTCGTCGGGCGGTGACGGCGGGGCCAGCGTGTCGGCGAAGCGGGCCAGGTGGCGGCGGACGATCGACGGGTCGATGAGCGCGTCACCCCGGGCGGCGATCCGGACCGCGGTGATGAGCTCCTCCGGCGGCAGCGACTTGAGCAGGAACCCGCTGGCCCCCGCGGTGAGCGCGTCGCGTACGTAGTCGTCGGTGTCGTGGGTCGTCAGCACCACGACCTTGGTGCGGTTGCCGGGGGCCGCGAGGATCGTCCGGGCCGCCCCCAGCCCGTCGCGGCGGGGCATGCGCACGTCGAGCACCGCGACGTCGGGGCGTAACCGGAGGGTCTGCTCGACCGCTTCGTCACCGTCGGAGGTCTCCGCGAGGCAGGCGATGTCGTCCTGGGTGTCGAGGATCGCCCGCAGACCGGCGCGGAACACCGCGTGGTCGTCGGCGAGCAACACGGTGATCGGGGTCGTGCTCACGCGGGCTTCTCCAGATCGAACGAGACGTGGGTGCTCCAGGTCCGCCCGTCCGGCCGGGGCCCGGTACGGACCCGCCCGCCGAAGACCTGGGCCCGGTTGGTGATCCCGGCCAGCCCGCGACCGCCGCCGACGTCGCTGCCGTCCGGGTCGTACGGGTTGACGGCCTCCACCTCCACCGTGCCCTCGCCGCGCCGCACCGACAGGTCGACCGGCCCACCGGTGCCGTGACGCAGAGCGTTGGTGAGCATCTCCTGGCTGATGCGGTACAGAGCGATGTCGAGCGGTTCGGGTAGGTCGAGCGGCGGGCCGGTGACGTGCAGCCGGACCTCGATGTCCGCGCTGCGGAAGCCGCGCAGCAGGTCGTCGACGCGGGCCAGACCGGGCCGGTCCTCCACCGGGGTGGCCTGGCCGTGCAGGACGTCGAGCATGTGCCGGAGATCACCGAGCGCGGACCGGCTGGTCTCCTCCACCGAGCGCAGCGACGCGAGCGCCACCGGGTCGGTGCCGGGGCCGGTGAGGCGCAACCGGGCCGCGCCGGCGTGCACGCTTATCGCGCTGACGTGGTGCGTGATGACGTCGTGGAGGTCGCGGGCGATCGCGCTGCGGTCGGCCGCGACGGCTCGCTCGACCGCCGCCCGCTCGTCGCGCTCCTGGTTCTCGGCGCGCTGGCGCAGCTCGTCGAGGTAGCCGCGCCAGGCCGTGGTGTACCGGCCCACCAGCCAGGTGACCAGGCCGAACTTCACCGCGGTGACGGACACGGTCCAGTCCAGCGGGATGCCGCGCGTGGCGTGGGCGAGCACCAGGCCGGCGATCACCACGACGAGCGCCGCACCCGCCTGCCGCCCGTGCAACCACGCTCCGGCCCGGTACGACGCCACCAGCAGGCCGGCCTCGTTGAGGCTGAGCGACTCCGGACCGCCCAGCAGCGCGGCGCCCCCGGCGTCGACGACGACGGCGGCCAGCACGACCGCGAGCGACAAGCGCACCGGGGTCACCAGCGCGAGATCGGCGACCACGATCGCGACCATCACCGCGACCCAGGCCCAGGTAACGGCCGTGTCGGACTGCCCGAGGTAGACCAGCACGTCGATGACCGCGCAGACCGCCGCGATCAGCAGCGACATGTGGGCGAGACGACGGTGGACCTGGGCGGGGGTGCTCAACACGCTTCCTTCGACGACGACGTGCCTTCGCGATCATTGCCGTTCGCCGACGCCACCGCATCCCACACGTGGGGGAGGTGGCGTAGCGGGCGAATTCGTACGGTTCGCAGCATGACGATAAAAAAGACCATCGCGGTCGCCGTCAGCGGGCTGATCCTGCTGTGTCTCGGTGGTCTGGCGTTATGGCCCTCCTCCCAGCTGGAGGTTCCCGAGGGCGCACGCGCCGGTTCCCTGTCGATGAAGGACTGCGAGTACGACACCGAGGACGGGACGGTGCAGGCCGAGTGCGGAACGCTCGTGGTGCCGGAGACCCGCGACGACCCCGACTCCGAGCTGATCGCGCTGCCGGTGGTCCGGATCCGGGCCACCGGTTCCGCACCGCGTGAGCCGATCTTCCGCCTCGCCGGTGGCCCCGGCGGCTCGAACATGACGTTCCCCCAGGCCAGTCGACTCACCGAGAGTCACGACCTGGTGCTGGTGGGGTACCGCGGCGTCGACGGGTCGCGACGGCTGGACTGCCCGGAGGTGGCCGGCACCCTGCAGACCTCGGACGACCTGATCGGCACCGAGACCCAGCTCCGGACCAGGACGGCTTTCCGGGCCTGCGCCGAGCGGCTCACCAAGGACGGCGTCGATCTCACCGCGTACTCGGTCGTCCAGCGGGTCGAGGACATGGAGGCGGCCCGGAAAGCCCTGAGCTACCCGCGGATCGACCTGCTCAGCTCCAGCGCGGGCACCCGGACCGCGATGGTCTACTCGTGGCGGTACCCCGCCTCGCTGTTGCGCTCGGCGATGGTGTCGGTGAACCCGCCGGGCCACATGGTCTGGGACCCGACGATCACCGACTCGCAGTTCGCCCAGTACAGCCGGCTGTGCGCCGCCGACCGCGGCTGTTCCGCGCGCACCGACGATCTCGCGGCCACGATGCGGACGACCGCCGGTGACCTCCCCTCCCGGTGGGGGCCGCTGCGCATCAAGGACGGCAACGTGCGCGTCGCCGGGATGTACGGCATGCACCACAACGGGCCGGGCGCCGCGCCACAGACCGCCCCCAACATCATCGACGCGTTCCTGAGCAGCGCGGACGGTGACCCGAGCGGCCTCTGGGCCATGTCGGCCCTCGGCGATGTCCTGCTGCCGGAAGGCATCGTGTGGGGCGAGTTCGCCTCGTTCGCCATGCTCGACGCACCCACGGCCAAGGCCTACTACGCCGCCGGCGGTGACCCGGGCTCGATCCTCGGCAACGGCGGCGCGGAGTTCCTCTGGGGCGGCCCCGAGGGGGTCGCCACCGTCTGGCCGGACAGCCCGGACAACGCCGAGTACCGCACGCCGCGCCCCAGCGCGACCGAGACGCTGCTGGTCAGCGGCACCGTCGACTTTTCCACCCCGGCCCAGCTGGCCGCCGAGGAGCTGCTGCCGACGCTCTCGAAGGGCAAGCAGGTGATCCTGCCCGAACTCGGCCACACCGGGGACTTCTACGAGCACCGCCCCGAGGCCGGCAAGCACCTGCTCACGACGTTCTACGACACCGGCGTCGTCGACGACTCGAAGTTCGACACCCGTCCGGTCGACTTCACGCCCGCGGCGGTGAGCATGCCGACCATCGCGAAGCTCCTGGCCGGCGGCACGGTGGGCGGGCTGCTGATCGGGCTGGCCGTGCTCGGCGCCCTGGCGCTGCGTGTCCGCCGCCGCGGTGGCATCGGACGCCGGACCGGGATCTGGCTGCGTGTCCTGGCACCGATTCCCCTCGGCATCGGCGGCCTGTGCGCGGCGGCGCTGCTGGTCTGGAGCGTCGCGCCGCAGACGCCGCTGTTCAGCGGCCGGGTGATCGTGCCGTCACTGGCCCTGAGCATCGGTCTCGGCGTCGCGCTGGCGTGGATCCACCCGGAGCGGCCGGCGCGGGCGCGCCGGACCGGCACCGGGGCCGCGATCGGCGGTGCCGCGGCGGGGGCCCTTCTCGGCCTGCTCGCGCTCACCGGCATCGGCTCGACGCTCACCGCGGTGGTCGGTGCCGCGGCCGGGGCGAATCTGGCTCTGCAGCTGTTCGAGGGATTCCGGAAGCCCGAGCGCACGGACCCGGCCCCGGAGACCGCCACCCCCGAAACCGCCCCCGAGACCGCGGCCGCCGAACCCGCGTGACCATCAGGCACCGGCGGAGACCAGGTCGCGCAGGAGTACGGCGGCGACCTGGGCTCCGTCGGTGCGGATCCGGGCGCGGACGGCCGCCGCCCGCGCACGGACCCCGGCGGTGAGCGCCGACGCGACCGCGGCCCGCAGGGATCCGGTCGTCGCAGCCGGACCGTCGACGGCGGCCCCGAGGCCCAGCGCGGCCACCCGTCCGGCCCAGTAGGGGTTGTCGCCCACCGGCATCGGGACCGCCACCTGCGGCGTGCCTGCCCGCGCGGCGGTCCGCACCGTCCCGGCCCCGCCGTGGTGCACCACCGCCGCCACCCGGGCGAACAGCCGCTCGTGGTTGACCTCGCCGACGACGAAACAGCCGGCCGGGTCCAGGTCCGCCCAGCCCCGGCAGACCAGGACGCGCCTCCCCTCGGCCCGGACCGCCTCGACGGCCCGGTCGGCGAGGCCCGGCGCCGGGCCGGCGCTGCCGAAGCCCACGTACACCGGCGGGTCACCGGCATCCAGGAAGGCCGTGACCGCGGGCGGGAGCGGGCGGTCGTCCGGCCGCGTCCACGCTCCGGTCTGCACCACGTCGAGGCCGGGGGCCGCGCGCCAGGGCCCGAGCGCGGGGTCGGCCGCCAGCCAGGGCCGATCGGTCTGGACGTGGTCGCGTACGTCGCTCACCGGCGCGAGGCCCAGCGCCGCCCGCCGCGTGTTCAACGCCGCCCGGAACTGCGCGTTCACCTGGTCGGCGTCGCGGGCCCAGCGCGTCCGGTGGTCGGCCGGCTCCGGCTCCGGCCAGCCCGGACGGGGTGGCGGCGCGTGGTGCGGCGAGGGCAGGTTGACCGCGGCCCAGGTCGCGTACACGTACGGGATCCCCGCGGCCTCGGCCACCGAGCGGGCGCCGACCTGGGCCAGGCCGACCGCCAGCAGCGCGTCGCACCCCGCGGCCGCCGCGGGCAGGCCGGCGAACTGGGCGTCGAGCAGCTCGGCCCGGTACCGGGCCAGCGTCGCCGCCGAGGGCGGGACGCCGCTCGTCAGCACCCGGATCGGGGGCCCGAGCGGCACGGACGGCAGCCCGAGGCCGGCCAGCCGGTCGGTGAACTCCTCGTCCGGCGGGACGCACAGCCGCACGTCCACGCCGAGCGTCCGCAGCCGGAGGGCGAGGGCCACCAGCGGGTCGACGTCACCGCGTGTCCCGTACGTGGCCAAGAGAACCCGCATCCGGCGACCTCTTCCGTGTCGGCGTCCCTGTCCCAGGATGCCCTTCGAAGTACCTCCTTTGTGGAATTTTTCCTCTCTTGTGGATCGCAGAGCCCACCGATGGTGCTAACTTCCACAATCGACAGAGAATTCGCCCGACCTCGGCTGCGACGGCACGACGCGGTACCGGCTCGCAACGCGGTAGCAGTGCGCGTCTCCCCGCTCGGAAAGGTCGCCCCGATGCCGGTGTCCGCTCCCCTGTCGTCCGGTCAGCAACGCCTCTGGACCCTCTCCCAGCTCGACGGCGCCGGACCGGCCTACAACGAGACGATGGCGTTCACCCTGCGCGGCCCGCTCGACGTCGGGGCGCTGCGCCGGGCGTTCGGCGCGCTCGCCGACCGCCACGAGACCCTGCGTACCCGGTTCGCGGTCGAGGACGGCCACCCGGTGCAGATCGTCGAGGCCCCGGGGCACGGATTCCCGCTCGTCGTCACCGACACGACCGGGCAGCCGGCCGAACGGGAGCGGATCCGGCGGGAGGAGCCGCTGGAGCCGTTCGATCCCACCCGCGCCCCGCTGGCCCGGGCCCGCCTGCTCGTCGACGGCGAGCGCCACCTCCTGCTGATCACCGTCCACCACATCGTGTTCGACGGCTGGTCCCGCTCGTTGCTGCTGCGTGAGCTCGGCGCGCTCTACGCCGCCCAGGTGCGCGGCGACGGGCCGGCGCTGCCGGTGACCCGCCCCTACCGGGACTACGCCGGGGCCCAGCGGGCCTGGCTCGCGGGCACCGGGCCCGCACCGCACGAGGCGTACTGGCGGGACCGGCTCGAGGGCGTCGCCGGCGTGCTCGACCTGCCCGCCGACCGGCCCCGCCCGGCCCGGCGCGACCACTCCGGCGGCCGGGTGCCGGTGACGCTGGGGGCGACGCTCACCGAGGCGCTGCGCGCGGTGGCCCGCGAGCACGGCGCCACGCTCTACTCCACGATCCTGGCCGGGTGGTTCCTGCTGCTGTCCCGGCTGTCCGGGCAGACCGACGTCGCGGTCGGCGTGCCGACGACGAGCCAGGGCGGCCGCGACGAGTTCCCCGACACGATCGGCTTCTTCGTCAACACGCTGGCCGTGCGCGCCGACGTGGCCGGGTCCCAGACCGGCGCCGTCCTGCTCAAGCAGGTCCGCGCGGCGCTGCGTGGCGCGCTCGACCACGCCGGCCTGCCGTTCGAGCGGGTCGTCGAACTGGTGAACCCGCCCAGGAGCCCGGCCTACAACCCGCTGTTCCAGACCATGTTCGCCTGGGTGCCCACCCTCCACGACCTGCTCGAACTTCCGGACGTCCTGGTCGAGCCGCACGACGTCGAGTTCGCGCCGGCGAAGTTCGACCTGTCGCTGAACCTCGCCGACGAGCCCGGTGGTGTCTCCGGGCACCTCGACTACTCGGTCGCGCTCTTCGACCGGGCCACCGCGGAGCGCTACGGCACCTACCTCGTCCGCCTGCTCGAACAGCTGAGCGCACGCCCCGACGACGACGTCGCCGGCTACGACCTGCTCGACGACGCCGAGCGCCGCGAGATCCTCACCGGCTGGAGCACTGGCCCGCGCGCGAACCCGCGCCCCGGCGGGCTCGTCGACCGCTTCACCGCCTGCGCCGACGCCACCCCGCACGCCCCGGCGCTCGTCTGCGACGGCCGGACCCTCTCCTACGACGAGCTGGACCGCCGCTCCACCCGGCTGGCCAACGCGCTGCGGGCGCGCGGAGCCGGGCCCGGCGAGGTCGTCGCGCTGCACTGCGGGCGGACGGTGGAGCTGGTCGTCGGCGTGCTGGGGGTGGTGAAGGCCGGAGCGGCCTGGCTCCCGCTCGACCCGGCCCAGCCGCCGGGGCGGCGGGCGGCGATGCTCGAGGACGCGCGTCCGCTGCTGGTGCTGAGCGACGCCCCGGGCTCGATCGCGGCGCTGGCGGACGAGGGCGACGAGACCCGCGTCCCGGTGGCGACCGGGCCCGGGGAGACGGCGTACGTGATCTACACGTCCGGGTCGACCGGGCGGCCGAAGGGGGTGGCGGTCACCCACGGCAGCGTCCTCGCGCTGTTCGACCAGTGGCTCGACCGCTTCGGCGCGACGCCGGGCGAGGCGACCTCGGCCTGGTCGAGCATCGGTTTCGACGCGTCGGTGCACGAACTGCTGCTCCCGCTGACGACCGGGGCCGTCCTGCACGTGGTGCCGGAGGCGATCCGGGCCGACCCGGCCGCGTTCCTGGCCTGGCTGGCCGAACACCGCGTCGTGCAGGCGTTCCTGCCGCCGGCGTACGTGCGGTGGATCGACGAGGACCCCGGCCGGGTGGCCGGCCTCGCGCTCCGGCAGGTCCTCACCGGCGTCGAGCCGCTCGCGGAGGCCGCGCTGGCCCGGTTCGCCGCGGCCCTGCCCGGTCTGCGGATCTGCTTCGGCTACGGCCCGACCGAGGCCACGCTCTACGCCAGCGCGTACGTCGACCCGCGGCCGCACGACCGTCCGGCACCGATCGGGCGCCCGCTGCCCGGCTCCCGGATGTACCTGCTCGACGAACGGCAGCGCCCGGTGCCGCCGGGCGTGGCGGGTGAGGTCTTCCTGGCCGGCGACTGCCTGGCCCGCGGCTACCTGCACCGGCCGGACCTGACCGCCGAGCGGTTCGTCCCCGATCCGTTCGTGCCGGGCGAGCGCATGTACCGCACCGGCGACCTCGCCCGGTGGCGGTCCGGGGGCGACGCGGAGTACGTCGGCCGCCGCGACGACCAGATCAAGCTGCGCGGGTTCCGGATCGAGCCCGGCGAGGTGACCGCCGCGCTGCTGGCCGTCCCCGGGGTCCGGGAGGCGGCCGTGCTGGTGGACCGCGAGGGTGAGCCCCGGCTCGTCGCCGGGGTGGCCGGAGGCGGCGGGCGGACCCCGCACGAGTGGCGCGCGGCGCTCGCCGACCGGCTGCCCGACCACATGATCCCGTCGGTGTTCGCCGAGTTCGACCGGCTGCCGCTCAACCGCAGCGGCAAGCTCGACCGCGACGCGGTGCTGACGCACGCGCGGGCGAACGCGTCCGCGGTCGTCAACACCGCGGCCCCGCGCGACCACGTCGAGCTCACGCTGCTGCGGATCTGGCAGAGCGTGCTGCTGCACCCCGCGATCGGCGTCTCCGACGACTTCTTCGACGTCGGGGGCACGTCGATCTCGGCGATCAAGCTGGCCCACGGCATCGGCACGGCGTTCGGCCGGGAGCTGCCGATCCGGGACGTCATCGTGCACCCGACGATCGAGGCGCAGGCCGCGCTGGTGCGTGCGGACAGCCCTCCGGCCGCCGGCAGCCTGATCGAGTTCCGGCGGGGCGCCGGGCACGCCCGCGTGGTCTGCGTCCACCCGGCCGGTGGCACCGCGTTCTGCTACCTGCCGCTCAGCGCCGCGCTGCCCGCGGACGCCGGCGTCGTCGGGATCCAGTCCCCCGGGCTCAACCCGGACGAGGAGCCGCTGCCGAGCGTCGAGGCGATGGCCGAGGAGTACCTGCGTCTGGTCGGGCCGCGGCCGGACGAGACGCTGGTCCTCTGCGGCCTGTCCTACGGCGGCCTGGTCGCGTACGAGATGGGCCGGCGGCTGGCCGCGACCCACCCGCGGGTCACCGTCGTCCTGCTCGACACCGTCGGCACCGAGGACCGGGGCGCGATCGAGCCGGTGTCCGCGGCCGAGTTCCGCGCGAAGCTGGTGCGGTTCAACGGTATGTACCCGGGCATCGACGACGCGCAGATCGAGCGCTACCACCGCACGTACAACCACAACCGGCTGACCGCGCGCGACCACGATCCGGGCGAGTCGACGGCGCGGGTGATCTTCGTGCAGGCCGTCGGCGAGGACACCGTCGCCGGCACCGACGAGTTCTGGCGTCGCCGGGCCCGTGGCGAATTTGTCGTGGTTCCGGCCGAGTGCGGGCACTGGGACATGCTCGAGAGCGACGCGCTGCCCCGCGTCGCCGAGATCGTCACGGCCGAGTGCGGTGTCCGATGAGCTCGATCGCGCGTCGCGTCCACGACCGGGCCCGGCGGCACCCCGACGCGCTCGCGGTGTCCGACAACGACCGCCGGCTCACCTACGCCCAGCTCGACGCCGGCGCCGCGTCGGTGGCGGCTTCCCTCTCCCGCCGGGGTGTCCGGCCGGGCGACGCGGTCGCCGTCGGGCTGGGCCGCTCGGCCGAGCTGGTGCAGGTCATGCTGGGGGTGCTGCGGCTGGGCGGCCAGGTCGTGCCGCTGGACCGGCAGAGCCCACCCGCCCGCCGCGACGTCATCCTCGAGGACGCGCGCGCGGCCGCGGTCGTCCACGACGGGCTACCGGACCTGCCGCCGCTGACCCCGGCCGAGCTCCTGGCCGGGCCGGCCGCCGCCGGGCCACCGGCCGAACCCGCGGCGTCGTCGTTCCTCTTCTACACCTCCGGCACGACCGGGCGGCCCAAGGGCGTCGAGGTCGGCGACGCGGGCGTTCTCCGGCTCGCCGAACCCGGCTGGCTCGTTCCCGGCCGCCGCTTCGCGTGCCTGGCCAACCCCGCGTTCGACGCGATCAGCTTCGAGGTCTGGACGCCGCTGCTGACCGGCGGCACCTGCGTCGTCCTCGACGACGACACCGTCGGTGACCCCCGGGCGTTCGCCGACGCGCTGGTGCGCGAGCGCGTCGACACGATGTTCGTCACCGCGACGCTGTTCAACGCGGTCGCGGAGGCCGTCCCCGACAGCTTCGCCACGGTGGGGCGGGTCCTCATCGGCGGGGAGCAGCTCAACGCCGCGGCGGTACGCCGGTGGTACCGGGCCAACCCCGACGCGCCGACCCGGCTGCAGAACGGGTACGGGCCCACCGAGACGACGACGTTCGCCCTGAGCTACCCGATCCCCCGCAACTTCGACGACGACGTGGTGCCGATCGGGCGTCCGCTGCCCGGCACCGGTGCGGTCGCGGTGACGCCCGACGACCGGGTGGCCGCCGAGGGTGAGGTCGGCGAGCTGTACCTGTCCGGCTCCGGGCTCGCCGCCGGCTACCGCGGCCGGCCCGCCGAGACCGCGCAGCGATTCGTCCGGCTGCCCTGGCTCGACCAGGGCCGGACGCGGCACTACCGCACCGGGGACCTGGTCCGCGTGCTGCCCGACGGCCGGTTCGCCTACGTCGGCCGGACCGACCGGCAGGTGAAGGTGCGCGGCTTCCGGATCGAACCCGGTGAGCTGGAGCAGCGGCTGCTCGTCCACCCGCGGATCCGGCGGGCCCACGTGGCCGTGCGTCCCGGCGCCGCCGCCGAGCTGCACGCGTTCCTGGTGGCCCCCGGCCTGACCGCCGACGAGTTCGAGGCGCACCTGGACGCGTCCGTGCCGGCCTTCATGCGGCCGCACCACGTGTTCCGGGTCGACGACCTGCCCCGCAACGCCAACGGGAAGGTGGACGAGGCCGCGTTGCTGGCCGCCGGGGTGCCGGCGTGGCGACCGGCGTCGGACGGGGCCGCGCCGACGGACGCCGAACGCGAGGTCTTCGCGGTCGTCGAAGAGATCCTCGGTGTGGACGACGTCCGGCCGGGCGACACCTGGCTGCGGTCCGGCGGCGACTCGCTCAAGGCACTGCGCCTGCGGTTCGCGCTCCGCGAGCGCTGGGGGGCCGAGCTGCCGCCGTCGGCGGTGCAGCGCGGCACGTTCGCCGACCTGGCCCGCGCGGTCGCCGAGGGTTCCGCGACCCTCTACCCGGTACCCGCCGCGCCGACGACCGGGACGACGGCGCCGGCCACCAGCGAGCAGCAGCGGCTGTGGCTGCTCCAGCAGCGGAGCCCGGCCTCCACCGCCTACGCCGTGCCGCTCGCGTTCCGCGTCACCGGCGAGCTCGACGTCGAAGCGCTGCGCCGCGGCGTCCGCGGGCTGGTCGAACGCCACCCGGCGCTGCGCACGGCGTTCGTGGCGACTCCGGACGGGCTCCGGCAGGTGGTGCGGGCGCCCTACGACCCGTGGACCGAACCGGACGACCGTTTCTTCACCGCGCCGTTCGACCTGGCCTCGCCCCGGATGCTGCGCGCGGCCCGGCGCCGGGAGGCCGACGGGTCGAGCACGCTCCTGCTCTGCCTGCACCACATCGCGGTCGACGGCTGGTCGCTGACCGTCCTCCTGCGTGAGCTGTCCGGAGCGCCCACGCGCCCGGACACCCACACGCCGCTCGACTTCGCCGACTGGCAGTCCCGGTGGTTCGCCTCCCCCGGCTACCGGGCCCTGCGTGACGCCCACGCACGGCTGGACGTACCCGCCGACGACCCGGTGGTGACCGGCGGCGGCTCGCTCGCCGGACGTCTGCTGACCACCCGGATCTCGCGGGAGCGGGTCGACGGGTGGGCACGCGCGCTCGGCCTGACCCACTTCCAGCTCCTGCTCGGCGTGTTCGCGTCGAGCCTCTGGGCGGTGACCGGCCGGACCCGGCCCCGGATCGCCGCGCCCGTGGTCAACCGGCCGGTGCGGGCGTTCGAGGACGCCGTCGGCATGTTCGCCAACACCGTGCGGCTGCCGCTGTCGGTGGAGCCGGACGAGGACCTCGACCACCAGCTGCGTCGGATCGGCGAGGCCGCCGGGGTGGCGCTCGACCACCAGGACGTCGCGTTCGCCGACCTCGATCCGCAGCGGGCGGCGTTCGACTACCTGTTCGTGCTGGAGAACACCGACTTCGGCGCGCTGCGCCTGCCGGGCTGCGCGGTCACCCCGCAGTGGGTCGAGCCGGCCGAGGCCAAGTGTCCGCTCACGCTGTCGGTCGTCGAGGAACCCGACGGCTACCGCTGCCTCTGGGAGTACGGCGACGGCCACTTCACCACGGCCGAGATCGAGGCGCTCGGCGACCTCTTCGCCCGCAGCGTCGACGGCGCCGGACGGACCCCGGCGGAGCTGGCCGGCCCGTACCGCCGGAGCCTGCCCGACCACGGGCGCGGTCCGGTGGCCGAGCTGGGCCCGGCCACCGTGGCGGAGGGTTTCGCGGATCAGGTCGCACGGACGCCGGACGCCCCGGCGCTGACCGGCGACACCACGCTGACCTACGCCGAGCTCGACGCGCACGCGGCCCGGCTCGCCGCGGTGCTCCCCGACGACGCCACCGACATCGCGCTGTACTTCCGCCCGTCGGCCGAGCACGTCGTCGCGCTGCTCGCGCTCGCGCGCCTCAACGTCACCGCGGTCCCGCTCGACCCCGGCTACCCACCCGCGTTGCTGCGTGACGTGCTCGGCCAGGTCCGCCCCCGGTGCGTGCTGCTCGCGCCCGGGGACGCGGACGCGTTCGACACGATCGACACCGGCGTCGAGCGGCGGTTCGTCACGCTCACCGACTCGCCGGTGCCCGACGTTCCGCTCCGGCACGCCGGGCGACCGCTCTACACGCTGTTCACCTCCGGCTCGACCGGGACGCCCAAGGGGGTGCGTGTCCCGGAGCGCACGCTGGCGAACCTGATCCAGTGGCAGGACGCCCCGCCCGCGGTGACCCAGCAGTTCTCGATGCTGTCGTTCGACGTGTCGTTCCAGGAGATCATCACGACGCTGCGCGGCGGACACCTGCACCTGGTCCGGCCGGAGTGGAGGCACGACGTCCCGGCGCTTCTCGACCAGCTCGAGACCGCCGGGATCGAACGGATCTTCCTGCCCTACGTCGCGCTGCAGCTGCTGGCCGAGCACGGCGTCCGGCTCGGCCGCTTCCCGTCCCGGCTGCGTGACGTCGTCACCGCCGGTGAGCAGCTGGTCTGCACGCCGGCGATCCGGCGCTGGTTCGCCGGGCTACCCGGGGCGCGGCTGCACAACCACTACGGCCCGACCGAGACCCACGTCGTGAGCACGCTGACCCTCGACGGCGACCCGGCCCGGTGGCCCGAACGCCCGGCGATCGGCCGTCCGGTCGCGAACACCCTGCTGCGCGTCGCCGACGCCGCCGGAGCGCCGCTGCCGCCGGGGCAGGTGGGTGAGCTGCTCGTCGGTGGCCTGCCGGCCAACCGGTGCTACCTCGGCGAACCGGTGGACGAGAAGTTCGTGGAGCGGCCCGAGCTGTACTACCGCACCGGCGACCTCGCGCACTTCGACCGCGACGGGCTGCTGCACTTCGACGGGCGGGCCGATCGGCAGGTCAAGCTCAGCGGGTACCGCCTGGAGCTGGGGCAGGTCGAGGCCGCGCTGCTGCGCCATCCCGACGTCGTCAACGCGGTCGTCGGGGCCGAGGACGACCGGCTGGTCGCGGTCGTCGAGTGCCGGCGCACACCGGACGCGGCCGCGCTGACCGGGCACCTCGCGTCGCTGCTGCCGCCGCACGCGCGGGTCGACCGCTTCCGGGTCGTCGACGCCCTGCCGCGCACCCCGAGCGGGAAGCTCGACCGGGACGCGGCGTTCCGTACGCCCGGGCGGGATCTGCACCGCGGGGCCGGAGACGGGGCCTCGCGGCCGGCGGGTGAGCTGGCGGCGCTGTTCGAGGAGGTGACCGGTGTGGCGATCGGTCCCGACGAGACGTTCTTCGCCGCCGGCGCCACCAGCCTGTCGCTGATCCGCTTCCACCTGCGCTGCGCCGAGGCGGGGTACCGGTTCACCGCGGCCGACCTGTTCGAGCACGTCACGCTCCGGGACCTGACCCGGCACCTGTCCGGTGGCGAGACGGCACCGGCGTCCGACACCGCGTCCGAGGACGTCGTCGCGGCTGAGGGCGTCGTCGCGGCTGAGGGCGTCGTCCCGGCCGACGAGCCGGTGGCGGTCGTCGGCATGGCGGTGCGGTTGCCGGGCGCGCCCGACCTGGCGGCGTTCTGGGAGCTGGTCCGGGAGGGCCGCCGGGGCATCGAGGACTTCCCGGCCGCCGACGGACTCGTCGGCGCGCGCAGCCTGCTGGAGCGACCGCTCGCGTTCGACCCGGAGCACTTCGGCATCAGCCACCGCGACGCGGCCCTGATGGACCCCCAGCAACGCCAGCTGCTGATGGCGAGCGTGGAGGCGCTCGCGCACGCCGGTGTCGCGCGGGACGGCCGGGTGGGGATCGTCGCGGGCGGCGGCGAGGACACGTACTTCCAGCAGATGCTGCGCGAGGGCGACCCCGCCGCGCTGCCGGACGCGTTCCAGCTCGCGCTGCACCACGAGAAGGACTTCCTCGCCACGAAGGTCGCGTACCACCTCGACCTGACCGGCCCGGCGCTGACGACCCAGACGGCCTGCTCGAGCTCGCTCGTCGCCGTCCACCAGGCCGCCGCGATGCTGCGTGCCGGCGAGGCCGACGTGATGCTGGCCGGCGGGGTCCTCGTCGACGTCACGCTGGCCGCGGGGTACCGGTACCGGCCCGGGCACATCTTCTCCCCCGACGGGCACTGCCGCCCGTTCAGCGACGACGCCGACGGCACGGTGGGCGCGAGCGGCGTCGGCGTGGTGGTGTTGAAGCCGCTGCGCGCGGCCCGGCGCGACGGCGACACGGTGTACGCGGTGCTCACCGGCTCGGCGCTGACGAATGACGGCGCGGTGAAACAGGGCTTCAGCGCGCCCTCCCCCGCCGGGCAGCGGGCGGCGATCGGCGCGGCGCTGCGGCGGGCCGGGCGCACCGGCGCCGACGTCGGGTACGTCGAGACGCACGGCACCGGGACGCGCCTCGGCGACCCGATCGAGGTCGCGGCGCTGCGCGAGGCGATGCCCGACGCCGCCGACTGCGTGCTCTCCTCGGTGAAGAGCCAGCTCGGTCACCTGGGTGCGGCGGCCGGCGTGGTGGGGCTGATCCGCGCGACGCTCGCCGTCCACCACGGGGTGCTGCCGCCGACGGTCGACTTCCGGGCGCCGAACCCGGTGCTCGACCTCGGGCCGTTCCGGGTGGCGACGCGGGCCGAGCGGTGGTCGGCCGAACACCGGGTGGCGGGGGTGAGCAGCTTCGGTATCGGCGGCACGAACGTCCACGCGGTGGTGGAGTCGGTCCGCCCGGAACCCGCCGGCTCCGGCGGTCCCGTGCCGTGCCTGGTGCTCTCCGCGAGCAGCCCGGAGGCGCTGCGCACCGACGCCGGGAGGATCGCGGAGTACCTCACCCGGTCTCCGGAGTCCTATCCCGACGTTCTGCGGCACCTGCAGTCGGGGCGTCCGGCCGGCCGCTGGCGTGCGGCCGCGACGTGCGCGGACGTCACCGCGGCGATCGCCTGGCTGCGCGACGCCGAGCCGCGCGAGGCCCCCGCGGCGGGGGCGGAGCCGCGCGGGACCTCCGCGGCGGGGGCCTCGCGCGGGACCTCCGCGGCGGGGGCGGAGCCGCGGCCGGTCGAGCCGGCCGCCGCCTGGCTGGCCGGGGACACAGTGGACTGGGGGCGGACCTCGGGCCCGGCGCCGTGGGACTTCCCGCCGCCCGCGTTCGCCGTGCGCGACTACGACTTCCCGCGCGCGGGAGCGGTGGCCAGGCGTCCGGAGAGCGAGTGGCTGCACCAGCCCACCTGGGTCCGCCTGCGCCGGGCGACGACCGCCGGGCGTACCGGCCGCACCCTCGTGCTCTGCGGCGAGGGCCCGCTGACCGCGCCGTCGCTCGACGCCGCCTACCCGCGGGTGGTGCGGGTCCGCCCGGCCACCGGCTTCGCCCGGACCGGCCCCGACACCTTCGACGCCGACCCGGCCGACCCGGCGTCGCTGCGCCGGGTGCTCGACGCCGTGCTCGACGCGGTGCCCGGCACCGGGATCGACTGGCTGCACACCCTGCCGCTCGGCATCACCGGCCCGGTCGACGAGCGCTCGCTGGCCCGGGCGGCCCGGGCCTGCCTGGACACGCCGGCCGCGCTGCTGCTGGCCGCGGCCGGCCGGCCGGTCACGACTTGGTGGATCTCGGCCGGCGCCGCGCCCGCGACGACCGCCGTCACCCGCCCCGAGGCCGGTCTGCTGGCCGGGGCGAGCGCCACCGGCCCGCAGGAGAGCGGGCTGCGCGGCCACTGGGTCGACCTGCCCGGCCCGGAGCTGGACGTCCTCGCCGACCTGCTCACCGGCCCGGTGCCGCCGCCGCGCGTCGCCCTGCGCGACGGGTTCTGGTGGACGCCGGGCAGCGCGCCGGTCGGCGCCGGGGAGCCGGTCGCGGTCGAGGGTGTGCACCTCGTCCTCGGCGGCACCGGCGGGATCGGCACCGCGGTCGCGGAGACGCTGCTGGCCGCGGGCGCCGACCGGGTCGTGCTGCTCGCCCGCGACCCGCACCGGCCCCGGGCGCTCGAGCGCTGGGCGGACCGCGTCGACCTGCTCGCCGCCGACCTCACCACGGTCACGGCCGAGGAGGTGGAGTCGCGCGTCGGCGCGCCCCTGGCCGGGATCGTGCACGCGGCCGGGACCCCCGACGGGGCGCTGATCGCGACCCGCGGCAGCGGCGCACAGTCGGCCAAGCTCGCCGGAGCGCTGCTGGTGGAGCGGCTCGCCGAACGGCACCGGCCCGCGTTCGTCGTCTACTGCTCGTCGCTGTCGGCCCAGTTCGGCGGCGTCGGCCAGCTGGACTACGCCGCGGCCGCCGGCTTCCTCGACGCGCTCGCCCACCGCCCCGGTCCGACGGCCAGGCTCGCGATCGGGTGGGACGTCTGGCGGGAGACCGGGATGGCGGTGACGGCGCTGGAGACCGACGCCCGCCACCAGGCCCACCTGGCCGTCGGCCTGAGCGACGAGGAGGGGCGGCGGACCTTCGTCCGCGCGCTGGGGTCCGGGCTGCCCCAGGTACTGGTCGCGACGACCGGGCTCGAACGTGCCCGGGAGTTCCACGAACGCGACACCGCTCCGGGCCCGGTCGAGCCGGTACGCACCACCGGGACCGAGCTGATCGACGAGGTGCGTGCGTTGCTGGGCGTCGCCGAGCTCGAGCCGGACGTGCCGCTCTACGACCTGGGCGCCGACTCGCTGCTGCTGCTGGAGCTGGTCGAGGCGGTGAAGCGTCTGTTCGGCGTCGACCTCGACCCCGCCTCGCTCGGCCCCGACGTCACGATGGAGTCGTTGCTGGCGCAGCTGGAGACCGACGTCGACACCGACGAGGTCGTGGTGCAGATGTGGCGGGACGGGACGGGCCGGGAGGCGGTCTGTCTCGTCCACCCGATCGGCGGTGACGTCCACGCGTACCGGGCGCTCGTCGCCGCGCTCGACCCCGCGCTCGGTGTCTGCGTGATCGCCGACCCCGCGCTGAACCGGCCGGAGCCCCCGGGCTGGCCGGTGGCCGAACGGGCCCGCCGGTACTACGCGGCGCTGCGGGCGCGGTTCCCGGAACGCACCTGGCAGCTGGCCGGGTGGTCGTTCGGGGCCTGGGTGGTGGCCGGGATGGCCGCCGACGCCGAGGCGACCGGCCAGCCGGTGCGCGCGGTGCACCTCCTCGATCCGCCGCCGCCCGGGGCGGGCGCCGCCGACTACAGCGACGCGCAGCTCGAGGCGTTGTTCGCCCGGGAGCTGGGCGCGTCCGGTGGCGTCGCCGGCGAGTACGCCGGGCGGCTCGCGCGGGCGTGCCGGGCCAACCTCGACAGCATGACCGGGCACGTGCTGCCGCGTCTGACCTCGACGCCGAGCCACGTCTGGCTGGCCGTCGAACCCGAACCCGGCCTGCCGGTCGCCGACCGCGACGGCTGGCGGGACCGGCTGGGAGAGCCGAGTTCCTGGCACGAACTGCCCACGACCCATTACGGCATCGTGCGCGCGCCCCACGTCACCACCGTGGCCCGAGCGTTCGACCCCACCCCGGAAGGATGAGCATGGAGCAGTACGAGCTCGACGCCGTCAGGCGGATCACCACCCGGCCCGCACGCGACCACCGGACGTTCACGCTGCGGGGCCTCACCCCGGTGATCGGGGCCGAGGTCACCGGTCTCGACCTGACCCGGGAACTGACCGACGACGAGCTCACCGAGCTCAAGACGGCCTTCCTCGACCACCACGTGCTGGTCTTCCGCGACCAGGACGTCACCCCCGAGGACCACCGGCGGCTGGCCGCGCACTTCGGTGAGCTGCGCCCGGTGAACCCGCCGCCCGAGCACGGCGATCCCTACGTCCTGGAGGTCGCGACCTCGGCCGAGGCCGCGACCGTCTTCGGCAACGGCTGGCACGCCGACGGCACCGCGGACGCCGAGCCGTCGCTCGGCTCGATGCTGCACATCACCCGGATGCCCGAGCCGGGCAACGGCGGCGACACGCTGTTCGCGAACATGCACCTGGCCTACGACATGCTGTCGCCGCCGATGAAGGAGCTGCTGGCCGGGCTCACCGCGGTGCACGACGGGGCGCTGGCCTTCCGCGGCACCACGATCCCGCCCGGCTACGAGCCCCCGTCGAGCGAGCACCCGCTGGTGGTGCGTCACCCGGAGACCGACCGGCCGCTGCTCTACGTCAACCCGGCCTACACCTCGCACATCCCCCAGCTCTCGGCCGACGAGAGCCGGGCGGTGCTCGACCTGCTGTTCGCGCTCGTCCCGAACCGGCCGATGCTGGCCTGCCGGGTGCGCTGGGAGCCGAACACGCTGGTGTTCTGGGACAACCGCTGCGTCCAGCACCACGCGACGTACGACTACTACCCCTTCACCCGCTACGGCCGCCGGATCGCGATCAACGGCGGCCCGCTCAAGGGCTGAACGAGGAGAACCATGCTCGACGACGTGATGGGGGCGCTGGAGCGCGTCCTGCCCCGGCTGGCCGCGGCCACCGGCACCCCCGGGGTCGCGGTCGCGGTGGCGACGAGCACCGAGCTGCGCACGGCCGCGACCGGGTTCGCGGACCTGCGGTCGGCCACCCCGATGACCGCCGGGACGCTCGCTCCGGGCGGCTCGCTCACCAAGCCGGTCACCGGCCTGGCGTTCCTGCAACTGGTCGAGGAGGGTGTCGTCGGCCTGGACACGCCGATCGACCAGGTGCTCCCCACCGGGCTGCGCGGGCCGGACCCGGCGCCGGTCACCGCGGCGATGCTCGCCTCCCACCAGGGCGGCTACTACAGCGACATCGTCACGGCCACGGCACCGGCGTCGCCGGCGGAAGGGATCCTGGAGTACGTCCGGCGACGGCACGAGGCCGGGACCTCGGCCGAGTACGACCGGGCGTTGCCGCTGGTGACGACGCCCGGCCCCTACTCGTACTCCAGTCTCGGCGTCGGGGTGCTCGGCGGCGCGGTCGAGCACCTGACCGGCGAACCGTACGGCGCCCGGGTGCACAAACAGGTGTTCGCCGCGACCGGCATGACCGCCACGACCGTGGACGACGGCACGCGCGACCCCTGGGCGACCGGTGCACCGGACCGGACCGGCGCCACGGCGACCGGCTACATGGCGTTCGGCGACTGGTGCGTGCCGAGCCCGCCGTTCCGCACCGCGGCCTATCCCGGCGTCGGCCTGCACACCAGCGCCGCCGACGCCGGGCGCCTGCTGCAGTCGCTGCTGCGTACCGCCCGGGGCGCCGCCGGGCTGGTCAAACCGGGTTCGCTGGAGGCGATGGTGACCCCGCGGGTGCGTCGGCCGAGCCCGAACGGCGTCCGGTCGTTCTCCGGTCTGACGATCGAGATCGCCGACCCGGCGCTGGGCGAGGACCACTGGTGGGGGCACACGGCCGCGTTCCCGTACGGGTTCTGGTGGGAGGCGCGGGTCTGGCCGCACCGCGACGTCGCCGCGGTGGCGGTCGGCAACCGGTGGGACATGGCCCGGTTCCACAACCCGGCCACCCGGAGCGCTCCCGGGCTGGCCGTCGAGTGGGCCGGCCGCTGGGCCGCCACCGGGGTCCCGGGACGGCTCCCGGCGGGCGACGCCGGGCCGGGCTGGACCGGGCCGCGGCCCACCCCCGACGCCTCCCGGTGGATGGGGCTGCTCGTCGGGGAACGCACCCACGGTCTGATGGCCGTGGCCGATCCGCTGCCGGAAGCGACGCTGGCCGCGATGACCGGCGGGGCGTGCGGCCTCGGCCACGCCGAGCCCGGCGGCTGGGACCCCGGCGCGTTCCGGCTCGGGCTCGGGCAGGCCCAGGCCGTCTCCCCCGACCCGGAGGCGCTCCGCGCGCTGGGCCGGAGCCTCGGGCCCGCGGCGGCACTGTGGATGCTCGAGTGCGGTGCGTCGAGCGCCGAGGTGACGATGCCGGTCGACGCGTTCGCGCGCCCCCGGTAGGCCGCTGCCCCCGCTGGGCGGTAGGCCGCTGCCCCCGCTGGGCGGCCGGCGGCTGGGCGGCCGGTGGCTCAGTGGAGCCGCACGTCCAGGCTGACCCGGTGCCGGCCGCGGGGCAGCGGGACCCAGGCCGGCTCGCCCACCGGGTGCATCCCGGGGAAGCGGTCGAACAGGCCGCGGAGGGCGACCTCGGCCTCCAGCTTCGCGAGCGCGACCCCGAGGCAGTAGTGCGGCCCCCAGCCGAACCCGACGCCGCCCTCGCGCAGCCCGTGCTCGTGCTGCCACCGCACGTCGAGGTGATGGGGGTGGGCGAAGCGCGCCGGGTCGCGGTTGGCCGCGCCGAGCACCACCTGGATCGGGTCGCCCGCGCGGATCCGGACACCGCCGACCACGAGGTCCTCGGCGGCGTAACGCAGGCGGGCGAGCTGTACCGGGCCGTCGGTACGCACCAGCTCACGCACGGCGGCCGGCCAGAGGTCGGGCTCGGCACGCAGCAGTTCCCGCTGCTCGTCGTCGCGCATGAGGGCGAGCGCGCCGTTGGAGAGCATGTGCGCCATGGTCTCGTGCCCGGCGAGCACGAGGAACACGACGAGCGCCACCGCGTCGACGTCGGTCGTGCCGTCCTGGGCGAGGATCCGGCTGAGCACGTCGTCGGCCGGCTCGGCCCGGCGCCGGTCGACCAGGGCGTGGCAGTAGGCGAACATCTCGCCCAGCGTGGGCGTGATCCGGGCCGGGTCCTCGCCGACCAGCACCTTCCCCCAGCGCCACCAGTCCGTCCAGTCGGCCTCGGGCACGCCGACCAGCTCGCACACCACGGCGGTGGCCAGCGGGTAGGCGAACTCGTCGAGCAGGTTCACCGGTTCCCCGGACGCGTCGAGCCGGTCGAGCAACCGAGCGACGATCTGCTCCACCCGCGGACGCCGCTCGCTGACCCGGGCCGTGGTGAACGCGTCGCGGATGCCGTGACGCAGCCGCGCGTGGTCGGCCCCGTCCAGGCTGAGCAGGCTCGCGCGCATGTACGGCAGGTGTTCCCGCGCGGTACCCAGGTCGAGAAAGGCCTGTTCCTGCGTCCGCGCGCCGTGCCCGGGCAGCCCCGTCGGGTCGTTGCGCACGGCCGGGTCGGCGAGAACGGCACGCACGTCGGCGTTCCGGGTGATCAGCCAGCCCTCTTCGCCGCTCGGCAGCCGGGCCCAGCAGACCGGGGACTCCGCAAGGATCCGGTCGTAGCCGCGCATCGGATCACCGAGGACGACCGGGTCGCGTAAGTCCACTACGGGCTCTACCGACGACGAGTGAGACATACGGCCATTTTGTCAGTGATTCGGGGCGCTCGACCCAGCAATGAGGACAGTTCCCCGGATCAGTCTCCGCGGCCGACCAGGCCGAACTCGTAGGCCGCGATCACCGCCTGCACCCGGTCACGCAGACCGAGCTTGGCGAGGATGTTGCCGACGTGCGTCTTCACCGTGGTCGCGGAGAGCACGAGGCGGTCGGCGATCTCGGCGTTGGAGAGGCCTTCGGCGATGCAGCCGAGCACCTCGAGCTCGCGCGGGGTGAGCGCACGGAGGCGGGGGTCCAGGTCGTTCGGAGCGGTGTCGTCGCCCGCGTCGGGCAGGTGCGAGGCGAACAGGTCGAGCATCCGCCGCACGACGCGGGGCGCCACGACCGAGTTGCCGGAGGCGACGGTCCGGATCGCGTCGACGAGCTCGGCCGGCTGCGCGCTCTTGACCAGGAAACCGCTGGCTCCGGCCCGGAGCGCCGCGAACGCGTACTCGTCGACGTCGAACGTGGTGAGGACGAGCACCCGGGACGAGGGGTGCGTGGCGACGATGCGCCCGGTGGCCTCGATGCCGTCCATCCCGGGCATCCGGATGTCCATCAGCACGACGTCGGGGTCCAGCGCGCGGACCTGGTCGAGCGCGACCGCGCCGTCGGACGCCTCACCGACCACGTCGAGGTCGGGCTCGGACTCGATGACCAGCCGGAACCCCATCCGCATCAGCGCCTGGTCGTCCACGAGCAGCACCGTCGTCACGTGTCGTCCTCTCCGGCGGGAACGCTCGTCGGCAGCGAGACCCGGACCCGCCAGCCGCCCTCCCCGGCGGGGCCGGCGTCGACCCGGCCGCCGAGGAGCGCGGCGCGTTCGCGCATCCCGATCAGACCACGGTGGGCTCCACCGTCGGTGCCCGGGCGGGTGCCGCCGGCGTCGACGATCTCGACCTCGACCACCGACCCGGTGCGACGCATCGCGACGCCGACCGCCCGGGTGCCGGGGGCGTGCCGGAGCACGTTCGTGAGACCCTCGGTCACGATCCGCACCACGGCCAGGCGCAGCGCGGTGTCGGGCGGCAACGGGGTCTCGAGGCCGGTGGTCGTGAGCGGCAGCCCGGCGGCGCGGAACCGTTCGACGACCGCGGGCAGGTTCGTGTCGGTCGGTGCCGTCGGCTCGGCCTCCTCGGTGCGCAGCGAACCGAGCATGCTCCGCAGGTCGTCGAGCGCGTCCCGCCCGGTTCGCGACAGCTCGGTGAGGGCCTCCCGCGACCGGTCCGGCGCGCGGTCGAGGGCCGAGAGCGCACCGTCGGACAACGCCACCATCACCGAGACGCTGTGCGCGACGATGTCGTGCATCTCGCGGGCGATGCGTGCGCGCTCGGCCGAGCGGGCCAGCGCCGCGCTCGTGTCGCGCTCCCTGGCCAGCGCGGCGTACCGCTCGACCAGGTCGCGGGCGTGCAACCGCCGCGTCTGGGCGCCCGCTCCCAGTACCCCGCCCAGGACGAGCAGGGCGAGCAGCAGCATCACCGACATCGACCGGCGACCCCCGGAGAACGGCGGTTCGGTCAGCTGACGGGCGGGCTCGCCGTCGGGGAGCAGCGGGTACGTGTCGCTCCAGAGCAGGATCTCGGCGAGCCCGATGTCCTGCCACCGCCACAGGGCGACCGACACGACGACCAGCACCACCGCGCCGACGAGCCACGCGGTGCGGGCGCGGTAGCGGGCGGCCACGGCGTGCAGCGCCCACGCGAGGCAGACGCCGACGACACCGAGCACCCCGGCGGAACGCAGCGACAGCAGCGCCACCACGGTGAGCACGACCGTGACGCCCAGCGGCCACGCGCGGCGGGCGGTCAGCACGATCGCCCCGGCGGCGGCACCGGCGAGCCAGGCCCCGACGACGCGTTCCTGCACGGGGTCGTCGGGGAGGAACAGCCCGAGCGAGGTGGACCCCCGGACGGTCTCCGAGGCGACGATCGCGGTGATCAGTCCGAGCAGCAGCACCGTCGCGGCGACGGTGAGGTGGGCGATCCAAGGGCGGGCGGCGAACAGGCGGCCGGCCGCGGTCGGCCACTGCACGTGCGACTCGGTGAGCACCGCCGCGGCGTCGCTCCCCCCGGGCCGCCCCGGACGCCCCGGCATCCTCACCCGGTCACCCTCCCACACGGGTCGCGCTCCGCCGCTCATGTGACGTCGTAGCGTCGCAGCCGGTACGCGGCGCCGGCCAGCACCGCGATCACCCACGCGGCGAACACCAGTCCCCCGCCCCGGGCACCGAGGTCGGGGGCGGGTCCGCCGGTGAGGGCCGCGAGCGTGGCGTCGTCGGCGAACAGGCGGGTCCCGCTGGCCGGCGACGCGGCCCGCAGGACGTCGGTCACCCGCCCGGGGTTGGTCGCCAGCAGCTGGTCGACCACGACGAGCGCCACCACGCCGGTCACGAGCGCGCCGGCCGGCCGGCGCACCAGCGCACCGAGCCCGATGCCGAGCACCGCGACGCCGGTCAGGTAGAGCACGAACCCGGCCAGGACCCGGACGGTGCCGGCGTCGGCGAACTCGAGCGTGAGGCCGGCCGCGCTCCGCGCGGGTGCGGTCGCCAGGATCGACGCCACCAGGGCCACGACCGCGGTGAGCAGGGCGACGGCCGCGGTCACCAGCGTCTGCGCGGCGAGGACGGGCAGGCGGCGCGGCACCGCGGCGAACGTCGCCATCGAGGTGCCGGTGCTGAACTCACCCGCCCCGACCAGGGCCCCGAGGACGAGCATCCCGACCTGGGCGAAGAGGCTCCCGGACACGGCCAGCGAGGCGCCGGACACCGTGTCGCCGGACCGGACGAACAGCCCCAGCCCGAACGCCAGCGCGACCGTCGAGACGACCGTGCCGGCCGCGATCCAGAGCGTCGAGGAGACGCTGGTGAGCTTGCTCCACTCCGCGGCCAGGACCCGGGGGAACGTGACCGCGAGCAGCCGGTGCTCGCTCACACCAGGTCACGACGGCGGAGCCGGAGCGCGGCCGCGCCCAGCGGGACGAGCACCCAGGCCGCCAGGACGAGCCCGGCGCCGGCCCTCCCGATGTCGGGAGCGCCGTCGACCCCGGAGGCGCCCGGCTCGGTCAGCAGCGAGCCGGCTCCGGTCGGGGTGAACGTGATGATCGTGTTCACCACCGCGGTGCGGGTCGGGACGTTGTTCTCGTCGTAGGCCGCCATCGGGTCGCTCGCGAGCTCGGACGCGAGCAGCAGCACGATCGGCAGGATCAGCGTGACGACGATCGTGGCCACCAGGGCCGGGACCGTCCGGCGCAGCAGCGCCCCGGCCGCCAGCCCGAACAGCGCCGCGCCGACGAGGAACCCGGCCGCCCCGAGCAGGCTCTGCGGGGTGCCCTCGCTCAGCAGGTCCGGCGTGATGTTCCGGGAGGCCGCCGGCGGAAGGATGCCGACCACGGCCGCCGCCACCGCGAGGACCGCGGCCACCGACGCGAGCACGGTCGTGACCACGACCTGGGCGGCCAGTACCGGCAGGCGGCCCGGCACCGCCGCGAACGTCGAGCGGAACATCCCCGTGCTGAACTCACCGGTCCCGACCAGCACCCCGAGCACCAGCGGGCCGATGACCGCGACCGGGAGGCCGGTCGTCAACGAGTCGAGCGGGTCGAAGCCCGGGTCCCCCGACGAGGCGTTCGCGGAGAGATAGGTGACGACCCCGGACACGGCGGCGGTGACGATCACGATGATCGTCGACGACCGGAGCCCGAGTAGTTTGGTCCACTCGGCGGCGATCACCCGGGGCAGCGACGGCCCCGGAACGGCGAGCGTGGTCATCGGGCACCTCCGGCCTGGTACTGCACGGAATCAGCGGTGAGGCGCAGGTAGGCGTCCTCCAAGGAGCCGGCCTCGGCCGCGAGCTCGAGGACGGTGGCCCCGGCCCGGCCGGCGGCGGCCCCGACGTCCTCGAGCGACACGTGGCGCACGTGCAGGACGTCGTCCTGCTGGGCGACGACGTCGCCGCCGATCCGGAGCAGCTCCGGCACCAGGAGCGCGGGGTCGGACGTGCGGACACGCACCAGCCCCGCCCGCTCGGACTGGTGCAGGATCTCCGACATCGACGCGTCGGCGAGCAGCCGGCCCCGGCCGATGATCACCACCCGGTCCGCACACAGCGCCAACTCGTGCATGAGGTGCGACGACAGGAACACCGTCCGGCCCTCGGCGGCCAGGTCGCGCACGAGCTTGCGCACCCAGAGGACGCCGTCGGGGTCGAGGCCGTTGACCGGCTCGTCGAGCATCAACGTGCCGGGGTCGCCGAGCAGCGCCGCGGCGATCCCCAGCCGCTGGCCCATCCCGAGCGAGAAGCCCTTCACCCGTTTCCCGGCCACCGACTCCAGACCGGTCATCCCGATGACCTCGTCCACCCGCGAACGCGGGATCCCGTGCGTGCGGGCCAACGCCAGCAGGTGGCGGAAGGCCGTGCGCCCGGGGTGCATCGAGCGGGCGTCGAGCATCGCGCCGAGCGTGCGCAGCGGCGCCTCGAGGTCGGCGTACCGCCGCCCGTCGACGGTCACCGTGCCCGACGTCGGGCGTTCGAGGCCCAGCACCAGCCGCATGGTCGTCGACTTACCGGCCCCGTTCGGGCCCAGGAACCCGGTCACGGTGCCGGGCAACGCGGTGAACGACAACCCGTCCACCGCCGTCGTCGGCCCGTAGCGCTTGGTCAGCGCCTGCGCCTCGATCATGGCGTCCTCCTGTCGTCTCTGAGCTTCGAGAGCGACGATAGGAACGCGCGTGCCGGCGCAGCACCTGCGCGCGAACGAGATACGGGCGGCGCGCGGCCTCCTCCTCGATGAGGAGAGGCCGCAACCAGCGAACGACCGCGCCGTCAGCGGCCGCACCGGCGCAGCAGCGGTCCGAAGACCTCGTCGACCCGATGCGCTCGGGGCCCGGCGGACCGAGATCCGTCAGCAACGACGGACGGGCGCGCCGACATCCGCCTGCACGAACCGCGGTGGTGGTCGCTGTGGCGCGCCGACGTCCGCCTCGCTGACCGCTAGCGCGAGGGCGGCGGTGGCGCGCTGACTGGCCGTGGTTTCGCCGGTGCGACACTCGTCCGCGTGGGGTTGATCATCGGCGGGACGGTGCTGGTCGCGCTCGCGCTCTGGGCGGTGATCGCGCCGAGGCAGCAGTGGTGGCTGCTCACCGCGTGGAGGTACCGCGACCCCGACGCGAACGAACCCAGCGACCTGGCCTACCACCTGACCCGGGCCGCCGGGGTCGGCACGATCGTCGTGGTGCTGGTCCTCGGCTGGCAGCTGATCGACTTCGAACGCTCCCCCGAGAAGGCCGCCGCCGACGCCCGCGCGGCCAGGGCCGAGCGCTTCGGTGTCTCGTCCGCGCGGCTCACCTCCGCTCCGCCCGCCGTGGCGAACTCGTCGCTGGGCCGCGTGCCCCTGCTGCGCTACGCCACGGTGGGCGACTCCTCCGACTCCGCCGACCTCCTGGCGGGCCTGGGGACGGTGCCGCCCGGCACGAACCTGATCGTGGCCGTCGACGGCGCCCACGAAGCGCGGACGATGACCGTGGCCGAGACCGCGTCCTCGGTGACCGTGACGTTGCACGGCGGCTGCAGCCCCACCGCCCCCCGGATCATCTGCGACCCGGCGGACCCGGTGACGGCCCGCTCCCGTCCGCTGCCCCCGGTCCGCCTGTTCCCGGTGACGCTGGCCCGGCCGCTGGGCTCCCGCTCCGTGGTGGACGGCAGCACCGGCACCGAAGCCATCGGCCGCTAGGTCAGCAGTTCGACGAGGTCGTGGAGGGTTTCCCCGGGCGCCTCCTCCGGCAGGAAGTGGCCGGCGTCGATCGCGCGGCCGCGGACGTCGGTGGCCCAGGCGCGCCAGATCCCGAGCGGGTCGTACCACTGCGCGACCGGCCCGGTGGCGCTCCACAGCACCAGGGTCGGGCAGGTGATCCGGCGGACGACGTCGAGCACCGCGAGGTGGCTGACCGTGTCCGGGTGATCGAGCGCCATCCGGTACGCGCAGCGGGCGCCGCGGTCGTGTCCGACGACCGCGAACCGGTCGAAGCCGAGCGCCGCCATGGCCTCGGCCTGGTCCTGCGCGAGGGCTCGCATCCGGTACGGCGCGTGATCCGGCGCGCTCGGCGGTTTCCCGCTCGCGCCGTACCCGCCCAGGTCGGTGGCGACGACGGTGAACCGCACGGCCAGCGCCGGCGCGACCCGGTGCCACATCAGATGCGTCTCCGGAATGCCGTGCAGGAGGAGAACGGGCGGCCCCGACCCGCCCCGGACACCGTGAATCGTCGTCCGGGACGTCCGGACGTCGAACTCGTCGAAGCCGGCGGGCCTCACGAGGCGCGCCGGAACGACCACCAGTTGGCGTCGCCCAGGGCGGCGACCAACGCGGGGGCGAGCACACCGCGCACGATCGTCGCGTCGATGAGGATGCCGAGCGCGAGCGCCGTCGCCAGGATCTTCACCTCCACCGTCGGCACCTGCGCCAGCGAGATGAACGCCAGGAAGAGGATCAGCGCGGCCGACGTGACCAGGCGCCCGGTGCGGGCCAGACCGGCCACGGTCGCCTCGTCGGTGTCGTGGCCGTCGTCGTGTTCCTCGCGGATGCGCGAGAGCAGGAACACCTCGTAGTCCATCGACAACCCGAACAGGAACGCGAACACCGCGATCGGAACCCAGGTGGTGATCGCGCCCGACGCCGACTGGCCGAACAGGACCTCGGTACCGTGCCCGTCCTGCCAGATCCACACCGTGATGCCGTAGGCCGCGCCCAGCGAGAGCACGTTGAGCACCAGCGCCTTGATTGGGAGCACGATCGAACGCAGCGCCCGCGCGAGCAGCAGGGTCGTCACGACGACGATGAGCACGATCACCCACCACGCGTTGCCGTAGACCGCGTCGATGAAGTCGGCGTCACCGGCGGGCCGGCCGCCCACCCGGGCGCCGGTGGCCTCGGCCGCGGTGCGGATCGCCGCCGTCGTGTCCGCCCCCGCCTCCGACGAGGTGTCCTCGGCCGTCCACACCCGGACGAGCGTGTCGCCGCCGGCGCTGCGGGGCCAGACGACCGCCGCGGCCACCCCGGGCAGACCGGCCACCGCTTCCCGGGCCGCGGCCGCGTCGTCGGTCAGGATCTCCACCGGCGTGGACAGACCGGCACCGATGCCCGAGGTGTCGAGCCGGGTGATCGCGGTCGCCGCGGGGCCACCCGCGGAGGCCAGCGACTCGTTCGTCGGCTGCCCCAGCCGGAGCGTCAGCACCGGGGCGGCCAGGAGCAGCAGCACCACGGTCGCGAGGATCGCCGACACCCAGCGGTGACGCACGACGCCGGTGCCGACCCGCCGCCACAGCCGGCTCTCGGGGTCGGTCGTGCGCCGGTGCGGCCAGTCCAGACGCCGCCCGGCCGTGAGCAGGAGCGCGGGCAGCAGCGTCAACGCGGCCAGCACGCTGATCACCGGGATGAGCAGCCCGGTGAAGCCGACGCTGCGCAGGAACGGCACCGGCAGGACGATGAGCGCCGCCAGGCTGACCGCGACCGTGACCCCGGAGAAGAACACCGAGCGGCCCGCGGTGGCCAGCGACCGGCGCACGGCCTCCTCGGGCTCCGCGCCCCGGCCCAGCTCCTCGCGCCAGCGCGTGACGATGAGCAGCGCGTAGTCGATCGCCACGCCCAGGCCGATCAGCGCCAGCAGGAACTGCACGATGAACGAGACGTCGGTGATCTCGGTCAGCCCCCAGACGATCAGGAACGTCGTGAGGATCGACGCGGCGGCGACCACGATCGGCATCAGCGCCAGCGCCGACCCGAACACCACGAGCAGCACGACCAGCGCCCCGGTTCCGCCGACGATCGTCTCGACCAGCACGGTGGCGCCCCGGTCGCCGCCGCCCTCGGCCGCGAGCGCGTCCTTGCCGGTGACCACGACCTGCTGGGCCTCGGCCACCTTCTCGATCACCGGCAGGACCGCGACGTAGGGCTCGGGGCCGGGCACCAGGCGGGGATAGACGACCACGACCCCCGTACGCCCGTCGGCCGACCGCAGCGCCTGCTCGTCGGCGTAGGACAGGACGTCGGCGCCGGGCAACGCCTGCTCGACCGCCGCGACCACCCGGGCGGCCTTCGCCGACGACGGGCTGTTGTCGACGAGCAGGATCGGCACGGCCTCCCCGCCGGATCCGAACCGCTGCGCGACGACCTGATTGGTCTCGTACCCGGGTTGACCGGGCAGCGAGAAGTCGTAGGACAGCCCGGCCGTGGCCTGGGGCGCCGCGAAGCCTCCCACCACGGTCAGCACCAGCCAGCCGAGCAGGACCCACCCGCGCCGCTTGGTTACGAACCGTGAGAGCCTGTTCACGGACGTAAGGTAACGCCGATCCGGCCCGGCGGCCTCTCGACGTTCGGCACCTGTGGACAAGCGGGCTGGCGGCGCGGGTCAGGCGATCGCGGTCGCTTCGATCTCGACCAGCCAGGCCGGGTCCCAGATCTCGGCGACGATCACGGTCAGCGCCGGGCGGTGCGTCCCGAGCACCTCGTTCCGGATCGCCGTGTTCACCGCGGAGTGCGATCGATCGGCGAGATAGGTCGTGATCTTGGCCAGGTTCTCCACGCCCATTCCGGCCTCGTCGAGAAGCGCGAGAACGTGCGCCCAGACCAGGCGGCACTGCTCGTCGAGCGCGGTGGGAACGACGCCGTCCGGGGTCTGTGGAATCTGGCCGCTGACGAACAGCATCCGCTCGCCCCCGGCGACGACCAGACCGTTGACGTAACCGCCGACCGGCTCCGGCACCGACGGCGGCCGAACCTCACGCATCTCCACCCGCCCGATGATGTCGATCCACGCCCGCCCGCACCACCGAATTGACCGTGGGAACCGCCGTCCGCCCCGACCAGGGCGGCTCGATTCACTCGTCGATCTCGATCACCTCGGCCGGGTGTTATCGCACCAGCCGACCTCCGAACCGGGAGGAACTGCTCGGCGCTCTCGCCGTGCAGGTCGCGCTGCTCCGGCGTGAGCTCCTCGACGACTGGAGCGACGAGGCCTGACCCGGCGCCCGGCCCTCGACCTGCGGCGGAGACCACTGACGCTCAGCGCGCGGCCGACTCGCGGAGCGGCGCCTTCAGCACCTTGCCGGTGGCGTTGCGCGGCAACTCGTCCACGAAACGCACGCGCACCGGGACCTTGTACGTGGCCAGCCGCTCCCGGCACCACCCGACCAGCTCGTCCGGATCGGCGGCCGCGTCGCGTCCCAGGACGACGAACGCCACCCCGGCCTCGCCCCAGCGCTCGTGCGGCGCGCCGACCACCGCCGCCTGGGACACCGCCGGATGGGACTGGAGCACGTTCTCCACCTCGGCCGGGTACACGTTCTCGCCGCCGGAGATGTACATGTCCTTCCAGCGGTCGACGAGCACGAGCCGGCCGTCGTCGGTGAGCGTCGCCGCGTCCCCGGTACGCAGCCAGCCGTCGGCGGTGAACGCCGCGGCCGTGGCGTCCGGAGCACGCCAGTAGCCCGACGTGACGAGCGGCCCGTCGATCTGCAGTTCGCCGGTCTCCCCGGGCGCGGCGGGCCGGTCGTCGAGCGTCCGGACCCGGCAGCGGGCGTAGAGCGCGGGAAGCCCGATCGTGCCGTTGGGGCCGGGCTCGCGCTGCGGGGTGGTCGCGACGACACACGCACCGGCCTCGGTGATCCCGTACACCGTCGTCAGCCGGACACCACGCGCCGCCCACCCCCCGACCAGCGCCGAGGGAACCGGCGAACCCCCGACGACCGCGGTGAACGGACGCAGGACGACGTCGGAGAAGCCCGGTACCTGCTCCATGAACTGGTAATGAGCGGGCACGCCGCAGAAGTGCGTCACGGGTGTGGCCGGGTCGGTGAGCAGCGCGAGCGTCCGGGCCGGATCGAACGTCCTGGCCACCACGACGGTGCCGCCCACATAGAGCGTCGGGTGGGCGAACAGGTTGAGGCCCGCGACGTGGAACGTGGGGAGCACGGTGAGGCAGCGCGACGACGCGTCGACACGATGCGCGACGAGGATGCCCAGCAGGCTCGCCAGCCAGGCGCGGTGCGTGGCCTGCACGCCCTTCGGCCGGCCGGTCGTGCCGGAGGTGTAGAGGATCGTCCAGACCGCGTCGACGTCGACGGGGCCCGGCTCCCGGTCCGCGGGGGCGTCCGTGGTCGTGAGCGCCTCGTAGTCGTCGGGCTCGCCGTCCGCACTGGCCCAGACCACCCGGGCCGGGATCTCCAACCCGGACGCGACCTCCGCGGCCCAGCTCTCGTGGACCAGCACCGACGGCTCGGCGTCACGGCTGATCGCCGCCAGCTCGGGTGCGGTCAGGCGCCAGTTGAGCGGTACCGCGATCGCGCCCAGCACGGCGCAGGCGTAGAGCACCTCGAAGACGCGGGTGTCGCTGCGGGAGAGCACCGCGACCCGGTCACCGGCGCCCACCCCGTAGGCCTCGGCGAGCGACCGCGCCAGCGACCGGACCCGCGCGTCCAGCTCCGAGTACGTGACCGCGCGATCTCGGTGCAGATCGACGAGCGCGGTGCGCGACGGCGTCCGCCGCGCGTGATGGGCGATCCAGGAGACGACGGTGTCCGCGACCATTGCTCCACTGTGGGCTCTCCCGGTGGCGCCGCGGGCTATTCTGAGCACATGAAGCCCGTATCCGCCGGCTCCACGACCCTGCTGGAGCGCGTGCTCTGGTACCTGCCGATCCTGACCGTGCTCGCGGTTCTCGTCGGCGCGAGTCAGCTGAGTTAGCGACCCCGGCTCGCCCGGCGCCCCGCCGACCGGGGCCCGGGCCTGGCAGACTGGGGTGGCATGTCCTTGTCCACCGCGGAGTCGGATGCCGAACTGGCGCGCGCGGCCCGGCACGGGGACACCGCGGCGTTCGCGATCGTCACCGAGCGGCATCGCGCGGCGCTGCGGGCCACCGCGATCTCCCTGCTCGGCTACGTCGACGAGGTCGACGACGCGGTGCAGGACGCGGTGCTCACCGCGTTCCGCCGGTTGCCCGAGCTCCGCGACCCCGAGGCGATCGGCCCCTGGCTGAAGGCGATCGTGCGCAACGTCTGCCGGATGCAGTTGCGCGCACGCACCCCGCTGCCGGTGGCCGATCCGGAACTCCTGCTCCCGCCCGCGAGCGAACCGCGGCCGGACGAGGCGCTGGACCGCGCCGGTTCACGGGACTGGGTGTGGCACGCGGTCGCGCACCTGTCCGAACCGATCCGTGAGGTCGTGCTGCTGCGGTACTTCAGCCGCTTCTCGTCCTACGAGCAGATCGCGCAGCTCTGCGACATCCCCCTCGACACGGTGGGCAGCCGGCTGCGCGACGGGCGCCGAGCCCTGGCCCGGGCACTGCGTGAGACCGCGGGCGACGCCTACCGCGACGCCGACGCCGACGCCGCCGCGCACCGCCTCCGGGCCCGTGAGCACTTCGCGGCGATCGAGACCGACGGGTACGACCGGGTGCTCCGGGACTGGTTCCGCCCGGACGCCTCGATCGTCGTCCAGGGCAGCATCGTCGGCGACCGGTCGATGATGCGGCCGATGATCGACTTCACCGTGCAGGCCGGCGTCGTCACCCGGTTGCACGACGCGGTCGGCAGCAGCGGGGTGCTGGTCTGGGAGGGCGACTTCCTCAACCCGCCGTCCGACCCGGAGCACTGCCCGCCGACGTTCGCCTGGCTCCTGCGGATGCGCGAAGGCCGGGTCGCGCAGCTCGGGCTCGCCTACGGAACGAGCCGCAGCGGCTGAGACGTAGGTCACCCGGGATCGCGCGCAGAAATCCCCGGCGATCCGCATCTCGTCCCCGGCGGCCCGAGAACCGGGCCGGAGACGAGAGAGAGAACGACCGTGTCGATCGACGAACTGCCCGAGCTGCTGCGCCCGGCCATCGAGAAGTACCGTGACGCCGCCGAGGACCAGGGCCGCGTCGCCCCGGAACTGGTGGACGAGCTGCGTGACCGGGGAGCCTTCCGGCTGTTCACGCCGGTCGAGCGGGGCGGCCACGAGGCGCGGACCGCCGCCGTACTGGACTTCTACACGCGGGTGGCGCGCATCGACGGCCCGACCGCCTGGCTGCTCTGGAACTTCAACGTCGGGTTCGTCGCGGGCTGGCTCCCCGAGGAGGGCACCGCGCGGATCTGGGGCGACGGGCCGGACCCGCTGATCGCCAACTCGGGGCAACCGGGGCTGCTCACGCCGGTCGACGGGGGCTACCGGCTCGCCGGACGCTGGAAGATCGTGAGCGGGGCGCACGTCGCCGAGTGGTTCCTGCTGGCCGGGGCCGATCCGTCGGCCGGACCGGGCTTCGCCGGGCTGCGCTTCTGCGCCGTGCCGCGCGGTGACGTGTCGGTGCTCGAGACCTGGGACGTCGTCGGCATGCGTGCCTCGGACAGCAACACGGTCGTGGCCGACGACGTCTTCGTGCCGGACACCCTGACGGCCGGCCTGTTCGCGCCGAACCGGATCGACCGGCCCGCCTACCGGCTGCCGGCGATCAACCTGCTGTTCCCGGGCTGCGCGGCCGTGCTCATCGGCATGGCGCGGGCCGCGATCGACGAGGTGATCACGATCGCCCCGGGCAAGAAGGGCTTCGACGGGGTGTCGCTGGCCGAGAAGGACCACGTGACGATCGCGGTGGGCCGCGCGCTCTCCCAGGTGGCCGCGGCCCGGGGGCTGCTGCTGGAGACCCAGGGCGAGCTCGACCGCACGGTGGCCGCGGGCGCGGAGACCACCGAGGAGCAGCGCGCCGCGGTCCGCGGAGCCATCTGCCACGTCACCGAGACCAGCCGCGCGGTGCTGGGGGCGATGTACGAGCTCGGAAGCTCGGAACCGCTGTACCGGGAGAGCCGGCTCGGCCGGATCTTCCGGGACGGCATGGCCGCGGCGCAGTCCGCGAACCTGTCGACGACGCAGTGGACGATCCCCGGGCGGATCGCGGTGGGACAGCCGTCGGGGTGGCCGTTCGTCTGAGGCCTCGATCGGTCAGCGGACCAGGCGCCGCAGGGCCCAGCGCGCCACCGGGAGGTAGGCCAGGACCACCGCGGCCGGTCCGTCGACGAGCAGGCCGGTGCGGGTGCCGGTGGCGGTCGGCTCGACGGTGTGGTGCAGGGTCAGCCGCACCCCGGCGGTGGACGCCGTCCACGACCAGGAACGCCGCGGGCCGGTCGGGTCGACGTCGAGGATCCGGAACCGCACCGGGAGCCGGGCGGGGCCGCGGACCGTGCCACCGGCGCCGGGGGTGATCCGCTCGGCCGCGTACTCGACCGAGCGGATCTGGGGTGACCACTCCGGCCACCGGCCCGGACGCGCGTAGCGGTCCCAGACCTCGTCGGGGTGACCAGGTCCGTCGACGTCGATCCGGTGTCGCATGCCCTCATCCTGGACCGGATCGGGCGGCCCGGCGCACCGCGGCGAGCAGCGCGTCGTCGTCCGCGCCGAGCCGGCGCGCGGCGGCGACGTACCCGGCCGCGGAGATCGCCAGGAGCTCGTCGCGCTCCGCCGGGGTGCTGGACACCGGGGCCTCGGCGACGCGGGTGCCCCCGCCGCGGCGCGAGGCCACCAGCCCGGCGGTCTCCAGCTCCCGGTAGGCGCGGGCGACCGTGCCGGTGGCCAGGCCGAGGTCCGACGCGAGCTGGCGCACCGGAGGCAGCCGGGTTCCCGGGCCGAGCACGCCGTGCCGGATCAGGTCGGCGAGCTGGCGGCGGATCTGCTCGTACGGAGGGACCGGATCGGTCGTGTCGACGGTGAGCCGCTCGATCACGGGCGCCCGCGGCGGGGTGCGCCGAGCGTCGCCACGAAGACGCCGGTGGCCACGGCCGCGACGGCGGCGACCGCGACGCCCGCCCAGCCTACGGCGGACAGCCCGGCCGGGGCGCACGGCTGGCCGGCGAGCGAGAACACCCGGCCCGCGGCGATCAGCGTGGTACCGGCCAGCGGGGCGGCGACGAGCACCCCGACCGCGGCGGTGACCGCGCCGGCCGACGCGGCGCGCACCCGGTCGTCGGCGCCCCGGTCGTCGGGGTGCGCACCGGGGCGGGGACGGCGCACGAGGCGACGCAACGCGACGACGGCGAGGAGGAGCCCGGCGTGAACGACGACGGCGATCGGGACCGCGTAGAAGAGACCCGGCCACGGTGAAACCGACGCCGAGACGTCACCGCAGCTCAGCGTGAGCGCGCGCCCCGGGCGGCCCTGGTCGTCGGCGCTCCCGACCGCGCTCGCGAGGAGCAGCACGACGTCGAGCGTCACCCACGCCGCGGCCACGACCCTCGTCGTCCGCGGCGGCAGGTACGACCGGACCCGGCGCACCTCGAGCGTGGCCGTGCGGACGGCCGGGAGCGGCCCGACCGCGATCAGCTCGCCCACCAGGACGCCCGCGAGCAGGCAGATCGCGAACGCCGGGGCGGCGAGCGCCAGGCCAAGCCCCAGCCAGGACGCCGGGGCGTTCGCGAGCGCGACGGCGGCCACGAGACCGAGGACCAGCCCGCCGATCCGGCCGGCCACCACCCGGCGGGCGGTGCGGCCGACCGCGTCCGGGGAGTCGAGTAACGGCGTGACCATCGGTCTCCTTGTATCGCGCACTTGACACAAGTAGAGCATCTTGTGTCAAGGCTTCGATACAAATCCGTAGGTGATGCGCCGGAGGAGCACCTCGAACGGCCCGGGCGTCCCGCGCCGCCGCATCGCGTCCGCCGTCACCACCGTGACCAGCCAGGTCGACGCCGCGAGCAGCGCCGTGCCGGCGACGGTGAGCGTTCCGGAGAGGTCGAGCAGGAACGGCGTGAACGTCACGGTCCAGACCACCGACTGCGCCAGGTAGCACGTCATCGACCGCTGGCCGGTGGCGGCGATCGCCTCGACCACCGGCCCGTGGCGATCCGCGAACCGCAGGGCCACGAGCGAGAGCAGCGCGGCGTAGCCGCAGCCGCCCAGGACGCCGGTCGCGTCGTGGAGCGGGCCGATCAACTCCAGCGCTCCCCGGGCGGGCGGATCGACCACCCCGGCCAGCACGAGCGCGATCGGCTGGGCACCGGCCACCGCGACGGCCGGCCCACCGACCGCCGTGACACGCAGCAGGGTGCGGTGGCGCTCCGGCTGCTCCAGGATCCGGCGGCGCCCGGCCCACAGCCCGAGCGCGAACGGGCACAGGAACCCGATCGGGCCGAGCGACGCCACGAGGACCGAGACCGGCGGCCGTGCGACGAGCATCGACCGGAGATCCGGGGGCAGCATCTCGACGCCCGGCGGGTCGGTGCTTATCGTCATCGAGTCACCGCCCGGTAACGCGCCGAGCGCGAAGAAGAGGCCGGCCAGCACGAGCAGCCGCCGGTCCGGCCAGCGCACCAGCCATGCCCCGACCAGCAGCAGCACCCCGTAGGCAGCGAGGATGTCGCCGACGTAGAGCAGCACGGCGTGCAGGAACCCGACGCCGATCAACCCCAGGCCGCGCCGCCACAGCAGCCGGCGCACCCCGCGGGCGCCCCGCGCGGCCTGCCGGGCCGCGATCCGGGCCACGCCGTACCCGAACAACAAGCCGAAGAGCGGGAACGCCCGACCGTCGACGAACGTCGTGAGTAGCCAGACGACCGCGGCGTCGAGCTCCGAGCCCCCGGTGGGGTAACCGCCGAGCACCGACGGGCCACGCAGGAAGTAGTGCGAGTTGGCCAGCGCGATGCACAGCAGCATGGCGCCGCGGGCGAGATCCGGGCCGAGGGCCCTGGCCCCGACCGGCACCGGGCCGAGACTCCTGGTGTCCGGGTGCGGGCTCCTGCTGTCCGGTACGGGTTCGGGCGAGGTCATGGTTTCAGGCAAGCCGGTGGGCGGCACCTCGCTCAGCGGGCTTTCGTCGCTCCGTCGTCGACAAAGGTCGCGGGGGTGTCGCAACCACCCGCCGGCCGACCCCCGTCAGATGCGGGCTCGCCACTCGTCGGCGAGCTGACCGTAGATCATCTCGTCGGTACGGCGGCCCAGGTACCAGGCCGCGCCGCGTAACCGGCCCTCTTCGACGAAGCCGCAGGCCAGCGCGGTGGCCCGCATCGCGTCGTTGACGTCGAGCGTGTCGATCTGGAGCCGCTCGAGCCCGTGGAACACGAAACCGAACCGGCAGATCACGTCGATCGCGTCCCGCCCGACGCCCTGCCCCCGCGCGGACGCGAGCAGCCCGATGCCGATGTGGGCGGTCCGGTTGAACTGGTCGATGCCCCAGAGCCCCACACGGCCGATCGCCACGCCGCTCTCGTCGTCGAGCCGCTGGACGGCGAAGAAGGCGGACCCCGGCCTGGGCTCGGCCTCCCGCTTGTCGTGCTCGGCCAGCCGGCCGGCCAGGCTCTCCGGCCGGAACGGATGGTCGTCGGCGAGCGCGGAGTTCTCGGCGTCCGCGTCCATCTCGTACAACGCCTCGACGTCGTCCCGGCGCAGCGCCCGCAGACCGATCACGCGTCCAGTCAGCATCGATCCATCGAATCAGCTACCGGCCCTGCGGAGAAACGACTTTCCGACGGGCGCGTGGCGACGACCTCGGCCCCGCCGGCCGCAGCCGTCCCGGTTGCGGTGCGCGCGTCGGCGGTGGCGTGGCACGGTGGTCACGTGACGCTCTCCGTGCTCGTCGTCAAGCTGTACGAGCTGTTCCTGGCGACGACCGGCCGGCCGAGCACACGCGTCACGGTGCTGTCCGACCAGCTGCGGACGCTGCGGGTGATCGAGACCGGGCCGGCTTCAGCACCTCGGTCGACCGGCTGACGCTGCGCGAGATCCTCGTCCGAGGGTTGCGTGACGTCCGCTTCGGCGCGACCTGCACCGGCTACGAGACCCTCCCCGACCGGCGGATCCGCGCGCGGTTCGCGGACGGCGGCACCGCCGAAGGCGACGTGCTGGTCGGCGCCGACGGCATCGGCTCGGTCGTCCGGCGCCAGTACCTCCCGCACGCCGCGATCGTCGACACCGGCACCCGCTGCGTCTACGGCCGCACCCCGCTGACGCGGGTGGGGGCGGACCTGCCCGCGCCGCTCCGGGACGGCTTCTGCCCGGTCACCGACCGGCGCGGTCGCGGCCTGGCCCTCGGCGTCGTCGAGTTCCGGTCGAAGCCCTCCGACGCCGGGCTCACCGCGGACGAGGACTACGTCATGTGGAGCCTCTCCGTCCCCTCGGGCGTCCTGGGTTCCGACGAGTCGCTGTTCGCCCAGCCGCCGGACGCCCTGCGCGCGCTCGTCGCCGACGTGATCCGCGGCTGGCACCCGGTGCTACGTCGTTTGATCGACGTGGCCATGCCCGCGGCGACGTTCGCGCTCCCGATCCGTTCCTCGGTCCCGATCGAGCGCTGGCCCCCGAGCCCGGTCACGCTCATCGGCGACGCGATCCACGCGATGCCTCCGTCACAGGGCTCCGGCGCGAACCTCGCCCTGTTCGACGCGGCGAAGCTCGTCACACATCTGACCGGCGGCGGTGACCGGGCCGCACCGGTCGGCGACGCGTCCGTCGACCCCGCCGCTATACTGCAACCGCTTGCTGCAACTCTGCCCAGCGATGCCTTCTCCGCTGCAGCGGTCACCTCTCGAGGAGTAGGATGGCAGTCACTCTCGCCGACGTCGCGGCGGCCGCGGGGCTCTCCGGTTCCACCGTCTCGCGGGCGCTCTCGGCCCCCGACAAGGTCAACGCGGCCACCCGGGAGCGAGTGGAGCGGATCGCCCGGGAGATGGGGTACGTCCCCAATCACAGCGCCCGGTCGCTCACCTCCGGCCGCACCGACCTGATCGGGCTGATCGTGCCCGACATCGCCAACCCGTTCTTCCCTCCGATCATCAAGGCGGTGCAGGCCCGCGGCAGCCAGCAGGGCAAGACCGTGCTGATCGCCGACGTCGACGAACGCCCGGCCGACGAGGTGCCGCGGGCCCGGTTGATGCGCAAGCAGGTCGACGGCCTCATCATCGTCTCGCCCCGCACGCCCGACGACGCCCTGGGCGAGCTGGTCGCGCTCGGACCGGTCGTGTTCGTGAACCGGGCCGTGCCCGGCGCGGCCAGCGTCGTCATCGACGAGGCCGGCGGGATGGAGCAGGCCGTCGAGCACCTCGCCGCACTCGGGCACCGCTCGATCGCCTACCTGGGCGGGCCCAAGCGGTCCTGGTCGAACGCCCAGCGCAAGGCGGCCGTCCGGGCCGCGTGCGGCCGGCTCGGGCTCGAACTGGTGGAGTTCGGCCCGTTCGAGGCCCAGGTCCAGTCGGGCGTGCATGCCGCGGACCTGGTGATCGCCCGGGCGATCACCGGGGTGATCGCCTACGACGACCTGATCGCGCTGGGGGTGATGGCGCGACTGACCGAGCGGGGCGTGCGGACCGGAGCCGACGTCAGCCTGATCGGGGTGGACGACAGCCCGATGTCGGCGATGGCCTACCCGACGCTCACCTCGGTGCACGTGCCCGGGGACGCCGCCGGCGCGGCGGCGGTCGACACGCTGCTCGCGATCGTCGACGCCCGGCGGGACGAGGGCGAGGAGCAGATCGTCCTCGACTCCCGGCTCGTCGTGCGCAGTTCCACCGCGCCCGTCCGGACGCCCGAACGCGGCTGAACTCCCCCACCGGAGGCAGTTCGGCCGCGTCCGGCCGCGGTTACCGGTGTGGTGCCCCCTCGAGCAGGGCGGCCGACGCGGGCTCGAGCAGTAAGCGCGCGTGCGGCGTACGGCGCAGGATCGTCGCCGGGCAGGACGGGCCGATCTCGTCGGTGAGCGCGGCCCGGACCGCCCGGGCCTTCCGCCCCTCCGGCACGCACACCTGGACGTGCGCGGCCGAGAGCAGCGCGGGGATCGTCAACGAGATCGCCAGCTCCGGTACGCTGCCGGGGTCGGGGAAGTGCCCCTCGTCGACCTGCTGGCGCCTCGATTCGGCGCTGAGGCGGACCACCCGCGCCCAGCGCCGGTCGTCGAAGTCGGCGTCGCCGGGCTCGTTGAACGCGAGGTGGCCGTTCTCGCCGATCCCCAGGCAGACCAGGTCGACCGGTGCCGACCGGAGCTCCTGTTCGTAGCGGTCGGCCTCGGCCCGCGGGTCGCCCTCCCCGCTGAGGTAGTGCACCCGGGCGGGGGCGAAGCGGCGCTCGACGCGCTCCCGGATCCAGCGCTGGAAGCTGGCCGGATGCCGGTCGTCGAGGCCGACGTACTCGTCCATGTGGAAGACCTCGACCCGGTCCCACGGGACGTCCTCGCCGACGAGCGCGTCGGTGAACGCGTACTGCGAATTGCCGGTCGCGACGACGACGCGGGCCCGTCCGCGTTCGGTCACCGCGTCCCGGAGCAAGCCGGCCGCCCGGGTCGCGGCGGCCACCCCCATCGCTCCCTCGCTGTCGTGAACCTCGACGGGCAGCTCATCGGCAGTGAAGCGGCTGGTGATCGTCATGGTGTCCTCTCCGATCCCACTATTGCAAGCGTGTGCAGCATATGCATTAATCTTGCAGCAAGCGGCATCATGGATCGAAGGGCACTACATGACTCGCATCGTTTTCATCGGGGCCGGCAGCGTCGTCTTCACCCGCCAGCTCGTCGCCGACCTCCTGCTGTTCCCCGACCTCCCGCCACTGGATCTCGTCCTGCACGACATCGATCCGGCCCGGCTGGAGGTGGCCCGCGGTACGGCCGAGCAGCTCGCGGCGCGCTTCGGCCGTCCGCTGCGCGTCACCGCGACCGTGGACCGGCGGGCGGCTCTCGACGCCGCGGACGTCGTCGTCGACATGATTCAGGTCGGCGGCATCGAGACGACGAGCGTCGACATCGAACTGCCGGCCACCTTCGGGCTGCGGCAGCCGATCAGCGACACCACCGGGATCGGCGGTGTGTTCCGCGCGCTGCGGACGTTCCCCGTGCTGTCGGCCATCGCGCGGGACATGCGCGAGCTCTGCCCGGACGCGCTGTTCCTCAACTACACGAACCCGATGGCGATGAACATCTGGTGGTTGTCCGTCGTCTCGCCCGGACTGCGTGCGGCCGGCCTGTGCCACAGCGTCTACTGGACCGTGCACGACCTGTGCGAGCTGATCGACGTGCCGGTGGAGGGCACGCACTTCCGCGCCGCCGGGGTCAACCATCAGGCGTGGCTCTACGAGTGGAGCCGCGGCGGCGAGGACCTCTACCCGCGGCTGCGCGACACGATCGCCGCCGACCCGGAACTCGAACGCCGGGTGCGCGTCGAGATCTTCCGCCGGATCGGCTACTACCCGACCGAGACCAGCGAACACAGCGCGGAGTACCTGTCGTGGTTCCTCCGCTCCGACGAGCAGATCGAGCGGTTCCGGCTGGTGCCGGGCCAGCATCTGGCCACCGCGGAGCAGAACCTGGCGGAGTTTCACGCCGCCCAGCGGGCGCTGGCCGAGGGCCGGGAGCTCGAACTCGACGACGACGGAGCCGCGGCGGAGTACGCCCCCCAGATCATCCACTCGCTGCTCACCGGAACCGAGCGGGAGATCCACACGAACGTCCCCAATCGGGGCTACATCACGAACCTGCCGCCGGGCGCGGTCGTCGAGGTACCGACGACGGTCGACGGGTCCGGGCTCACCCCGATCACCGTGGGCGCGATCCCGACGCAGGGCGCGGCGCACAACCGCACCTACCTCTCGGTGGCCGAGCTCGCCGTGGAGGCCGCGCTGACCGGCTCGCGCGACGCGGTACTGCAGGCCATGCTCGTCGACCCCAACGCGAGCTCCACGCTGACGCCGGACCGGCTGGCCGACCTCGTCGACCGGATGTTCACCGCCCACCACGCGCTTCTGCCCTCGACGCTCGGCGGCGGCGCCGAGCTGGATCTGTCCGACGTGCCGGCCCCCAGGAGCCCTCGATGAAGCAGCCACGCACGACTCCGCTCGTCTTATCCGCGGTCGCGGCGCTGCTGGCGTCCACCCTGGCCGCCTGTGGATCCGGCGGTCAGGGCAGCACCACGCTCGACAAGAACGCCGAGGTGTCGATCACCCTGTGGACCGGTCAGAGCGAGGAGGCCCAGGAGATCCTCGAAGGACTGGCCGCGGAGTTCGAGAGGGCTCATCCGAACGTCTCGATCGACGCCTCACCGGGCGCGTCGAGCACCGAAGACCTGCTGCAGAAGTTGTCGGCCGGCTTCGCCGGGAACAGCTATCCCGACATCTCCTACGCCTACGGCAGCTGGGCCAGCCAGCTGGAGGGCTCGGGGCGCACGCTCGACCTCACCGACCAGGTGGCCGATCCCGCGGTGAAGTGGAACGAGTTCCCGGAAGGCGCCCGGAAGACCGTCCGGCCGACCGGAGAGAAGACGATCGGCTTCCCGGCCCTCGTCGACAACCTGTCGTTGCTCTACAACAAGACCGTCTTCGACGCGGCCGGCGTGCCCTATCCGACCGACGACTGGACCTGGGACGACCTCCGGGCCGCCGCGAAGAGAATCACCGACCCCGCGACGAACACCTACGGCTACGCGTACTCGGTGTCCGGGGCGGAGAACACCGTCTGGAAGATGTGGCCGCTGCTCTGGCAGAACGGCGGCGAGATCCTGACCGAGGACCAGAACCACGCGGCGTTCGACTCCCCGGCGGGGGTCGAGGCGCTGACGTTCTTGCGCGACATGGCCGTCACCGACGAGAGCGTGTACCTCGACCAGACCGACACCCGGTACGAGCAGCTGTTCCGCAACAACCGCATCGGCATGATGACGTCGGGCCCCTGGGTGCTCTACGACCTCAAGACGGCCAAGACGAAGTACGGCGTGACCAGGCTGCCCGGAACGAACGGCGATCACCAGACGGCGTCCGGCCCCGACATCTGGGCGCTGTTCGACCACCGGGACAAGAACCGCGCGTACTGGGCCTACGAGTTCACGAAGTGGCTGACCTCGGCGGCTCAGGACGAGCGGTGGAACGTCGCGATCGGCAACCTGCCGCTGCGCGCGTCCGAGGTCGGCTCCGACGCGTTCGCCGCTCAGGCCACGACCTTCCCGGGGCTGGACGTGATGGCCGCCAACGGCGTCAACGCGAAGAAGGTGCGCCCGACGGTTCCCGGCTACGTGGGTCTGTCGGAGGCGATCGGGGAGGCGATCGCCGAGGTGTTGCAGGGCCGGGGCAGCCCGCAGACGGCGCTGGAGAAGGCCGCCGACAAGGCCGACTCCGCGCTCGAGGCCGCCCGATGACCACGGTCGTGGCCCGGCCCACCGCCACCACCCCGCCGGAGCGCTCGCGACGAGCCCGGCGGCGGCGGACCGGGCTGCGCGATTCGGTCAGCGGGTGGCTGTTCGCCGGCCCGGCGACGCTCCTGGTGCTCGGGCTGTCGATCTTCCCCGCCGGCTGGGCGCTCGTGCTGTCGATGCAGAAGTGGAACGGCTTCAGCGCGCCCGAGTACGTCGGGGGCGCCAACTACACCCGGCTCGTCACCGACGAGGCGTTTCTGGACGCGGTCACGCACACGGTCGTCTACACGGTGATGTTCGTGCCGCTGTCGGTGCTCGCGGGGCTGTTCCTCGCCGTGGCGCTCAACCGCCGGATCCGGTTCATCGGGATCTACCGCACCGCGATCTTCGTGCCGTTCGTCGCCTCGGCGGCCGCCACCGGGATCCTCTCGACCTACCTGTTCAATCCGCAGTACGGGCTGGTCAACAACGCGCTGCGGATGCTCGGCCTACCGTCGCAGGGCTGGTTGGAGGATCCGGCCCAGGCGATGGTCGTGGTCACGATCATGTCGCTCTGGGGCCAGGCGGCCTTCACCACGGTGATCTACCTGGCGGCCCTGCAGGACGTCCCGGCCGAGTTGCTCGAAGCCGCACGCATCGACGGCGCGAACCGATGGCAGGCGTTCTGGCGGATCGTCTGGCCCCAGCTCACGCCGGTGACGGTCTTCACCACGATCTGGCAGACGATCGGCGCGATCCAGCTCTTCGACCTCGTCTACACCACGACCAGGGGCGGACCGCTCGGCGCCACCAAGACGATCGTCTACTTCCTGTGGGAGAAGGCCTTCCGGACGCTCGACTTCGGGTACGGCTCGGCGGCCGCCTACGTGCTGTTCGCGCTCACGCTGCTGACCACGATCGGTGTCGTCGTCTACTCCCGACGCACGAAAAGGGAGGCGTTCTAGATGGCCCCGTCCCCCACTCCCGCCCGGCGCCGGCCGAGGTCGCGTCCGTCGGCCTGGCACCTGGTCCTGGCGCCGATCGCGCTGGTGTTCCTGCTGCCGTTCGTGCAGATGTTCGTCGCGTCGGTCTCACCGGCCGAGGAACTGGTCAAGTTCCCGCCGCCGCTGGTGCCGTCCCGAGTGGACTTCACCGGCTTCGTCACCTTGTTCACCGAGTCCGACGCGCTGCTGTGGCTCGGCAACACCGTGCTGGTGGCCGCCTCGGCGATCGTCTCGCACCTGGTGCTGTGCTCGCTGGCCGGCTACGGCTTCGCCCGGCTGGCGTTCGCGGGGCGCACGGTCGGCGTCTTCCTGATCCTCGCCACGATCATGATCCCCACCCAGTTGCTGATGATCCCGACCTACGTCGTGTTCTCGCGTCTCGGGCTGATCGACAGCCTCGGCGCCGCCGTCGTGCCCTGGCTCGCGTCGGCGTTCGGGATCTTCCTGATGCGGCAGTTCTTCCTGTCGCTGCCGACGGAGCTCGAGGAGGCCGGCCTGATCGACGGCGCGAACCGCTGGCAGGTGTTCTTCCGGATCGTGCTGCCGCTGGCGAAGCCCGCCCTCGCGACGCTGGCGATCTTCACCCTGCTCGGCTCGTGGAACGACCTGGTCTGGCCGTTGATCGCGATCAACGACCAGCACGCGTTCACCCTGCAGCTCGGCCTCGCGAACTTCCAGGGCACCCGGCGCACCGAGTGGTCACTGCTGATGGCCGGCAACGTGGTGGCCACGCTGCCGTTGATCCTCTTCTTCCTGGTCGCGCAGAAGCAGTTCGTCGCGACGATGACGCTGTCAGGGCTCAAAGGGTGAGGGTGCGCGCCGGGACCGTCTGGGCGGTCGGCCTCTTCACGTACGTCGTCGCCGTCTTCCACCGCTCCTCACTCGCGGTGGCCGGGCTCGTCGCCACCGAACGATTCGGCCTCGCCGCCGCGCAGCTGGCCACCTTCACGGTGGTGCAGCTGCTGGTGTACGCGCTGCTGCAGATCCCGGTGGGGGTGCTGGTCGACCGGTACGGCCCGCGCGCCGTGCTGCTCACCGGCACGACCGTGCTGACGCTGGGCCAGGCCGGCTTCGCGTTCGCCGGGTCCTACGGGGCCGCGCTGCTGGCCCGGACGTTCGTCGGCACGGGCGACGCGGTGACGTTCATCTGCGTACTGCGTCTGGTGAGCGGGTGGTTCGGGCCGGGACGCGTGCCGGTGATCACCCAGCTGACCGGCGTCATCGGTCAGCTGGGCGCGATGGCGGCGGCGGTGCCGATGACCTGGGCGCTGAGCCGTTTCGGCTGGACCTGGGCGTACGGGGTCGCCTCGTCGCTGGGGCTGGTCGCGATCGTCGCCGCGTTGCTGTTCGTGCACGACGAGCCCGGCACCCGGACGCTGCGCGGGCCGGCCCTGTCCTCCGCCGCGACCCGGGCCGGCCTCACCGCGTCCTGGCGGCAGCCGGGCACACGCCTCGGGTTCTGGGTGCACTTCGCGACCCAGTTCGCGCCGAACGCGTTCGCGCTCCTCTGGGGGTTCCCGTTCCTGGTGAAGGGTGAGGGCCGGTCGCCGACGGTCGCGTCGTCGCTGCTCACGCTGATGGTGGTGACGCTGATCGCGGCCGGTCCGCTGATCGGCTGGTTCACCGCGCGCCACCCGTGGCAGCGCTCGACGCTCGCGCTGGCGATCGTGGCCGCGATCGCCGGGGCGTGGACGGTCGTGCTGGCGTGGCCGGGGCCGGCACCGCTGCCGGTGCTGGTGGTCCTCGTGGTCGTGGTCGGCCTCGGAGGGCCGGGGTCGATGATCGCGTTCGACCTGGGCCGGACGTCGAACCCGGCCGGGCGGCTGGCCGGCGCGACCGGGATCATCAACCAGGCCGGGTTCGTGGCGAGCCTCACCGCCGTGGTCGCGATCGGCGCGATCCTCGACTGGCGCAGCGCCCGCGGGAACCCGACGTCCGCGTTCGCCTGGGCGATGTCGTTCCAGTACGTGCTCTGGGCCCTCGGCGCCGCGCAGATCCTGCGTCACCGCGGCCGGAGCCGAGCCCACGAGCTCACCGCGTGCCCGCCCGGGCTGAGCCCTTCCCGGCCCGCGGAGGTCAGATCGGCAGGGTCAGCGTGAACGTCGAGCCGCGACCCGGTGCGCTGGCCGCGGTCAGGTCGCCGCCGTGCGCGCGGGCCAGTTGCCGGGCGATGGCCAGGCCCAGGCCGCTGCCGCCGGTCGCCCGGGCGCGTGACGTGTCGGCCCGCCAGAACCGGTCGAAGACCTTCGCCAGGTCCGCCGGTGCGATCCCGCTCCCGGTGTCGGTCACCGCGATCACCAGCAGGTCCGGACGTACCTCCAGGCTCACCGTGACGCGACCGCCGGCCGGCGTGTGCCGCACGGCGTTCGACAGCAGGTTCCCGACGATCTGGCGCAGGCGCACCGGGTCGACGCTCACCTCCGGATCCGCGTCGCCCTCCAGCGTCACCGGCACGCTGCCCTGGTGCACGCCGACGAGCTGTTCCAGCAGGTCCCGGACGTAGATCAGCTCCCGGTGCACGCGCAGCCTCCCGGCGTCCGCGGCGGCGAGGTCGCCCAGGTCGTCGACGACGTGGTGCAGCAGGATCGACTCCTCGACGAGTACCTCGAGCACCTCCGCGTCGACGGTGATCACGCCGTCGCGGGCGCTCTCCAGCCAGGCCCGGATGTTCGTCAGCGGGGTGCGGAGCTCGTGCGCGATGTCGCTGACCATCTCCTTGCGTTGCCGCTCCAGCGCGAGCCGGCGGGCGGCCAGGTCGTTGAACGCGGCGGCGAGGTACCCGATCTCGTCCCGGGTGGTGACCGGCACCGGTTGCCGCGCGTCCTGCCGCGCGGCGTCGGTGAGCATCCGCAGCGGGCGGACGAGACGTCGGCCGACCAGGATCGTGGCCAGCCCGGCCACCACGAACACGAGCGCCGTCGTGCCGACGATGCGCAGGACGTTGTGCCTGGACAGGGTCACGCCCGGCGCGGGTTCGGGCGCGGCCGGACCGGTGACGAACAGCAGGGCGATCGGGGCGACGAAAGGCCGCAGCTGCGCGCGTCGCTCGGCGTCCAGACAGGTTTGGAGTTGGGGTCCGGAGCCGTAGGCGACGGTGAACACCGGCGTGATGAACAGCTTCTCCTCACCGGCGCAGACCGCGACCCGTTGGGTCAGCTCGGCCAGGGGCGCACGCTCCGCCCCCACCGGCTCGTCGAGCATCCAGCTTTCGCAGTAGTCCGCCCGCCGGCCGTCGGGCGGCCCCACGACCGGGCGCCCGCTGGGGGTCCTGGTCGTCTCCGCCCGGTAGCCCACCTTCCCCAGGCAGGCCACCTGGTCGGCGGCGATCCGGTCCAGGACCGCCCGGTCGGCCGCGGCGAGCCGGTAGGGGCCGACGGCGCGCGGATCGATGAGACCGCCGTCGGAATTCAGCGGGTCCACGGCGGCGGTCGGGATCGAGGACACCGCGACCGCGTTCATCGCGTCGGCCGGCGCGGCGCCGATCGGCCGGCGGTCCGGTGTCGTGAGCGCGATCCGGCGGCCGGTGCGCTCGGCCAGCGGGCGGAGCACCCCGTCGATCCCCGCCCACGTGCGGTGGGTGGCCGCGTAGCCGATCAACGCGTCGTAGATGTCGGTGTCGGCGGTGAGCGCACGGCTCGGTTCCGGCACGACCGCGCGCCGGGTCAACTCCGTGGTCAGCCAGGCGGTCGCGCCGACGGCGCACACCGCGATCAGCATCGACGTCGCCACGAGCCGGATCAGCAGGCTGCGGTGGAGCGGCACGGTCCGCCTCACGGCGGCCCAGGGTCGATCAGTTTGTAGCCCGCGCTGTACACGGTGACCAGGTAGCGGGGGCGCCGCGGGTTCGGCTCGATCTTGCGCCGGAGGTTGGAGACGTGGGTGTCGATCGTGCGCTCGGTGGAGTCGCGGCCGTACCCGTTCGTGTGTTCCATCAGGTTCGCCCGGGTGAAGACGCGTTCGGGCTGGCGCATCAACGCGGTCAGGATCGCGAACTCCCCCGGCGTGCAGTCCACGGCGCGGCCGTGGACGGTGAAGGCGCGCCGGGCCACGTCGATCGCGAACGGCCCGTACTCGTCGGGGGCGGGCGCGGCCCGGCGCAGCAGCGCGTGGATCCGGGCCAGCAGCTCCCGCGGCCGGTAGGGCTTGGTCAGGTAGTCGTCGGCGCCCCGGTCCAGGCCGGTGAGCAGGTCGTCCTCACTGGTGCGTGCGGTCAGCATCAGCACCGGCACGTCCGACTCGCGACGCAGGAGCGTGCACACGGTGAGCCCGTCGAGTTCGGGCATCATCACGTCCAGCACCACCAGGTCCGGTCGCAGGCGGCGGAACTGCTCCCACGCGGTCCGGCCGTCGTGCGTGATCGTGGTGCGGTAGCCGGCGGATTCCAGGTAACGACGAAGGATCTCCGCGTGGTTCCGGTCGTCCTCGGCCACCAGTAGGTGGATCGGCACAGCGCGACTGTAGGTCGCCCGCACAACTTCCTGACATTCGCTCGTCAGCATCCGGGGCATGATTCGGCGAATCGTGTTCCTGTGCGTCGTGGCGCTCGTCGTGGGTCTGGCCTTCGTCTACCGCGCCGTCGAACTGCCGCCGATCCTGCCCGCCCCGCAGGCCACCACCGTCACCTACGCGGACGGCAGCGGCCCGGTGGCCGTGTTCGCGTCGGAGAACCGCCGGAACGTGCGCCTCGACGACGTGCCGCGGATCGTCCAGGACGCCGTCCTCGCCGCCGAGGACGCCGGGTTCCGCACGAACGACGAAGGGGTGTCGGTCACCGGGATCGCGCGGGCCCTCGTCGGCCTGGTCACCGGGGACGAGAGCGCGGGCGGCGGCTCGACGATCACCCAGCAGTACGTGCGCAACGCGCTGGATCTCACCCGCGACCGCAGCTACACCCGGAAGGCGAAGGAGCTCGTGCTCGCCCGCAAGCTGGCCGCGTCGACGTCGAAGGACACGATCCTGGAGGGCTACCTCAACACGATCTACTTCGGCCGCCGGGCCTTCGGGGTGCAGGCCGCCGCGCTGGCCTACTTCGGCGTCGACGCCGCCGACCTGAGCGTCGAACAGGGCGCCGTCCTGGCCGCGGCGATCAAGGACCCGACGAACTTCGACCCGCGGATCAAGGCCGACAGCGCGCGCGGCCGCTGGAACTACGTGCTCGACCAGATGGTGCGCAGCAAGTTCCTCGGTGCCACCGAACGGGCCGCGCTCGCCTACCCGACGACGCTGCCCCGGCAGACGCCGAACGGCGCGCTGCGCTCCGGGTGGCAGGGGGTGCTCGGCGCCCGGATCGAGCAGGACCTCCGCCGGATCCTTCCCGAGCGGGCGCTGTACACGGGCGGCTACACGGTCACGACCACGCTCGACGCGTCGCTCCAGCAGAAGACCGCGACCGCGGCGCGCACGCTGGTGCGGGGCCGGGACCCGCGGATCAGCGCCGCCGTGGTCTCGATCGCTCCGGACAGCGGCGAGGTGCGCGCCTACTACGCCGGCGAGGCCGGCTACGGCAACTTCGACCCCGCGAAGGCCGCGCACCCGGCCGGGGCCACGTTCAAGCCTTTCATCCTGGCGACGTCGATCGAGTACGGCGGCGGGCTCGTCTACCCCGGCCCGGACAACCTCGGGGCGTACCTGGAGACGACGAAGTTCGATCCGCGGGTGACCGCCCGGTTCGCGCGCGACGCGGGCATCACCGCGATCAGCGGGGCACCCCCGCTCACCGGCCCGGCCCTGGAGAGCATCCGGGCCGGGCACCCCGCCGTGTCGGTGTTCGACCAGGCCGTCGGGTACGCGACCCTGGCCAACCGCGGCGTCGCCCGCCGGCCGTACCTGATCGAGAAGGTGACGGCCCCGGACGGCACCGTCGTCTGGCAGCACGGTTCCGCGTCGAAGCCGGACAAGCCGATCCTCGACCAGCGGGCGCTCGACTACACCGGCGTGTTGCTGGCGAAGGCCTACGGCGACGGATCCGATCTGGCCGCCCAGCCGGGCGTCGCGGACGGCAACACCGACGTCTGGATGTGCGGCTGGCGCTCCGACGTGGCCACCGCGGTCTGGGTCGGCAGCACCGGCGACGCGTTCGCCCTACCGAAGAAGGAACGCTTCTTCGCCGAGGCGATCTTCTTCGACGTGATGCGCGTGCACCGTCGGACGTCCGGCGAGGAAAAGGGAGCGCAGGACTACGAGGCGAAGACGCGGGCCGGCGGGGCGGACACGAGGTCCCGGTAGAGCGGCCCGCCGCGCGCCGTTGCGGAACTACGCACCCTTCAACCGGAGGAGAAGGTAAGGATCCCGCGCCGTAGCCGCGCCGAAGGTGTGCATCGGGTGGTCGCCCGGTTCGACGACGAGGCAGATCTCCTCGCCCGGAGCGGCGTCGAACTCGACCGGGTGACTGCCCTCGAAGTCGATGAGCGCCTGCACCGTGTGCGGTCCCGGCGAGATCTCGACGCGCAAGCTCCGGCCCCGTTTCAGCGTGCCGATCCGCTCCCCGTCCACCTCGATCCGGTACCGCCGCCAGATGTCGCGCGCCGGGCTGGACGTTCGGGTGACGACCAGGCGCGCCGCAGGGCTCTCCACCCGTGCTCACGTAGCCGGGCCGGACGCACCCCAAACGTCGGGCGTCCCCGGCGGCCGGCACCACGTTGCCCGTATGAGATAGAAAGGAGTCCTACTTATCTAGCGAGAAGAGTTCGTATGCGCCCGCCGACAGCCCCGTCCTTACTGGAGCGCATCCGGGCCGGGCGCATCGGAACCGGTCAGACGCTCGACGGGCCGTTCGGGCCGCGTCGGATCACCTATGCCGACGACACCGCGACCGGGCAGGCGTTGGATTTCGTCGAGGACTTCATCCGGGAGCGGGTTCTCACGCAGTACGCGAACACGCACAGCGAGGCGTCCGCGACCGGGGCGCAGACCACCGCGCTGCGTGACGAGGCCCGGTCGATCATCCACCGCAGCGTCGGGGGCGGACCGGATCACGTGGTGCTCTTCTGCGGGTCGGGGGTCACGGCCGCGGTGGCCAAGCTCGTCGGAATACTCGGGCTGCGTCTGCCGGCCGACCTCGGCCGACACATCCCGTCGCATCTCCGCCCGGTGGTCTTCGTCGGGCCGTACGAGCACCACTCCAACGAGCTGCCGTGGCGCGAGTCGATCGCCGACGTCGTCACGATCGCGCCGGACCGCAGCGGGAACGTCGACCTCGACGCGTTGCGCGACGCGCTGAGCGCCCACTCCGATCGTCCACTGCGGATCGGGAGTTTCTCCGCGGCCTCGAACGTCACCGGGCTCCGGGCCGACACCGCGGCGGTCTCGGCGCTGCTGCGTCAGCACGGCGCCCTGTCGGTGTGGGACTACGCCACAGCCGGTCCGTACCTGCCGATCTCGATGCACGACAAGGACGCGATCTTCCTCTCGCCGCACAAGTTCGTGGGCGGGCCGCAGACCGCCGGTGTGCTCGTCGTCGACGAGCGCCTGATCACCGCGCCGGTGCCCGTCGACCCGGGTGGCGGCACCGTGCTGTACGTGACCCCGACCGATCACCGCTACGTGTCCGATCCGGTCACCCGGGAAGAAGGAGGCACCCCGGCGATCGTCGAGTCGATCCGGGCCGGGCTCGTGTTCGCGGTCAAGGACGCGGTCGGCACCGACGTCATCGAAGAGCGCGAGCGGGAGCTGTGGCGGCGGGTCCGGCAGCGCTGGTCGGCCGAGGAGCGCATCGAGATGCTCGGCGACCCGACCGCCGACCGCCTGCCGATCGTCTCGTTCCAGATCCGTACCGACGCGGACCGGTATCTGCATCACGGCTTCGTGGCGGTCCTGCTCAACGACCTGTTCGGGATCCAGGCCCGCAGTGGCTGCTCCTGCGCGGGCCCGTACGGGCATCGCCTGCTGGGCATCGACGACGAGCTGTCCCGCCGGTTCACCGAGCAGCTCGCCGCGGGCTGGGAGGGCATCAAGCCCGGTTGGACCCGGCTGAACTTCCACTACGCCGCCTCGGACGACGACGCCGACTACCTGATCGAGGCGGTGCTCCTGGTGGCCCGCCACGGAGCGCGGTTGCTGGCCGACTACCGCTTCGACGCCCGGACCGGTCGCTGGACCCACCAGGGGCACGCGCCGGCCCGGCTGCACCTGACCGACCTGCGGCTCGGCGCGGACGGCCGGGTCACCTGGCCGCCGGGGCCGCCGACGACACCGGAGAGCGCGCGACCGGACCATCTGGAGCAGGCGTACCGCCTCCTGACCGGGCGCACGGAACCCGTCGACGGCAGCTTCCCCGACCTGCCGGAAGACTTCGAAAAACTGCGCTGGTTCCTGCTCCCGGACCCCTGCCTCCGTCCCGACACCTAGACCGGCGGGCCCGCGTACGGCCCGGACGACCACCGCCGCGGCCGAGCCGGCCACCACCGAGATGCAGTGGGAGATCACCGACCAGGCGGTCGGGCAACTGGACCGTCCGGCGGGGCGCCCGCCGTCGTGCCGCCGGTGGGCCATCGACCCGTGGAGCAGCGCGATCCGCCCGCCGCGCCGAGGGTGTCCGGGAGGCGTTGGGCGCGTGGTGGGGTGGTCTGAGCGCGTGGCCGCCCGGGGTGGACGGGTGCGAGGTCGACCCCGGCCCGCAGCCGATTCTGACCGGAGTGACGTCGGTACTCGACCCGGTGGTGGTCAGCGGGGAGTGGGTGGTGTTGCACGCCACGCTGACCGGGACCTCCGTTTCCCTCCGGGCGGTGACGCACCGGATCGGCATCCCGCGCCAGTTCCGCACCGGCTGATCAGGCCTTCTCGAGGAGGGCCGCTCCGGTCCGGTACAGCTCGACCAGGAGCGGTTCGAGCTCCCGGCCGGCCGCGGTGAGACGGTAGATCGTCCGGGGAGGGAACCCGGCGGTCCGTCGCCGCTCGACCAGACCGCTCTCCTGCAGACGAGTCAACCGTTCGGTGAGCACCTTCGCGCTCACCGTGGGCAGCCCGCGCCGCAGATCGCCGAACGACAGCGGCCCGCGCACGAGGTCACGCAGCACCAGCGTCGTCCAGCGTCCGCCGATCGCCGCGAGCGCGACCTCCACCGGGCACTCCGCCGTCGGACGGCGGGTCGCCCCGCGCGGATCCGGCACCAGCAGCGGATCGAAGGCGCTACTTACCGTTTGGTGACCTACTCGCGGCATCGGTTCACTCGTCACATGGACGACAACGATCCGGCCCGTTCCGACGTTCTCGCGCTGACCACGGTCGCCGCCGAGCATCCGCACGTCTTCGCGCGCGCCTTCGCCACCGGCGACGGCGCGATCGTCGACGCGGTGTACGAGCCGCGTGGCGTCCTGGTCACCGCGCCGGGGCGATGTACCCGCACCAGCGACGGGCGGATCGAGGGCAATCGTCGCGTCCTCGACCTGGGTCTGCCGATCACGGTCGAACCACGACACGTGTACGTCGCCGACGACATCGCCCTGCTGATCGTGGACTGGACGATCGACGGCACGGACGCCGGCGGCGAACACGTCCACCTGGAGGGCACCGCGACCGACGTCGCCCGCCGCGGCGCCGACGGGTGCTGGCGCTACGTGATCGACAACCCGTTCGGCACGGTGCGCTGAGGGCCGGACAGCGCGTCCTGGTTTGACTCAGAAGCGGAGCGGTCAGGTTCTCGGCGTAGGCCACACCACCGACCCTCCACGGAGGACTCACCCATGTCCGTGAGCGCGGAGCACAAGCTCATGACCAGGCCCGGCACCACCCGGCAGGTGAGGCCGGGCTGGACCGAGATCGTCGTCGGACTGGTCGTTCTCGCCGTCCTCGCGTACGGGTTCCCGATCCTGCTCCAGTGGGTCGGAGCCGACGACGCGATGGGCCCGATCGCGTTCGGGGTGATCCTGGCCGCGGTCTCCGGCGTCGCGGGCCTGATCGCCTTCGCGGTGGCGGTCCGGGTCCGCGTCCGCGACCGGAGCGTGTTCGGAGTCCGGCGGACCACCGGGCGCTGGGTGCTGGTCGGGGTGGCCGGCGGGCTCGTCGCTCTCGTGGTGTCCCGGGCGATCACCTACGCCGTCCTGATGCTCTTCGGCCCGGCCGAGAACGTCCAGCAGAGCTACGCCGACGCCGCCGGGGGCGGAGTCCTCGCGGCCACGCTCTCGGTGGTGTTCCTGGCCGTGCTCACCCCGATCGGCGAGGAGTTCCTGTTCCGCGGGATCGTCACGACGGCGTTGCTGCGTTACGGCGCGGCGATCGGCGTCGTCGGAAGCGCGGCGGTCTTCGCAGTCATGCACGGCCTCAACATCGTCTTCATCACCGCGTTCGTCGTCGGGATCGTCGCGGCCGAACTGCGTCGGCGCAGCGGGTCGATCTGGCCCGGCGTCGTGGTGCACGTCGTCAACAACCTGGTCGCGCAGCTCCTGCTCGTCGTCCTGGCGGTGGCCGCGTGAGCGGCGTGCTGCACGCGAAGCAGAGCGGGCTCTTGCGGAGCGACTACGAGATCAGCCTCGACGACCAGCCACTCGCCCACTGGGACGCGAAGAACTGGCGCGCGGGCGGGTCGTTCACGCTCGACGATCGCACGTACGAGGTGCGGTCCGACGTGCTGGCGACCCGCTTCGAGCTGATCGATCCGACCGGCGCGTCGGTCGCGATCGCCGACCGCGTCGGGCGCAAGCACTGGTCGGTGGAGGCGGACGGCCGGGTCCACACCTTCGAACGTCACTCCGCCTGGCGGCTGGAGGAACGGCTCGTCGCCGACGGCACGCCGGTCGGGTCGGTGCGCCGCAGCAATCTGTGGAGCGACGAGGCCACCGCGGAGCTCCCTTCGTTACCGCTGCCGCTGCAGGTCTTCGTCCTGTTCGTCGTCCTCAGCGGCTGGGACATCCTCGCGTCGGCAGCCGGCTGACCGACGCGCCGTCCTCGTGCCCGGCAGGTAGGTCCCGGTCGGCGATCATCGTCGCGAACACCCGCGGCACTAGGACGGCGCGTTCTCCGGTACGGGATCGGCAGGCTTTCGCCAGACTGAAACGTGGTTCTCGCTGCTGGAGGTGAAAGCCGCGCCCGCCCAGTCCGCGGTTCGCTGCTCCGGTTCGAGACCGGCCAGCCGGGCCATCAGGTCGCCGGATGCCCGGCACCCACAACTCGACGACGAACCGGCCGCCCGGCACCAGGTGACGGGCGGCGTTGGCGAAGCACCGCACCTGCTCGTCCTGGGTGCGGAGATAGCTCAGGCCGTTCCAGACCAGGTAGACCAGCGTGAACCGGCCGGGGACGAACGTGGTGGCCATGTCACCGAGGACCACCGACACCGTTCCTTCCGCATCGCGGCGTCGCAACTGGTCGGCCATCGTGCGGCGCGTACATCGCCGCCGACGTCTCCTCGTAGTGCTCGGCGGCGTCCTCGTCCCACAGATCGCTGCTCACGGCACTCAGTCATCCAGATCGACGCGGCGGTCGTCTAGAGCAATGAGTTCTCGTAGGCGTAGATGACCGCCTGGACGCGGTCACGCAGGCCCAGTTTCGTCAGGACGTGCGACACGTGAGTCTTGACCGTCTGCTCGCCGACGTAGAGGCGGGACGCGATCTCCGCGTTGGAGCGGCCCCGCGCCATCTCCAGGAGGATCTCGCGCTCCCGGCCGGTCAGCCGGTCCAGCTGCGTCGACGACGCCGGGGCCGGGGCGGGCGCCAACCCGTCGGTGAAGCGGGTCACCAGCCGGGCGGTGACCGAGGGATCGATGAGCGCGTCGCCCCGGGCGGCCACGCGGATGGCGCCGAGCAGCTCCTCGGTCGGCATGCTCTTCAGGCAGAAGCCGCTCGCCCCGGCTCGGAGCCCGCGATAGATATAGCTGTCGTCGTCGTACGTCGTCAGCAGGATGATCCGGGTGGCGCTCCCCCGGCCCAGCACCGCCTCGGCGGCCGCGAGGCCGTCCATCCTGGGCATCCGGACGTCGAGCACCGCGACGTCCGGCCGCAGACGCTCGATCTCGGTCACCGCCTCCCGCCCGTCGCCGACGTCGCCCACGCACTCCAGGTCGGGCTGGGTCTCCAGCGCGCTGCGGAACCCGGAGCGGAAGAACTCGTGGTCGTCGGCGAGCAGGACACGGATCGTCACGTGGACTCCTTGATCGGGAGGGTCAGGTGGGTACGCCAGATCCCGTCCGCCGCGCCGATCCGCGCGGTGCCGCCGAACAGGTCGACCCGGTGGTGGATGCCGTCGACGCCCCGCCCGGTGCCCGCCCGACCGGAGCGGCCCACCGGGTTGGTGGCGGTCACCGTGAGGGCGGCGTCGGTCTGGGTCACGGCGAGGTCGAGCGTGCCGTCGCCGTGCCGGAGCGCGTTGGTGAGGATCTCCTGGACGACGCGGTAGGTCGCGAGGTTCAGCGACCCGGGGAGGCGTTGCGGCGCCAGGTCGGTGACCTCCAGATTCACGGCGAGGCCCGCCCGCCGGCTGCCCTCGACGAGGTCGTCGAGGGCGTTGAGGCCGGGTTGGCGGACGCCGTCGGACTCGTTGCCGTGCAGCAGGTCGAGCATCCGCCGCAGGTCGGCCAGCGCGGCCCGGCTCGAGGCCTCGACCTGCTCGAGCGAGGCGGTCACCTTCGGCGAGCCCGACGCCATCCCCAGCCGGGCGGCGGCCGCGTGGACGCCGACCGCGCTCACGTGGTGCGAGATCGTGTCGTGCAGGTCGCGGGCGACCGACACCCGCTCGGCCTCGACCGCGAGCGCGGCGGCCCGCTGCTGTTCCTCGGCCCGGCGTCGGACCTGTTCGATGTAGCCGCTGCGCCCGGTCGTGTGCCGCCCCAGCGTCCACGGCAGGACGGTGTTGGTGAACGTGAGCAGTATGTTCGGGGCGGTCTCCTCGTACCCCTGGAGCACCTGGGTGGCGAACATGCCCACGACCAGCGCGCCCAGCGCGGCCCAGGCGCCCCGGCCGCCGACCCAGGCGCCGGCCCGGTAGGCGGAGAGGAACAGCCCGGCGGCGTTGCCGATGCTGTCGTGGTCCCCGGTGGCCACCAGCAGAGCGACGGCGACGCCGACCCGGACCACCGCGTGGACCACCGCCACCGGCCCGGCGGTGCGGGCCGGCAGCGCCAGCGCGAGGTCGGCGAGGACGATGGCCGCGCCGGCGAGCCAGATCAGGGGGTGGCCGGGCCACTGCGACGCCTGCAGCAGGAACGGTGCCCCGTCGCCGATCACGCACCCCACCGCGACCAGCATCGATTGCCGACGCAGGGTGGGGGTCTCGTCGCTCTGCCCGGCACGCATGGGGTTCCTCGGCTCAGCGGTGGGCGTCGCGGATGAACCGGACGATGGCGTCCGCGCCCTGCGGGGTGGAGGCCGGGGTGTGGCCGGCGCCGGCGATCTCCCGGAAGGTCGCTCGCGGGAATTGTGCCGCAGCCGCGCGTCCCGACGCGCTGGGGGTGTTGGCGTCCAGATCGCCGCTGAGCACCAGCACCGGGACGTCGGGCAGCGTCGCGCCGACCTCGAACGGGGGCCGCGCGGAGGCGTCCTCCGGCCAGTTCAGGCACGCACCGGTGTCGTAGTCGGCCCGGGTCGTCCAGGCCCGCGCGGAGAACGGGGCGAAGTCGGCGTCGTCGAGCTTCGCGAGGCTCGCCTCGTAGTCGCCGGTGCGCTCGGCGATCGGGTCGGCGTAGTCGAAGGCACGCGGGTAGTCGTGGCAGGACGTCGCCCAGGACTGCGCGTCGGACAGCGCGAGCGGACCGTACGAGTAGATCTCGGCCTGCGCGAGCAGGCTCGTGCGGACCACCTCACGCACCGGACCCAGATCACCGTGCCGCGCGGCCGCGGCGGCGTTCACGAGCGCGAGCGTGGCCCCGGTGTCCGGCTTGTTGGAGAACACCCGGCCGGCGACGGAGGTCAGCTGCCATTCGTCGAGCGCAATGGTGTGGTTCTTGTTCGTGAAGCGGACGTCGACCGACTCGGGCTCGGCGCGCAACCGCTTCAGGAGCGCGGCGAGATCGTCGAGGACCTCGTCGCCGTCGCACTTCTTCGTCCGCGCGCAGACGAGTCCGATCGCCCGCCGGAACGCGGCCGCTCCGACGGCGCCGGTGGGGTCCTCGTTCACCGCGTACGCCCCGGCCAGGCTCACCGTGCGCACGTGCTCGGGGAACCGCTGGGCGTAGGTGGGCATCAGGTAGGTGCCGTAGGAGATGCCGAGCAGGTCGAGGCGGTCCAGGCCGAGCGTCGCGCGGACGGCGTCGACGTCGTCGGCGACCGCGGTCGTGGCGTAGTCGGATCGCGTGTCGCCGAGCTGGGCGCCGCACTCGCCGATGAGCTGTCGCTGCTTCGCCAGCGGCTCGAAGACCCGCGTCGGGCCGTTCAGCGCCGGGCAGCTCAGCGCGCTCGAACGGCCGACACCGCGCGGGTCGATCAGCAGCAGGTCACGCCGGTCGAGCAGGGGGGTGAGGGCCTCGGCGAACAGCTCACCGGAGAGGTCGATCGTCGAGGTCCCGGGTCCGCCGGGATTGGGCACGATCGTGCCCAGCCCGGGACGGGACGTGTCGGTGTGCGGCACCAGCGCGAACGAGACCCGGATCGTGCCCTTGGCCGGCTGGGCGCGGTCGCGGGGCACGGTGATCTGCCCGCACCGGGCGGTCGGGAGGCCGGGCAGGTCCGGGCAGGCGACGAGGGCCTTCAGCGTCGCCGTCGACACCGTGGGGGTGAGTTGCGCGCCGGCCGCTGAGGTGGGGGCGGCGGCGCATCCGGCGGCGAGCAGAGCGCTCATCGCGAGGACTGCGTACTTCTTCATGAGGCGTCCGTTTCAGGCGAGGGGACGAGGGCGGCCGGCCGGCACCATCGACGATGGCAGCGGCGCCCGGCCGAGTCGTCCGTCGCGCGCGGGAGAAGTCTCCCTCCCGCGGGTGAGGGGAACCCCTCCGCCGATCGAGGGCCCACATCGGGGCCGCACGACGCATCGGCGCGGGCCCGCCGGTCGAGACGCTCGAGTTGCCCGATGCCGCCGGTTCACGCGGCTCGGCGTCGGCCCCGGCTCACGTGCGGGCGCGGAGTCGTTCAGGGCGGTGGGTGGTCAGGTGCTGACCGTGTCCCGGACGCCGAGTACGTCGATCAGCCGGGCCGCCCGGGTGTCCGGGGTGCGGATCAGCCGGGCGAGCAGGTCGGCCGTGTCCCGCGGGAAGTCCGGCCCCTTCGGAGCCAGGTCGTCGATCCTGTGGGCGTCCGTACCCAGGTCGGCCGACTCGGCCGCGGCCAGTGCGGACGCGTACGTCACGCCGGCTTCGGCCAGCGCGGCCCCGCCGCCGTACTTGTCGGCGGCGTCCTGCACCAGGAAGGGGTAGAGCTGCGCGACCTCGTGGGTGGCCAGGATCCCCAGGATCACGTCGTCGGTGCGGGCGCGTTTGGTGCCGCGGCGCTGGGCCTGGGCGTTGGCCTCGTAGCGTGCCCAGTAGACCGGCACCCGGGCGACATTCATCTTGACGACCTTGTTCAGTGCCGACTTCAGCCGGCCGAACAGGCCACTACCGCCGTACTGCGTCCGTCCGATCAGGACGTCCCGGGTCGGCCGCAGCGACACCTCGACCCGGTCGGTGAAGTCCGGCGTGCGGCCCTCGGCCAGCGCGGCCCGCAGCGCGGCGACGTCGACCCGGCCCAGACGCAGCACCTCGACGGCCTGGCTCGTCTCGTCCTCGAGAAGGTGGGTCAGCAGTTCGACCGGGGTGGCACGGGGGCCGGCCGCGGCGACGGTGCGGTCGAGCGCGGCCTGCGCGGCGGGGGTCAGCGGCACCGTCTTGTCGGCCAGCCGGTAGGTGTGCTCGGGGATCGCCGGCGAGTCGTCCGGGCCGGGGCCGGCCAGCTCGTGGGCCCGGAACAGTGCCTCGATCACCAGCGTCGTCATCTCGACCGCGGCCAGCGGCTCGCCCGCACCGTGCCAGGTGAGGCCCTTCAGCAGGTGGGCGGTGCTGATTCGTCCCTCCTTCGCGGCGTGCGACGCGAGCGTCAGCGGGAGTTCGAGGGGCGACTCTTCCAGTGCGAGGACGTCCATACCGGAAGGGTAGGAGTCGTCGCAAACAGGTCATCCCGCATCGGTCGGGGACTGAAGTGTTCCCGACCGAACGTTCGTGGCGTCAGGGCGCTGATCGAGCGCGGGCCCGATCGGCGGGAACCTGGTCTCAGGACGGGGAGACACCCCGCACCCCACCTTCAGGAGGCTGGACGACATGAGCGGCTGCTACGACTACTCGTACAACGAGTGCTACGACTACAACGAGTACAAGCCGCGCCGTCGTCGCCACCACAAGAAGCGCTACAACGACTGCTGGGACTACAACCCCTGCAGCTGACGTCTTTCGCGGAGGCCCGGAGCGCGTATTGCGCTCCGGGCCTTGTTGGTGATCGGCACCATGTCAGGCCCTCGGCGGGGTGGCGGCCCTGATTCTGCTGCGTTTACTCGTCCGGTTGGACCGGCCCTGTCGTTGATATCACTCGCTGACGGAACCTTTATCGGCGCCCATCATTCCGACGAGCACCATCAACAACCCACTGGTCGCCATACAGAGCATGAACGGCCAGATCGGCAGACCGGCAACTGCGTTAGGCCGCCACAGATACAGCAGAGCCGCCGCAGAGAGCAACACAAGTCCCGCTGCTCCGCCTCTGACCAGCTGTGGAGCCCGAACACCGCGGGCCACCGGCCCTCGACCCCACCGGCCACCGATGACGGTGGCCAGCACGAGCAGCACGGCGAATCCGATGCCGAAGGGAGTGCCGGCGCCGGTGCCGGCGCTCAACAAGACGATGAAGCCGATACCACTCGATGTTGCCGCGAGAACGAACAGCACCTGGCGCACGGCCGCATACTCCTCACGGTAGGAGGCCACCCCGGACGCTCGGTGCCCCACCTCCCTGTCGTACAAACCCACCAAGGCTCCGCAGTCGGATCCACCTGCTTGTCGATCAGCCAGTCGGGGCCGCCGCTGCCTGCTCGATCTTCGCGCGATGGTCTGCGCGGGCTGCCGTGTCGATCTTTTCCTCGTACTCGGCTCTCAGCCCGGTCCGGCCGTCGAGCTGCTCGCGCGAGATGTCAGCGTGAACCTCACCGAAATACCAGGCCTCGCAGGTCGCCATGTGCTTCACCAGACCAAGGAGATTGGTTCCTTCGCGGGGTCGTCGATCATGGCGATCAGCTTGCCGCGCGGCACCAACAGGGATCCGCCCGAGCTCATACATTCGTGACGGGTGTCGCTCATCGGCCGGTCAGCGGGACTCCGGCCGGGCCTGACGAAGATTCGGAATCGCGGCGGGCAGCCGCGTCGGTCGATCCTTCGACCGCAGATGCGGGAACGCGCGATGTCGAACGCCGACGGTCGGCTACGACTCCTGGCTGCCGGACCGTCCCTGACTACACGAGAGAGCAGAGAGCCCGGATGAGCGTTTCACTCAACAAGCAACTGGTCGAGACCTACCTCGAGGGTTTCCGCACCAACGACCACGCCAAGATCCTGTCCTGCCTGTCCGACGACATCCGATGGACCGTCTTCGGGCACTTCCAGCTGACCGGCAAAGAGGCCTACGACGACGCTATCGAGGGACCTGGCTGGGTCGGCCCTCCCCAGTTGGAGCTCGTGCGGATGATCGAAGAGGGCGACACGATCATGGCTGAGCTACGGGGGTCGGTTCCCCAGCAGGCCGGCGAACCGATGCGCATGTCGATGGCCGAGGTCTTCGTGATCCGCGACGGCAAGATCACCGAGCGCCGCGCCTGGGTGATTCCGCTCGTCGAGAACGACCACCGCTGACCGGTTCGTCGGCACGCTGAGGGAGCCATGGGCGGTTCCCTCAGCGCGGGTGAGGGCGACCTCGCCTCCGTAGCCCGTCGACGCGGAGGCCCGAAGCGCGCATCGCCGGACGATCGCCTGCGAGCAACGGCCATCGCTCGGGTCAGCGCCCGGTGTCGCCGATCTCTTGAAGTGTGCCGTCGGGCATCATGCGGTAGCGACGCGGCGGTCCCATCTGCTGCAACAGTTGCTTCATCGTGGCGTCACGTTCCGCCGGTTCGCGGCCGGTCGAGTCAGCGACCCGGAACCCCAGCAGCGGAACCTGCTGCGGGTCGACGTCGTCCGGGTCCGGACGACCTTCCACGATGAACCCGAACAGGGCGCGCAAGGCGTCCTCACCCAGCTCCAGCGGGTGAAATGGAAGCGGGTACCGATCCCCCGAGAGCGTCGACCCGACCGGCCGCTCGCCCGCCCAGTACGGACGCTCGAAGTCGTACGGTTCGCCGATGTTCTCCCCGATGGCGCCGTCCGGAGAGATGCTCAGCGAGCGGACCAGGGAACCGTTCTCCCACACCGCGAAACACAGCCCGTCAGAACCTGAGTGCATCCCGTGCATGACGATCCGCCGGTCGGCTCCGAGGCGGAGCAGATGGGCAGGAAGCTGTGACGGCCGGTCGTGGACGAGCCGGCGATCGCAGAACAACACGGTGCCCGCCAGGGCCGTCGCATAGCTGATGTCATCCGGCGGGTAGACGGCATCACCGAGCCACCCGTCGCCGATCGGTGTCACCTCGTAGCCGGGGTGCACTCTGCGCACCAGGGCGAGGACCTCCGCCGGGTCAGCGCGAACCGCTCCCCGCAACGCCCGGCGCAGATCGCCTTCGGTGACAGCGAACAGCGCGGTCTTCGCGCCCATTGAGCCCTCCTGTGTAAGCGGACAGTGCCCGCACCGTAGTTCCCGCGACAACCGGCCATCCAGGGGACCGGCACGCCCCGCGGCTCGGGTGTTTCAGGCTGGGACGACCAGGAAGTCCGTGACGAAGCTGGTCACCGAACCATCCCTCGCGTGTCCGACGTACGTGGGATAGATTCCGTCGCCCCAGCCTGAGCTCACCGTGATGACGTTCGCCCCGCTTGCCTCCTCGGTGACGGCGTCAATCGCGCCGGGAGCGGCCGGCACCTGCGCCGGGATGTAGACCTCATCCAGGTCGTCGAACTCCCACTCGCCCAGCGCCCGGACCGCGACCAGGTCCGCAAGCGTGCCCACGCCCGCGCCGACCGAATACCCGAAGTAGCCGTCCTCGCCGAGCTGGTCGACGTCCTGCCCGTCGACCAGCGCCAGTTCCCACCGCAGCGTCGGCTGCTCGCTGATCACCAATTCCAGCGCGGCGGTCCGCCGATCCGCGCTCCCGCCGCCCCGGTGGATGGCCGCGACCCACGCACGTAACGCGTACCGGCCCGGCGCGACAGTCGCCGTGAACGGCGGCGACTCGTCCGCTCCGATCAACGGATCACACCCGACGATCTGACCGCTCGGAATCGTCACCGTGCCGACGAATTCGTCCGCGACGACCATCGTGAGATCCCCGTCGACGAACTGAGCGCCGGTGGTCCGCACGGCCCCCAAGTCAGGCCGATACATCCGCTCTCGCCCCTGTTCAAGGACGCCGTGAATTAAGGCGCGCGCCGTATCGGACTCGAAGGGACCCATACACGAAGCGCGCTGCCGCGACCCTACAGCCCGGACCGCGACCAGTACGGCATCGGGCAGCTCGTCGCGGCAGAAGAGGTTGTTCGTGATCGCGCGTCCATTCGTCGCCTGGCTGAGTGTCCTGAATAGAGACGTATGGACGGCGGGCTTCCATGAAAGGTCGGTGCGGATCTCCGTGTTTCGCGCAATGCTCACCGAAGCACCGTCGCTTCCGCTCGCAGGGACGCGCAGGGACGGTTCCGATGGGGCGGAGTCTACCCCGGCAGTCAGCTGCGCCTGGAGATCGAGGTCAAGTACCTCCTCCGCCGCGTGCACACGAGAATTGACGGCGAGGACTTCGACCTGCCCGACCACAGTGCACACGACCTCAGCCGCTTCGACGTGATCAAGGACGTTCGTCGCGTTGAAAGCCTCGTCGCCGCCGGGCTAGCGCATGCAGGCTGTTCACTGACCTTGACCAACGACCCGCTCTACTGGCAACCAGCCCGGCGGGCCGAGCCGCGGGACAAGGCATTTCACCTCCACGACCAGCGCACTCTCTCCGGGACCCTGGCGTGGCCCCCAGACGTACCTCCAGGCTCGATCGCGGGACGCGAAGCTCCACTCGACCTCACCGGTACCTATCGGCTGCACTGGCAGCCGTATAGCACCATCGAAAACGCTGTCGGAGGCCGCGGAACCGAGCTGCGCTACCTGGCTGTCAGCGTCTCCGGGCTACCTGCCGCCACCTGAGCGATCTTTGCTCGCGTCGAAGCACACACTGCGGTATGAGGCGGATGTTCACGATGCATCGCTCCTGGCGTCTGAGAATGGCGTCTGGGAATGACGTCATGGCATCGGTCCTCAAGCGACATCCCGACGAGTTCGGCCGCTGGGTAGCTCGTTGCGGTTCACAGTGGCAGGAGGTCCTTGGCGAGCCGGTGCCGGATGCGCCACTCGTTCTGCGTCCCGGTCCGCCGCGGAAATCCGCCGTTCCGGAAGACGTAGTTCAGGTACTCGACGAACGGACTGGTCGTTTCAGCGGCGAACAGTGCGTCGGCGCAGCCATCCGGCACGATGACGCCGTACGGTGGCCCACCGCTCCGACTGGCCTTGTGGGTTCCGTCCGGGCTGAGCGGGAGGACGAGCAGACGGTCGTCCCCGGTTTCCTGCCACATCTCCAGCTCGCCGGCGTAGTAATCGGTCATCGGCTGGTCCGCGGGGTAGCGCGAACCTTCCACCTCGCAGACGAGCGGGTCCGCCTCGGCCGCGGTGGGCCACTCCGGGTGGCTCCCGACGAGCCACACGTCACCGACACCGCGCGCCCAGGCTCGCAGCGTCAGCGGCACCTCACCGAAACGCCGGTCGAGCCAGTCGACGAGCTCGGACGCGCGGGCAGTCGGCGGGTAATGCGGCGTCAACGGTGTGCGGTCGTCGTCGTTGGTGTGGAAGCGGTAACCGTCAGCCGTGAGCCGTTCGACGATGACTTCGACGTTCTGCCGGGCCCGGCGCGCCATCTCGTCGCAGACCTGCTGCGCTTCGTCCTCCAGCTCCGGATCGCGCCGGATCGCGTTCCCCCGCTGACGCATCTCGTGCCAAACCGACGCCCGATCACCGGCGAGGTAGCGGCTCAGCCATCGCTGCGACATTCGGTGATCATGCCCGTCCTGGACCCGCGTCCGGACACATGGAGTCCGCGAACCGGTACGGCGAGCGTGGACCAGTCCTCGCTCGCGTCAGCGGTAGTGGACGCGGCCGGTCGCGGAGCCACCGCCCACCCGGTTCGATCCTGACGGCGCCGCTCCGTGCACCGTCAGCGGCATGAGCGAGTGTCGGCAAGCGAACGTTCGGACCGTAACGGCGCCGATCGAGCCCGCCCCGCATTGACGCGAAGCTAGTGGCACAGCAGGAACACACAAACTTTCAGGAGGCTGGACGACATGAGCGGCTCCTACGACTACGACTACGACCAGTGCAACGACTGGGACTACAACGAGTGCAAGCCGCGCCGTCGCCGCCACCACAAGAAGCGCTACAACGACTGCTGGGACTACAGCCCCTGCAGCTGACGCACCCCGCACCACCACCGGCCCGGAGCGCACCACGCGCCCCGGGCCGCGCCACGTCCGGGCGCCGCCCCCCGCATCGAGGAATGCGCTCGGCGGCAAGAGGGCGAGTTCGATGCTGGCGTCTGAACGTCTGGCGCCACCTCGTGTCGAGGTCGACGCTTGGTTCACCGGGGTGCTCGATGCGGTACGGATTCAGTCTCCGAACGCGCTCGGGCGCGTTGTCGTCAGGGCCGGGGGGCGGGCAGGCCGGCGAGTCCGGCGCAGTCCCGCCACAGGGCCTCCTCCCGGAGCGGATCGAACGACTCCGGCGACGAGCGGGCGACGCGGGTCCGGTCGATGTACGAACCGGACTCGCCGGGTCGCGGACCGATCGCGGCGTTCGCGAGCTGAGCACCCGCGGCGCGGGCCCGCTGGGCGAACGGCAGGAGGCTCAGCGCCGGGGCCAGCAGCGTGAACAGGCGCCGGGTGCCCGGCCCGGCGTCGCGGACCAGATCGGTGTCCGGGACGAGACCCGGATTGAACGCGTACGCGTCGACCCCCTCGGGCAGTCGCCGGGCCAGTTCGTGCACCAGGTAAATGACCGCCAGCTTGCTGGTCGAGTACGCGCGACGTCCGGCGCGTGCGGTCGACGCCTCCCCTCCCGTGCCCGGGGCGGCCAGCGTGCGCGGATCGGCCCAGCGGGGCCGGGGCACGACCGGGGCGCCGGCACCGGCATGGGTGTCACTGCTCGTCACGACGATCCGTCCGGGAGCCGTGAGCCGGTCGGCGAGCGTCCGGATCAGGACGTAGTTCGCGAGCACGTTGACGCCGAACGTGGTCTCGATCCCGTCGGCGGTGGCGCCGGTGGTGGAGGTGAGCTGGAGGCCGGCGTTGGCCACGATCCCTGACAACGGCGGTAGGTCACCGCTGTCGACGGCGGCGCCGACCTCTGCCGCGGCCCGCTGGACGTCAGCCAGTGCGGCCAGGTCGGCCCGTACCGCTGTGACGTTCGGGTTACCCGATACCCGCGCCAACTCGCCGGGCAGCGTTGACGCGGTGTCGCCACGGGCGAGGACGACCAGGTGCAGCGCCGGATCGGTGGAGAGCATCCGCTCGGCCGCGGAACGGCCGATCCCACGGCTGGCGCCGGTCATGAGCATCGTTCGGGACATGAGTCCTCCTCGGCTTCGGATGCTTCAGGCACCAAGTACCGTATGGTACTCAGTACCACATTGCTAGAGTGGAGGCATGTCACTGCGCGAACGCAAACGGCAGCAGGCGCGCGAGCGCATCGTGGGGGCGGCTTACGACCTGTTCGCCGAACGCGGATTCGACGCGGTCACCGTCGCGGACATCGCCGCTCGTGCGGAGGTCGGCCGCACCACGTTCTTCCGCTACTTCGGTGACAAGCAGGAGGTCGTGTTCGCCGACGAGCAGCGCCACGCCGATCGACTGGGCGCGGTGCGGGAGTCGACCGACGGGGACGCCACGACCCTGCCCGCGGCGATGGTCCTGGTACGCGCGATCGTGCTGGCGATCAGCGAGGAGGTCGTGGCCGATCCGGTCCGGTACGCCGCGCACGACCGCCTGGTCAACCGGCACCCCGAGCTGCGCGACCGGATGCACCGCAAACACGACCATCTCACCGGCGTTCTCGAGGAGACACTCGCCGCGCGCGGCGCCGATCCCGGGATGGCGGCGCTGGCCGCGCGCCTGGGCATCGCCTGCTTCGAAGCGGCCCGCCGTACCGCTGCCGGCGACGCAGCCGCCCTGTCCGCCGCGCTGCTCCACAACTTCGACACGCTCGACGAGCTCGGCTCCGCCCCGGTCAGCGCGGAGCCGGTCGTGAGCCGGGCACGCCGGTGAAGCGCGCGGCGACTCCTGGAGCTCTGTGCAGTACATCCGACCATCGGCAGATCCGGATGCCGACGTCAGTCAGATCCAGCGACGACGACGCGGGCGTGCGGTCTCAGCCCTTGCTGCGCTTGAACCAACGCCGCCTCAAGTGGGGCTCGGTCTGGTCGAACTGGGCCTCCACCGCCCGCTGATGGTCACTTCGCAATACCGACAGGCACGCGGCGAGACCGGTGCGCAGAGCGCCACACGTGCCGCAGTTGGGCCGGGTGCAGCCGCGGTGATCGTTGGCGATGACAGCCAGGCCCGGTCGCATCGGGGCTCCAGCCGACACTGGTCACAGCCCCTAGGGCCTGTTTGAAAAGCTGGTCACCGTAGCCATTCGTTGATCGCGGCGATGTGCAGCGTCGTGAGAAAGCGGACGGCGAGTTTGTCGTAGCGAGTCGCGACCGCCCGGTAGCGCTTGAGGCGGTTGATCCCGCACTCGACCGCGTGGCGCTGCTTGTAGGTCTCGGCGTTGAACGTCGGTGGGCGGCCGCCGGCGCTGCCGCGACGTCGGCGGTGGGCCAACCGGTCGGCTGGTTCGGGGATGGTGGCGCGGATTCCGCGTCGGCGCAGGTAGACGCGGTTGGCGCGGGATCCGTAGGCCTTATCGGCTAGGACCCGCGCCGGCCGTGTCCTGGGCCTGCCGACTCGACCGGGGACACCGATCGCGTCGATCACCGGCTGGAACTGCGGCGCGTCTCCGGCCTGCCCGGCGGTGACCAGCAGCGACAGCGGACGCTGTCCGCCCTCGGCCGCGAGATGGATCTTGGTGCTCAACCCGCCGCGTGACCGTCCCAGACCATGGTCGTTGGGCTCTGCGGTGCACCCTCCCGGCGGTTGTTTCTGATCGACCCCCTTTTACGGGCGCCCGCGGCGTGCTGGTGAGCCCGGACCACGGTGGAGTCGACGGACACGTCCCAGGTGATCAGCCCCCGGGCCTGGGCGCGGGACTGCAGATCGGACACGATGCGCGCCCAGGTCCCGTCCCGCTGCCAGTCCCGGAACAGCGCATACGCGGTCTCCCACGGCCCATACCGTTCGGGCAGGTCCCGCCACGGCGCCCCGGTCCTCACCCGCCACCGGATCCCATCAATGACCTGCCGCCGCGAACGCGGCGGCCGACCACCCGGCTTAGCCGACGGCAACACCGCCGACAAGACTTCCCACTCCGCATTCGTCAGATCACCACGAGCCACGCATCACCCAACGAACGAAGCGCTTTTCAAACACGCCCTAGGCCGCCGCTCCACTCTCTGCATCACTTCTTGTCGCGCGCGTCCAGCATCCGCTTGATCTGTCCGGCGTCCGTGCCTGGACGAACGCTGGGGAACGGAGCGGCGCGCAGTCCCGCGAGATGGATGTCGAGAAAACGCTCCCAGGCCTCGGGGGCAACGGAACCGCTCACGGCGACGACACCGCGTACTCCCCAGATCAGGATCTGGAGGTCGCCCTTGGTGGCGCTGTCGTTGATCGTGCGATGCGTCTTCGCCTGGGTCAGAAGTTGGTCGAACAGGCTGTCGAGTTGCTCGCCCACGCCCGGGCCCAGATCGCTGATGAAGCGGTCGGAATAGCCGAGGTGGTCGATCAAAGACCTGCTGAGCAGGCGGAGAAATTCCTCCAGACCGGTCCCGTCCCCTCGCGCGAGAGCCTCCTGTGCAGCTGCGACGAGACCCTCGTACATCGAATTCACCAATTGGCTGAGCAGGAGTTCCTTGTTCGGGAAATGCCGGTAGACGGTGCCGACACCGACGCCCGCGCGGCTGGCGACAACGTCCAGGCCCACGTCGGTTCCCAGCTCGGAGAACACCTCATGGGCGCTCCTCAGGATCAGCTCCTGGTTGCGGGCCGCGTCTCGGCGCACGAGGGCTCCTTTCGCGGCACGCTGGGGGTTTCCGGTATCAGAAGCGCGGCCACGGCGGCCAGCACGAAGACGAATGCCATCGCGGCGAAGCCGACTATATATCCGGACCTTTCCGGCAAGCCGTTCGGCATCAGCTGTGACGTCACGACGCTTGCCATCAGCGCCGCGCCGACCGAGCCGCCGATCGTCCGGATGTTGGCGTTCATGCCGCTGGCGACGCCGGTCTGCGACGGTGGAACGGCCGCGACGACGAGACCCGACATCGCCGCGAAGACGAGTCCGAGCCCGACTCCGATGAGGGCCGAGGACAGATAGATCTCCCACGTGTGCTCGTGTGCGACGGCGAGCAGGGCCATGGCAGCGCCACCGATGAGACACCCGAGGACCACGACTCGCCTGGCACTGATGATCGACGCGAGGCGTCCGGCGAACACGCCGGACACGAACATGGTGATCGACGAAGGCAGGAGCAGCAGACCGGACTCGGCGATGCTGGCGCCGAAGCCGTAGCCGGCGGACGGAGAGGTCTGGACGAACTGCGGAAGAAAGGCGAAGACCGCGTACATCGTGGCGCCGGTGAGCAGAGCTATCAGGTTGCTGGTCCAGATGGTGGTCAAGCGCAACATCCGCAGATCGATCAGAGGTGTCGCGGCCCGCTGCTCGGCCCGGATCCATAGTCCGCCTGCCAC